>DVLJ01000006.1 GCA_018715565.1 Candidatus Ventrimonas merdavium
GTTGTGAGAGGACGGGAGTTAATCGCTCCCTCCTACTCGATTGGGAACCATTTGTCAACCTCCGCAGTTTTGTGCTATAATGGGCGTGATCGAGCGGGGGATGGAGACAGATGAGGAAAGAACACAACAGGAAATGGAATGGGATACGGACAGAACAGCCGGAGACAGGACGCTGGCTGAGGGCTTTGGCGGCTGCGGGGCTTCTCTGGGCTGCCGGGATCGCCTGCGCTGCCTGCGGACAGAGCGGGAAGGCGGAGACCGGGCAGACGCCCCAGTATGTGCTGACGTACGCGGAGAACCAGCCGGAGGATTATCCCACCACCCAGGGAGCCTACCGGTTTGCGGAGCTGGTGGAGCAGCGGACGGGCGGACGGATCGTGATCCAGGTGAAGGCCGAGGGCGTGCTGGGGGTGGAGCAGAGCGTGGTGGATCAGCTGCGGTACGGCGGGGTCGATTTTTCCCGGGTATCTTTATCCAGCTTAGGAGACCGGATCCCCAAGCTGAACGTCCTCCAGCTGCCGTATCTGTATGACAGCTCGGAGCATATGTGGGAGGTCCTGGAGGGAGAGATCGGGGATGAATTCCTGGATTGCTTTGAGGGCTCTGGGCTGACGGCCCTGTCCTGGTATGACGCGGGAGCCCGGAATTTCTACAGCTCCCTGACGCCTATCACCAGGCTGGAGGATATGAAGTATATGCGGGTCCGGGTGCAGGATTCGGAGCTGATGAAGCGGATGATCGAGGTGCTGGGAGGCCGTCCCGTAGCCCTGGATTACGAGGAGGTGTATTCTGCCTTCCAGACGGCGACCATCGACGTGGCGGAGAACAACTGGCCGTCCTATGAGTCGATGAACCACCATGAGGTGGCGGGGTTTTTTACGGTGGACGAGCACACCCGGGTGCCGGAGGTGCAGCTGGTCTCCCAGGTGACCTGGGAGCGGCTGAGCGAGGCGGACCAGGCGATCATCCGGGAATGCGCCCAGGAATCCGCCGTGTATGAGCGGAGGCTGTGGGAGCGGGAGTCCAAGGCTTCTGAGGAAAAGGTGCGGCGGGAGGGCTGTACGGTCATCGAGCTGTCTCCGGAGGAAAAGGCCCGCTTCCAGGAGGCGGTGCGCCCCATCTACGAGGAATTCTGCGGCGATTATATGGATATCATCGAGCAGATCGAGGCGATCGGGGAGGAGGAGCCGTAGGCTGGACGGCAGGGGGCCGGAACGAGCAGAGCCGCTCGGTATCGGTGCAGATGGGGCTTGGGAGCGCATTGTGGGCGGCCCTGCGGCCAGATGAAAAAACGCTTGACATTTCCCCGGCCCATGACTAAAATATGACTTAGATTTCGTTAAGAAACGCCAAAAGCTGTGAATGTGTCCAGTAGTGCCCGGTTTCCGGCCAGAGAGAAGGGGTCGCCGGCTGTAAGCCCCTTTCCGTTCAGACCGACGCGCGAATTTCCCACAGGAGCTGCGGGGCTGAACGCCGGGAGACCGGAGATAGGCCGCGACGGGTGATGCACGTTACGCATGTTGAGAGTCTGCCGGAGCGGATGAGTCGGTGAGGGACCCTAAGGGGCCCGCCGGACGTCAGGCGAGGCAGGAAGCTGGGTGGTACCGCGGTTGTAAGATCGTCCCTTTGCAGTGTTCTGCTGCAAGGGGATTTTTTTGTTTCAAAGGAATATGGCTGCTGGCGCAGCCGCGCTCCGGCGCGGGCCGCGGCCCACAACGTTTCCCCCTTCCGGCAGACGCGCACACTTTATAAGAATGGAAAGGAAGAAAACCATGAGAGAGCAGTTGGAAAAGATCAAGACAGAAGCTCTGGAGCGGATCGCAGGAGCGGACGGGCTGGACGCCTTGAATGACATCCGGGTGGCTTACCTGGGCAAGAAGGGCGAGCTGACCACGGTGTTAAAGAGCATGAAGGACGTGGCTCCCGAGGACCGGCCGAAGGTAGGCCAGATGGTCAACGAGGTGCGGGCCCTGCTGGAGGAAAAGCTGGAGGAGACCAAGGCGGCGCTGGCGGCCAAGGCCCGTCAGGAGCAGCTGGCGAAGGAGGTCATCGACGTGACCCTTCCGGCCAAGAAGGCCAACATCGGCCACAGCCATCCCAATATGGTAGCCTTAAAAGAGGTGGAGCGCATCTTCACCGGCATGGGCTACGAGGTCGTAGAGGGACCGGAGATCGAGTACGACGAGTACAATTTCACCAAGTTAAATATCCCGCCGAACCATCCGGCCAAGGATGAGCAGGACACCTTCTACATCAGCAAGGATATCGTGCTGCGGACCCAGACCTCCCCGGTACAGGCCCGTACCATGGAAAAGGGCAAGCTGCCGATTCGCATGATCTCCCCAGGCCGGGTATTCCGCTCCGACGAGGTGGACGCCACCCATTCCCCGTCCTTCCATCAGGTAGAGGGACTGGTGATCGACAAGCACATCACCTTCGCGGACTTGAAGGGCACCCTGGCAGAGTTTGCCAAGGAGATGTTCGGCGAGGAGACCAAGGTAAAATTCCGTCCCCATCATTTCCCGTTCACCGAGCCCAGCGCCGAGATGGACGTCAGCTGCTTCAAATGCGGCGGCAAGGGCTGCCGGTTCTGCAAGGGCTCCGGCTGGATCGAGATCTTAGGCTGCGGCATGGTGCATCCCCATGTGCTGGAGATGTGCGGCATCGATCCGGAGGCCTATGTAGGCTTCGCCTTCGGCGTAGGCTTAGAGCGGATCGCCCTGCTGAAATATGAGATTGACGACATGAGACTGCTGTATGAGAACGATATCCGGTTCTTAAAGCAGTTCTGATAAGGAGGGATCGAACATGAATACAGCATTATCATGGATCAAAGCATATGTCCCGGATCTGGACGTGACGCCTCAGGAGTATACCGACGCCATGACCCTGATCGGGACCAAGGTAGAGGGCTATGCCTGCCTGGATAAAAACTTAGAGAAGATCGTAGTAGGCCAGATCGAGAAGATCGAGCGGCACCCGGATGCGGATAAGCTGATCATCTGCCAGGTGAACGTGGGCACGGAGACCATCCAGATCGTGACCGGCGCGCCCAATGTAAAAGAAGGGGACAAGGTGCCGGTGGTACTGGACGGCGGCAAGGTGGCTGGCGGCCACGACGGCGGTCCTCTGCCGGAGGACGGCATCCGCATCAAGAAGGGCAAGCTGCGGGGCATCGAATCCTGCGGCATGATGTGCTCCATCGAGGAGCTGGGCTCCTCTAAGGATATGTATCCTCTGGCCCCGGAGAGCGGCATCTACATCCTGCCGGAGGACACCCCGGTGGGAGCCGACGCAGTAGAGGTGCTGGGCCTCCACGACGTGGTATTTGAGTATGAGATCACCTCCAACCGGGTGGACTGCTACGGCGTGATCGGCATTGCCAGAGAGGCGGCCGCGGCCTTCCGCAAGGAATTCCACCCGCCGGTGGTAACGGAGACGGGCAATGACGAGGATATCCACAACTACTTAAGCGTAGAGGTGGAAAATCCGGAGCTGTGCCCCCGCTACTGCGCAAGAATGGTGAAAAATATCAAGCTGGGACCGTCCCCGGAATGGATGCAGAGACGGCTGGCAGCCAGCGGCATCCGCCCCATCAACAACCTGGTGGATATCACCAACTACATCATGGAAGAATACGGCCAGCCCATGCACGCCTTTGACTACGACCAGCTGGCCGGCCACAAGATCGTGGTAAAATGCGCTCAGGACGGGGATACCTTCCAGACCCTGGACGGCCAGATGCGGAATCTGGACGCCAACATCCTGATGATCAACGACGGAGAGAAGGAAGTGGGCATCGCCGGGATCATGGGCGGTGAGAACTCCAAGATCACCGATGACGTAAAATCCATGGTATTCGAGTGCGCCTGCTTTGACGGAACCAACATCCGCTTATCCGCCAAACGGCTGGGCCTGCGGACCGACGCTTCCGGAAAGTACGAAAAGGGCCTGGATCCCAACACGGCCTACGAGGCGGTGAACCGGGCCTGCCAGCTGGTAGAGGAGCTGGGAGCCGGTGAGGTGGTAGGCGGCATGATCGACGTGTGCGCTGCCAAGCCGGAGCCGGTGCGGGTAGCATTCGAGCCGGAGAAGATCAACAGCCTGCTGGGAACCGATATCCCGGCAGAGACCATGAAGGATTATTTCCGGATGCTGGGCCTGGGCTTTGACGAGGAGACCCAGGAGGTGATCGCCCCCACCTTCCGTCAGGACATCCACCGCATGGCGGATCTGGCAGAGGAGGTAGCCCGGATGTACGGCTACGACAAGATCCCCACCACCCTGCCCTCCGGCGAGTCTACCACAGGCCGGATCTCCTTTGAGGGCCGGGTAGAGGATATCGCGGAGGAGGTTGCCATGTTCTCCGGCTTCAGCGAAAGCATGACCTATTCCTTTGAGAGCCCGAAGGTATTTGATAAGCTGCTGATCCCGGCGGATTCTAAGCTGCGCCAGGTGGTAACGATCTCCAATCCGTTAGGCGAGGATTTCAGCATCATGCGGACCCTGCCGCTGAATGGCATGCTGACCTCTCTGGCCACCAACTACAACCGGCGGAACAAGAACGTGAAGCTGTTTGAGATGGCCAAGATCTATCTGCCGAAGGCCCTGCCTCTGACCGAGCTTCCCGACGAGCGGGTACAGTTCACCCTGGGCATGTACGGCGAGGGAGATTTCTTTACCATGAAGGGCGTGGTAGAGGAGCTGTTTGAGAAGCTGGGGATGAAGAAGAAGGTGCATTACGACCCGTCCTGTGAGCGTCCCTACCTCCATCCGGGCCGCAAGGCGGATATCGTCTACGAGGGCGTGCCGGTGGGCTATTTAGGCGAGGTGCATCCGGACGTGACGGATACCTACAAGATCGGCGACCGCACCTACATCGCAGTGCTGGATATGCCGGCGGTGATCCCGTTTGTCAGCTTCGATTGGAAGTATGAGGGCCTGGCAAAATATCCGGCCACCACCCGGGACATCAGTATGGTGGTACCGAAGGCGGTGCTGGTAGGCCAGATCGAGGACGTGCTGGAGCAGCGGGGCGGAAAGCTCTTAGAGAGCTGCCAGCTGTTCGACATTTACGAAGGCTCCCAGATCCAGGAGGGCTACAAATCCGTGGCCTACTCCATTTCCTTCCGGGCGAAGGACCACACCCTGACCGACGAGGAGGTCAACGCCGTGATGCGGAAGATCCTCAATGGACTGGAGGGTCTGGGCATCCAGCTGAGAGCCTGATCCGGGACCACGATCATGCTGTTGGACAGATTAAAGGATCAAAAAGAGTTTACCAGCCACGAAAAGGATGTGGCGGACTATATCCTGGCGAACCTGGACCGGATCCCGGCCATGTCCGCCGGGGAGCTGGCGAAGGCGTCCCTGACCAGCAAGGCTACGGTGGTGCGCTTCAGCCAGAAGCTGGGGCTGGAGGGTTACCAGGAGCTGAAGTTAAAGCTCCTGGAGGAGACCAGCCAGCAAAGCCGCCTGGACCGGATCCTGGCCAATGAGCCGATCACAGGCAGCAGCTCCTGTGACGATATAGTGAATACCCTGCCGGTGCTGTATGACAAGGCGGTGACCAACACCAGGCTGGCGCTGGACAAGAACAGCCTAAACCGGATCAACCGCATGCTCCAGAGCGCGGAGTGTATTGATATCTACGGTACGGGCATCAGCTATTTCCTGGCCCAGTCAGCGGCGTTTAAATTCGGCACCCTGGGGGTGGAAAGCTCGGCCTATGAGAGCATCAACGCTCATTACCTGGCGGCCCGGAACCGCAAAAAGACCGTAGCTTTTGTGATCAGCTTTACCGGGGCGAACCGGTCGGTGATCCGGATGGCCAAGTACCTGCGGGAGGGGACCAGGAACTATGTGGTCGGCATCCTGGGGCCCTACAGTGAGGCTGTCCGTCCCTGGTGCCATGAGGTGGTGGAGATCCCCAACCGGGATTCCCTGCTGAGCCTGGATGTGATCACCTCCTTTTCCGGGACCACCTATGTGCTGGATATTTTCTTTGCCCTGCTCTTAGCAGGAAGATACGAGGAGCATGCCAGATCTTCTCTGGAGATGCTCAGCCATGTGGGGCTTTTGTGGGACGAAAGCTATCAGAGGTTTGAACAGGATTGATTAAGCCAGTGCCAGGGCTGTTTGTACCGGGGATCCGGGACCAAAGCTCCCGGAATCGAGGTTCCCGGAATCAGGGCTTCCGGACCGTATTTCTGGACCGTTGTTTCAAAGACAGCGGTCCTTTTTTTGTTGTTTCTGGAACGCCGGACCAACCGCCTGCGGAACCGTTGCCTCCAGGGAAATGCCTGTGCTATAGTCGGTCTATCAGCAAAAACAAACCATCAAACAAAAGGAGGAGAACGGTATGGGGAAGTATCATGAGCTGGCAGAGCAGATCGTAAAGCATGTCGGCGGAAAAGAAAATGTATCCGGGCTGGTCCATTGCATCACAAGACTTCGTTTCACCTTGAAGGACGAGAGCCGGGCAGAGGACGACGTCCTGAAAAACATGGAGGGCGTGGTCACGGTCATGAAAAGCGGCGGCCAGTATCAGGTGGTCATCGGCAATCATGTAGCGGAAGTTTTTGATGACGTGATGCCGCTGCTGGACTTAGGGGAAACGGGTCCGGCGGAGGAACCGAAGAAGGGAAAGCTGTTGGACCGGGCGATCGACGTGGTGTCCGGTATCTTCCAGCCGATCCTGGGGATCATGGCGGCCTGCGGCATGCTGAAGGGGCTGAACACTCTGTTTGTGACTCTGGGGCTTTACTCCGCAACCTGCGGAGGGTATCTGATCATCAACGCGGCGGGAGACGCTTTGTTTACCTTCCTGCCCCTGTTCTTAGGCTATACGGCGGCGAAGAAATTTAACTTAAAGCCGATGCTGGGACTGGCAGTAGGGGCGGCCATGTGCTATCCGGGGATCCAGTCCAGCGCCCTGTCGGCGGCGGGAGCGCCTCTGTACAGCCTGCTGGAGGGGACCATGTTCAGCTCTCCAGTGTACATTGATTTCTTCGGCATCCCGGTGATCTCCGTGGACTATACGGGAACGGTGATCCCGGTGATCCTGGCGGTGTGGTTTGCATCCAAGTGTGAGAAGCTGTTCAACCGATTCATCCCGGACCTGGTGAAGTTCTTCTTCGTGCCCATGCTGACCCTGCTGGTGACGCTGCCGGTGGCGGTGATCTTCCTGGGGCCGGTGGCCACCTTTGGTTCCACCCTGATCTCAGAATTCACCCTGACGATCCGCAGCTTCAGCCCGCTGCTGGCAGGCGGCATCGTGGGACTGACCTGGCAGATCCTGGTGATCTTCGGTATGCACTGGGGCTTCATCCCGGTGTACATCAACAACGTGATGACCTTAGGCTACGACAATGTGATGATGCCGTTCTTCGCCTGCACCTTTGCCACCTCTGCGGTGGTGCTGGCCATCTTCTTTAAGACAAAGGACCGGAAATTAAAAGAAATGGCGATCCCCAACTTTATCTCCGGCATCTTCGGCGTCACGGAGCCGGCCATCTACGGGATCCTGCTGCCGCTGAAAAAACCGTTCATCATCAGCTGTATCGCCGGAGGCATCGGCGGCGCGTTCTACGGACATTTTAACTTCCGGAAATTCATCCTGGGCGGCATGGGCGTCTTTGAGCTGCCGAACATGATGAACCCGGACGGCACTATGGGGAATATCCTGGTGGCCTTTGCGGGAATCGGGATCTCCATGGCGGTGGCGTTTGTGCTGACGATGATCCTGTATAAGGATAAGGAGACGGTATTGGCGGCAGGTGGTGCGGAAGCAGACACTGGGATTGCTGCCGGGAAAGCTGCGGGCAGCGCAGAGCACGCCGGAGTAAAAGACAGTGCCGTACAGGCCACTGGCTCCAATGCGGTCTCCAGTGAGCCTAAGACCGTAGCCAGCCCTCTGAAGGGAGCCGTGATCCCGTTATCCGAGGTGAAGGACGAGGCATTTTCCAGCGGAGTCCTGGGACTGGGCGCGGCAGTGATGCCGGCGGAGGGCGTGCTGTACGCCCCGGCGGACGGCGTGATCTCTGCCTTCTTCCCCACCGGGCATGCGGTGGGCATGACCACGGATTCCGGACTGGAGCTGCTGATCCATGTGGGCATGGATACGGTACAGTTAGAAGGAAAAGGCTTCCGCCCGCTGGTAAAGACCGGCGACCGGGTACGGCAGGGACAGAAGCTCCTGGAATTTGACAAGGAGATGATCGAGAAAGCCGGATATTCTCTGGTGACCCCGGTCCTGGTGGCCAATTACGTCCTGTTCCAGGAGGTATCCGCCACGGACAAGACCCAGGTGGAAAGCGGCGAACAGCTGCTGACCGTAAGATAGGAGAGGAGAACGACCATGCAGAAGGACTTTTTATGGGGCGGCGCCACGGCGGCTAACCAGTCGGAGGGCGGCTGGCAGGCTGACGGCCGCGGCCCTGGGATCGTGGATATGCTTCCCCATGGGCCGAACCGGATGGCGGTCATGGCCGGGACCATGGACTACCGCAGCCTGCCGGAGGATACCTGGTATCCAGGCCGGGAAGCGGTGGACGGATATGGCCATTATCAGGAGGATATCGCCCTGCTGGCCCAGATGGGATTCCGGTGCTACCGGTTTTCCATCTCCTGGTCCCGGATCTTCCCCACGGGGGAGGAAACGGAGCCCAACGAGGCGGGGCTGCGGTTTTATGAGAACTATATTGACGAGCTTCTGCGCTGCGGGATCGAGCCGGTGGTGACCATCTGCCACTTTGACATCCCCCTGGCGCTGGTAGAACGGTACGGTTCCTGGAGGAGCCGGAAGGTGATCGATTGCTACCTGCGGTACTGCGAGGCGTTGTTCCGCCGTTTCGGCCAGAAGGTGCGCTACTGGATCACCTTCAACGAGATCAACATGCTGATGCACCTGCCCTTTATGGGAGCGGGGATCCGGCTGGAGGAAGGGGAGAACCCGGTACAGGTCAAATACCAGGCCGCCCACAACGAGCTGGTGGCTTCGGCCCTGGCGACCAAACTGGCCCACGAGATCCGGCCGGATATCCAGATCGGCTGCATGCTGGCGGCAGGCAGTGTCTACCCTTACAGCTGTAGGCCGGAGGACGTATGGGAAAGCCTGCAGAAGGACCGGGAGAACTATTTCTTCATCGACGTGCAGGCTAGGGGAGCCTATCCGTCCTACGCGAAGAAATTCCTGGAGCGGCAGGGGATCCGTCTGGAAATGGGAGAGGACGATCTGACGATCCTGAAAGAGCATCCGGTAGATTTCATTTCCCTGTCCTACTACAACAGCCGGTGCGTCCGCGCAGACGGCCAGGGAGAGGCGTCCGGCGGCAACGTGTTTGCCTCGGCGAAGAATCCATACTTAACGTGCAGCCAGTGGGGCTGGCCGATCGACCCCCTGGGCCTGCGGATCACCTTAAACGCCTTGTATGACCGCTACCAGAAGCCGCTGTTTATCGTAGAAAATGGCTTAGGCGCGGTGGACCAGCCGGAGGAGAACGGGGAGATCTCCGACGACTACCGCATCGCCTATCTAAACGACCATATCCTGGCGATGATGGACGCGGTGGACGAGGACGGGGTGGAGCTTCTGGGCTATACGGTCTGGGGCTGCATCGATCTGGTCAGCGCCACCACCGGGGAGATGTCCAAGCGCTACGGACTGGTCTATGTGGACAAGGATAATGAAGGAAACGGCACCCTGCGCCGGATCCCGAAGAAATCCTTTGGATGGTATCGGGATGTGATCGCCGCGAATGGGGAGAATCTGCGGCGGGAGAAGCAGGAAAAGCTGTAATGGAAGAATCTGCGGAGGAGAAGCGGGAGAAGTTATAAAGAGAGAATCCGAAGCAGAACTGAAAATATCGGGAGTATTGCATCAATAAAGAACATGAGCGGCTTGCAGCCGCCCGCGCATAGAACCATAAAAAATGGCTATCCTTATCTTAGATTAAATCTGAAATTTATTTGAGATTTCGCTGAGAGTAAGGAGGCCATTTTTATGTGCGGAGCATTTGAGATCGCTGGAGTGCGGGGGCGGGAGATCCTGGATTCCCGGGGCAATCCCACCTTAGAGGTGGAGGTGCGCTTAGAGGGCGGAGCTGTGGGCCGGGCGGCGGTGCCGTCGGGGGCGTCTACGGGAAGCTTTGAGGCGATGGAGCTGCGGGACGGCGGCTCCCGCTATCACGGAAAAGGCGTGAAAAAAGCGGTGGAGTATGTGAATACGGTGATCGCGGAGGTGCTGATGTTCGAGGACGCCTTCTGCCAGGCCAACATCGACCGGATCCTGCGGGAGGCGGACGGGACGGAGAATAAGTCCCGTTTAGGAGCCAACGCTGTCCTGGGGGCGTCCCTGGCAGTGGCCCGGGCCTGCGCGGCCCAGCAGGGGATCCCGCTGTACCGGTATCTGGGCGGCGTCAATGCCAGGACGATGCCGGTGCCTATGATGAACGTGTTGAACGGCGGCGTCCACGCGGACAATACGGTGGACTTACAGGAGTTCATGATCATGCCGGTGGGGGCAAAGACCTTTTCTGAGGGGTTAAAAATGTGTTCTGAGGTGTACCATACCCTGAAAAACCTGCTGAAAGTAGGCGGATACAGCACCGCGGTGGGAGATGAGGGCGGATTTGCCCCAAACCTGAAAAACACGGAGGAGGTACTCTGCTACCTGATGGACGCCGTCAAAATGAGCGGGTACGAGCCGGGCAAGGATATCCGGTTCGCCATCGATGCGGCGGCCAGCGAGCTGTATGATACGGACACCGGGCGGTATGTCTTTCCGGGAGAAGGGAGCCGGAACGGAGCGCCCATCACCCGGACCACGGAGGAAATGGTGGAATACTTTCGGCGGCTGGTGGAAGGTTTTCCCATCTGTTCGATTGAGGATGCCCTCCATGAGGAGGACTGGACCGGTTGGAGGAAGCTGACGGAAACCCTGGGGGACCGGGTGCAGCTGGTGGGGGACGATCTGTTTGTGACCAACACCAAACGGCTCTCCCGGGGCATCCGGGAGCAGGCGGCCAACGCCATCCTGATCAAGGTGAACCAGATCGGGACCCTGACAGAGAGCCTGGAGGCCATTGAAATGGCGAAAAAGGCAGGCTTCGGCGTGGTGATCTCTCACCGGTCAGGAGAAACGGAGGATTCCTTTATCGCCGATCTGGCGGTGGCGGTGAACAGCGGCCAGATCAAGACCGGAGCGCCCTGCCGGTCGGAACGGGTAGCCAAGTATAACCAGCTGCTGCGGATCGAAGAGGATTTTTCGGGCTTTGGAGGATAATGCTTGTATTTTCAGCAGAACTGTGCTAGAATATCTGTGTTTGACTATTAGGAGGTGCAGATCGCATGCTGAAATTGATCTTATCCGTGCTTTTTATTCTTATTTGTATATTTTTGATCGTGGTGATCCTGCTTCAGGAAGGCAAGTCTGCCGGACTGGGAGCGATCAGCGGTATGGCCGATTCCTACTGGGGGAAGAATAAGGGCCGTTCCATGGAAGGGAACCTGCAGAAGTTTACGACGATCGCAGTAGTCCTGTTCATGGTATTGGCGCTTTTGCTGAATATACTGTAAGAACGCACAGAAGCACTCTTGGAGACAAGGGTGCTTTTTTCCCTTTCAGAGACTGGATCGCTGAGGCAGCGAGGGCTGTAAGGAACTGGTATAAGGAGTCAGCATAAGATGCGGAAGAAACAGATCCAAGAGGCAGATAGAAGGAGCGAATTATAAGGAGCAACATGACAGATACAGTATTACAGGAACGAAAGAACCACCTGCTGGCCCTGATGGAGGATCCGGCCTACGTGCCTATGAAGCTGAAGGAACTGGCGATGCTGCTGGACGTGCCCAGGGAGCGGCGGGAGGAGTTAAAGGAAGTGTTGGACGCCCTGATCGCCGAGGGCAAGATCGGCCTTTCCCGGCGGGGCAAGTACGGGAAGCCGGAGCGGAGCCTCCTTACCGGGACCTTTTCCGGGACGGGCAAGGGCTACGGCTTTGTGACCGTGGAGGGACTGGAGCAGGATATCTTCATCCCGGCGGAGCGGACGAAGGACGCCCTCCACGGGGACAAGGTCCAGGTGACGGCGGAACCGGCCCGGCCCGGACGGCGGCCGGAGGGAACCGTCCTGCGGGTGCTGGAGCGGGCGAACCAGACCCTGGTGGGATATTATCAGAAAAGCAGGCATTTCGGGTTCGTGATCCCGGATAACCAGAAGATCGGCGCGGATGTGTTCATCCCGGAAGGGAAGGACCTGGGGGCGGTGACCGGCCACAAGGTGGTGGTCCGGCTGACGGACTACGGCGGCGAGCGGAAGAAGCCGGAGGGAGTGATCACCGAGATCCTGGGCCATGTGAACGACCCGGGGACGGATATCTTATCCATTGTGCGGGCCTACGGGATCCCGGAGGAGTATCCGCCGGAGGTGATGGCCCAGACCGCCGGGATGCCGGAGGAAGTGCGCCCGGAGGAGCTGGCGGGCCGCCGGGACCTGCGGGCCTGGCAGACGGTGACCATCGACGGAGAGGACGCCAAGGATCTGGACGACGCCATTACCCTGACCCGGGAGCCCTTCGGCTACCGGCTGGGGGTCCACATCGCGGATGTGAGCCATTACGTGACGGAGAACAGCCCTCTGGATGAGGAAGCCTTAAGGCGTGGCACCAGCGTCTATCTGGTGGACCGGGTGATCCCCATGCTCCCCCACCGGCTGTCCAACGGGATCTGTTCCCTGAACGCGGGAGTGGACCGGCTGGCGCTTAGCTGCATCATGGACATCGACGGGCAGGGACGGGTCCTGGGCCATGAGGTGGCGGAGACTGTGATCCAGGTGGACCGGAGGATGACCTACACAGCGGTGAATGCTATCGTGACCGACCGGGACGAGGCCCTGATGGAGGAATACCGGGACTTTGTGGAGCTGTTCGACACCATGAAGGAGCTGGCGGACATCCTGCGGCAGAAGCGGCACCAGAGAGGCTCTATCGATTTTGATTTCCCGGAGACGAAGGTGATCCTGGATGAGAAGGGCCGTCCGGTGGAGATCAAGCCTTATGAGCGGAACGCGGCCACCCGGATCATCGAGGATTTCATGCTGATGGCCAACGAGACCATCGCTGAGGACTGTTTCTGGCAGGATCTGCCGTTCTTATACCGGACCCACGACAACCCGGAGCCGGAGAAGATGAAGCGGCTGGGCGTGTTCATCAATAACTTTGGGTACAGCATCCGCACCCAGAACGGGGAGGTGCATCCCAAGGAGCTGCAGAAGCTGCTGGAGAAGATCGAGGGCAGCGAGGCGGAGGCGCTGATCAGCCGCCTGACCCTGCGGGCCATGAAGCAGGCCAAGTATATGCCGGTGTGCAGCGGACATTTCGGGCTGGCGGCCAAGTATTATACCCATTTTACCTCGCCGATCCGCCGGTATCCGGACCTGCAGATCCACCGGATCATCAAGGAGAATTTAAAAAACGGGATCAGCCCGGAGCGGCGCGCCCATTACGACCGGATCCTCACCGGCGTGGCAGTCCAGTGCTCCGCCATGGAGCGGCGGGCGGACGAGGCGGAGCGGGAGACCGTGAAGCTGAAAAAGTGCCAGTTTATGGAAGATAAGATCGGAGAGGTCTTTGAAGGCGTCATTTCCGGCGTCACCGGCTGGGGCTTTTATGTGGAGCTGCCCAACACGGTGGAAGGGCTGGTGCGGGTCAGCGAGCTGCGGGACGATTATTATGTGTTCGATGAGACGCGCATGGAGCTGGCCGGCGAGCTGGGCGGCCGGACCTACAAGCTGGGACAGAAGGTACGGGTAGCCGTGGCAGGCACCGACCGGCTGAGCAGGACCATCGATTTTGTACCGGCGGAGGAAGACGAAGACTGGGAGGAGTAAGGATTTGAAGGAAGCGATCAAGCTGGTAGCCAACAACAAAAAGGCGTACCATGATTATTTTATCGACGAGAAGCTGGAGTGCGGCGTGGAACTGTTCGGCACGGAGGTAAAGTCCATCCGGATGGGCCACTGCAGCATCAAGGAAGCATTTGTCCGCATCGACAAGAACGAGGTGTATGTGTACGGCATGCACATCAACCCCTATGAAAAGGGCAACATCTTCAACAAGGACCCGCTGCGCCCCAGAAAGCTCTTGCTGCACCGCAGCGAGATCAACAAGCTGGGCGGCAAGATCCGGGAGAAGGGCTATACGTTGGTGCCCCTGCAGGTGTATTTTAAGGGAAGCCTGGTGAAGGTGGAGATCGGCCTGGCCCGAGGTAAGAAGCTGTACGATAAGCGGGCGGATATCGCCAAGAAGGACGCCAAGCGGGAAGTGGAGCGGGATTATAAGCAGAAGCTGAAGGCGTAGAGAATGGGACGCCGATGCTGGCGGACTGCACAAATATCCGTGAGGAAGGGAGGGCAGACGGCGCTTAGGGCGCTATCTGCCCTCCCTTTTGGTGTGCACGGCAAAATACGGGACGCGTTAGGGGATATTCCCCTTTTAGGCGGTCTGGTTTAAGTATTCCAAAATCTCAGCCGCATTGGTGTCCGGCTTTACCTTGGGGTAAACTTTCTCAATGATCCCGTTTTCGTCAATGATGTAGGTGGTTCGGACCACGCCCATGCTGGCTTTGCCGTAAAGCTTCTTTTCCTTCCATACATCGTAGGCCTGGATGGCCGCAAGCTCAGGATCGGACGCCAGAAGGAAGGGCAGGTTGTATTTTTCAGCAAACTTCCGATGGGACGCCTGGCTGTCCTTGCTGACGCCGATGACGATCACGTCCTTTTGCCGAAAGCCCTCGTAGGCCCCTGCAAAGGCGCAGGCCTGTTTGGTGCAGCCCGGGGTGTTGTCTCTGGGATAGAAATAGAGCACCACCTTTTTGCCTGCAAAGGCAGAGAGGGTGATCTCATTCCCGTCCTTGTCCTTGAGTGTAAAATCTGGCGCTTTCATTCCTGCTTCTAACATGGCAGTTCTCCTTTGTGTTCAATCGTGATACATCCATTATACACCATTTCGCAGCAGGTGGGAAGGAAGGTCCTGCTCTTTTTCAGGAACGGGAATGCCGGGGATTTTAGTACAGCATCTTCAAAATCTCCACACACCGTTCGATCCCCAGGCTCCCGCTGTCCAAGGACACCTGATAATTCTTGGCATAGCCCCATTTCATATCGGTATAGAAGCGGTGGTAGGCAGCTCGCCGCCGGTCTTTATCCCGGATGCGGACTTCCGGGGCGGCTTCCCGTTCCCCGTATACGGAGACGATCCGTTCCGCCCGGAATTCCGTGCTGGCGTGGATAAAGACGGTCAGGCAGCCGGCCGCCATGCCGACCACGATGGAGATGACGATCTGGAAAAATTTCATGACGATCCCCACCACCGCCATGGGGATCTGGGCGTACTGGGGCTGCCCGAAAATGGCGTCCATGGCCCCGTATCTGCGGATCATGTTATTGATGGCCGCCATCGCCGCAACCAGGGAAATCTGGGAGAGAAAGCTGGTGATGCCCAGCAGCAGCGTCCGTCCGCGGATATCCGGATCCAGGCGCAGATCCCGTCCGGCGGGTTTGATGACCTTCATATGCAGGATGTGTCAGGCTGCCAGGCACATCACCACCGCATTTCCTACGCTGCGTTTGGCAGCCCGAGGTTCGCCTTTTCCCAGGCTGAGGCTGACAAAGGCGCAGCAGCCGTCTCCCACCATGACGGCGATGGCCAGAGCCAAGACGGTCAGAGGAAATACGACCGTGTTGGCGGCGTTGCCGTGGGAGCCTAAGTAGCTGGCATTAGCGATGAAGATCTGGTCGACGATGTTGTAGAGGGCGCCGACCAGGAGCGAGATGATGCAGGGGACGGCGTACCGTCTCATCAAAGTTCCGATCCGTTCCGTCCCTAAAAAATGGTTTGAAGTTTCCATTGGGTGATCCTCCCTTCTTTTTTGTAGAACGTGCGTCCCTGGCGCACACCCGCGCCGGAGCGCGGCTGCATCAGCAGCCATATCCCTTTGCGCGGAGTGCCCATCCAACAAAAAAACGTGCAGCCCTATGCGCAACCGGGATTACGCATAACGCTACACGTTGTACCTTGTATTATAGAGCGCTCGAAGGAAAATTGCAAAGGGACTTTTGTACAAAATCCAGTCTTTAATAGTCCGATTCAAGCAGAAAATCCGCCAAATGCACGATCTTAACGCCGTTGACGTTTCCCACGGCCATCTCGTCCAGAGTTACCACATATTTGGGGTAGTGGTCTTTGATCGCAAGGAGATTAGCAAGTTCCCGATCAGATCCATCCGGAAGCTGACGGCACACCTGAACATAAATCCGCTCATCGCGGCGCACAGCGACGAAATCAATTTCCTTCGCCCCATCTTTTCCGATATAAACTTCATATCTCTTCCGGCGCAGCTCAAAGTAGACGATATTTTCCAGCATAGCTGCAACGGACTTGGGCTGAAAGCCCATGACGCAGTACTTGAGAGAAGGATCGGCAAGATAGAATTTCTCCTGAGTTTTCAGCACGGACTTCCCCTGTAGATCGTACCGTTGGCAGCGGTAGATCACGAACGCCTTTTCCAGCCAGTTCAGATAGTTGTAAACCGTTTCAACGGACAGGGCGCGCCCCTCATTTTTCAGAAATTTTACGATGGCGTTTGCAGAAAAGGTTTTGCCTACATTTTCCACAACATAGCGGACAACGCGGTTAAACAGATCAAAATTCGCGATGCTGTGCCGTCTTGTGATATCGTTGGTTATGACAGAATGATAGATCCCCTCTACGATCTGGTAGGCAGAACGTTCGTCAAAGCTGCCGAGAGCGACGATCGGAAATCCGCCTGTGCGGATGTATTCGTTCAAGAGCTCTTTCGGCGAAAGTCCGCTTGTTTTTTTAAACTCCAAATATTCGGCAAAAGACAAGGTATAAACCGGAATGGAAAGATACCGCCCCGTCAAATAGGTTGAAATTTCGCTGGACATGAGCTTGGAGTTGGATCCAGTTACGTAAATATCCGCGTTCGTATCTTCCAGCAGACTGTTTACCGCCTTTTCCCAGCCATCGATCTCCTGGACTTCATCCAGGAGGAGGTAATACCGTCCGTCGTTGATCATCTGCGCCCGGATTCCATGATACATATCCTTATCCGTCATGCCGTCCTCAAACGATTCCGAAGTGTAACGCATGCAGATGATGTGGTCTGCGGCAACCCCGCTTTTTTGCAAGTCGTTCTGCAGCATATCTAAAATAGTGGATTTTCCGCAGCGACGGATCCCTGCCAGGACCTTGACCAGCGGCACATCCCGGTAGGTTTTTAAAATATTCAGGTACTGTGGCCTTATGATCATTCGATCACCTCCTCGTGCTTATCAATAGTATATCCAAAAACTTTAAAATATACAATAGTTTTTACCTATCAAA
>DVLJ01000116.1 GCA_018715565.1 Candidatus Ventrimonas merdavium
GAATATGCCAATACCACTTTCTCTTTCATTATGTAGAACCTCCTTCGACGTGTGTTATCATCTTGATCTTTCTTATAAAATAGGGCGTCTCAGTGCGGTTTTGCACCGGACCTCATAAATATACACCATTTCCCCGGATATTGCAAGCATAAAATGTATTTTTATAAAAAGTGGTTGCATAATATGCAGAAAGGCTGTATAATTATAAAATCTTGCCCAATGAGGAGGGGCTGGCGGCGGGGGAAAGCCGCCGGTATTGAAAAAAATACTTTCCATTGCAGGCAAAACTGACTATAATTGAAGGAAATACCGAGAAATTTGGGATCGGGAGGAAGAAGGATGAAGATCAAGGCTGGTATTATCGGAGCCACCGGCTATGCAGGCGCAGAGCTGGCGAGACTCCTGCTGCAGCGTGACGATGTAGAATTAGTATGGTATGGTTCCAGAAGCTATGTGGGACAGGATTTTGCTTCCATCTACCGCAATATGGCCCACGCGGCCATGGAGCCCTGCCAGGATGACGATATGGGGAAATTAGCGGAGCTGGCGGACGTGATCTTTACGGCCACGCCCCAGGGCTTCTGCGCGGCCCAGGTGACGGAGGAACTGCTCCAGAAGACGAAGATCATCGATCTGAGCGCGGATTTCCGGATTAAAGATGTAGAGATCTATGAGCAGTGGTATAAGATCAAGCATCCCACGCCCCAGTTTTTGCCGGAAGCTGTGTACGGCCTGCCGGAGGTGAACCGGGAGCAGGTGAAGAAGGCCCGTCTGGTGGCCAATCCGGGATGCTATCCCACCTGTTCCTTTTTGACCATCTATCCGCTGGTGAAGGAAGGGCTGATCGATCCGGATACCATCATCATCGACGCCAAGTCCGGGACCTCCGGAGCAGGCCGGGGCAATAAGACCGACAGCCTGTACTGCGAGGTCAACGAGAGCATCAAGGCTTACGGGGTGGCCAGCCACCGCCATACGCCGGAGATCGAGGAGCAGCTATCCTACGCGGCGGGCAAGCCGGTGACCATCAGCTTCACTCCCCACCTGGTGCCCATGAACCGGGGCATCCTGGTGACCGCCTATGCGTCCCTGACGGAAAGCGT
Organism: Candidatus Ventrimonas merdavium; assembly: GCA_018715565.1. Classification (GTDB taxonomy): domain Bacteria; phylum Bacillota; class Clostridia; order Lachnospirales; family Lachnospiraceae; genus Brotaphodocola; species Brotaphodocola merdavium. The sequence goes on from DVLJ01000116.1 coordinate 1,104, forward strand.
GACGGCGGAGCAGGTAAAAGCCGTATACGATTCCTATTATCAGGATGAATATTTTGTCCGGGTGCTGGAGCCGGGCATGCCGCCTCAGACCCGCTGGGTAGAGGGGAGCAATTTTGCAGACGTAGGCTTCCAGTTAGACAGCCGGACCAACCGCATCGTGATGATGGGAGCCATTGACAATATGGTCAAGGGCGCGGCCGGTCAGGCGATGCAGAACATGAACCTGATGTTCGGGCTGCCGGAGCAGACCGGATTGAGACAGATCCCGGTATTCCCGTAGAAAGCGGGCGGCCCGGAAGCGGGAACGGCCGTCAGGGATAGGGCCTGCGGCCCGGAATGAGAACCGTCTGACTGAGGGCGGGAACGGTCATCCCACAGGGACAGCGATCACAAAAACAGAAAGGTTTGGAACACTATGGCAGGAACCATGAGCGTCCTCATCCGGGAGATGACCATCGAGGACTATGATAAGGTATATGAGCTGTGGATGCAGATCCAGGGATTTGGGATCCGCAGCATCGACGATTCCCGGGAGGGCGTGGAGCGTTTCCTAAAGCGGAATCCCACCACCAGCGTGGTGGCGGTGCAGAATGGCCGGATCGTCGGCTCCATCCTCTGCGGCCACGACGGGCGCACCGGGTATTTCTACCATGTGTGCGTGGCCCGGGATTACCGGAACCGGGGCGTCGGCCACCGGATGGCCCATTTCGCCATGCGGGCCCTGCAGGCGGAGGGCATCAACAAGGTGAGCCTGGTGGCGTTTACGTCCAATTCCCTGGGGAACGCGTTCTGGAACCATGTGGGCTGGACGAGACGGGACGATTTTTATTATTATGATTTTGTGCTGAACGAGGAGAATATCACCCGATTCAATCAGTAGGGGAGGAAGATAAGATGAAGCAGATCGAAGGCGGCGTGACCGCGGCAAAAGGATTCCTGGCGGCGTCCACCGCGGCAGGCATCAAATATCAGGACCGGAAGGATATGGCGCTGATCTACAGCGAAGCGCCCTGCAGGGCGGCAGGGACCTTTACCACCAACGTGGTGAAGGCTGCCCCGGTGAAATGGGACCAGAAGATCGTAAAGGAATCGGACTTTGCCCAGGCAGTGGTGGTCAACGCAGGCATTGCCAACGCCTGTACCGGGGCGGAGGGCTACGGCTACTGCCAGGAGACGGCGGAGGCGGCCAGCCAGGCGCTGCATGTGCCGGAGAGCGCGGTCCTGGTGGCGTCTACCGGCGTGATCGGGATGCAGCTTCCCATGGACCGGTTAAAGGCCGGGATCCAGGCGATGGCTCCGGAGCTGGACGGCAGCCTGGAGAGCGGCACCCAGGCGGCGAAGGCCATCATGACCACGGATACGAAGAAAAAAGAAGTGGCGGTGCAGGTGGAGCTGGGCGGCCAGACTGTGACCATCGGCGGCATGTGCAAGGGCTCCGGCATGATCCACCCCAATATGTGCACCATGTTATCCTTTGTCACCACCGACGCGGCGATCTCCAAGGAGCTGCTCCAGGAGGCCTTGAGCGAGGATATCAAGGATACCTACAACATGATCTCCGTAGACGGGGACACCTCCACCAACGATACCGTGCTGCTGCTGGCCAACGGCCTGGCAGGCAATCCGGAGATCCGGGAGAAGGATGAGGATTACCAGGAATTCTGCAAAGCCCTGAATTTTGTCAACGAGACCCTGGCGAAGTGCATGGCGGGAGACGGGGAGGGCTGCACGGCCCTGTTCGAGGTCAAGGTCATCGGCGCGGAGACGAAGGAGCAGGCGGTGACCTTATCCAAATCCATCATCACCTCCAATCTGACCAAGGCGGCCATCTTCGGCCACGACGCCAACTGGGGGCGGATCCTCTGTGCCATGGGCTATTCCGGCGCCCAGTTTGATCCGGAGCAGGTGGACTTATTCTTTGAGAGCGCGGCAGGAAAGCTGCAGATCATTGAAAACGGCGTGGCCCTTCCCTACAGCGAGGAGGAGGCGACCCGCATCCTGTCCGAGCCGGAGGTGACGGCCATCGCGGATATCAAGATGGGAACGGCCACGGCCACGGCCTGGGGCTGCGATCTGACCTTTGACTATGTGAAGATCAATGCGGACTACCGGTCATAACAGGACCGGCAGGGAAGGCTTGGGATAGGAAATGGACAGGGATCCAGGGAGGAACGAGGAAATGGAAGAACAGATCAAGCAGTTAAATGAGATGCAGAAGGCGGAGGTCCTGATCGAGGCCCTGCCCTATATCCAGCGGTTCAATCGCAAGATCATCGTAGTGAAGTACGGCGGCAGCGCCATGGTGGACGAGGAGTTAAAGCGCCACGTGATCCAGGACGTGGTGCTGTTAAAGCTGGTAGGCTTTAAGCCCATCATCGTCCATGGCGGCGGCAAGGAGATCAGCCGCTGGGTGAGCAAGGCCGGGATGGAGCCGAAGTTCATCAACGGCCTGCGGGTGACCGACGAGGCCACTATGGAGATCGCGGAGATGGTGCTGAACAAGGTGAACAAAAACCTGGTCCAGCTGGTGAACGAGCTGGGGGTAAAGGCCGTGGGCATCAGCGGAAAGGACGGCATGATGCTCAAGTGTGAGAAAAAGCTGTCCGGCGGCCAGGACATCGGCTTTGTGGGCAATATCACGGAGGTCAACCCCAAGGTCATCTATGATCTTCTGGAGAAGGATTTCCTGCCCATCATCTGCCCCATCGGCTTTGACGAGCATTTCCAGAGCTATAACATCAACGCCGACGACGCGGCCTGCGCCATCGCCCGGGAGGTCCACGCGGAGAAGCTGGCCTTCTTAACGGATGTAGAGGGCGTGTATAAGGATTTCAACGATAAGAGCACCCTGATCTCCGAGCTGTCGGTAGACGAGGCCAAAGCATTCATGGCGGAAGGCGGCTTAGGCGGCGGCATGCTCCCCAAGATGCAGAACTGTGTGGACGCTATTGAAAACGGGGTTTCCCGGGTCCATATCCTGGACGGGCGGATCCCCCACTGCCTGCTGTTAGAGATCTTCACCAACCGGGGCATCGGCACCGCCATGTTTGCCGACGGGGCGGAGCGGTATTTCCACGAGACGGAGCATTAAAGGAGGAGCGGCATGGAAAAACAGCTGTGTATCGACCGTGCGGAGCACGCGTTTTATAAGATTTACAATCGGTTCCCGGTGGTGTTTGACCGGGGCGAGGGCGTCCGTCTGTATGATACGGACGGGACGGAGTATCTGGATTTCGGAGCAGGCATCGCGGTGATGGGACTGGGCTACGGCTGTCCCGAGGTGACCCAGGCCATCGCGGATCAGGCGGCAAAGCTGTGCCATACCTCCAACCTGTTCTACAATGAGCCGTCGGTGCGGGCGGCGGAGAAGCTGGCCTGGGCGGCCCAGATGGAAAAGGTGTTCTTTACCAACAGCGGCACCGAGGCCATCGAAGGCGCCTTAAAGGTGGCGAAGCGCTATGCCCACAACAAGGGAATGGGCACGGACTATGAGATCATCGCCATGAAGCATTCCTTCCACGGACGGAGCTTAGGGGCTCTTTCTGTGACCGGCAACGATCACTACCAGGAGCCCTTCGCGCCCCTGATCCCGGGGATCCGGTTTGCTGAATTTAACGATTTGGACAGTGTGAAGGCGCTGTTTAACGAGAAGACCTGCGCCGTCATCATGGAGACGATCCAGGGCGAGGGCGGCATCTACCCGGCTACAGAGGAGTTTCTAAAAGGCGTCCGCGCCCTGTGCGACGAGCACGACGCCCTGCTGATCTTAGACGAGATCCAGTGCGGTATGGGCCGGAGCGGCCATATGTTCGCCTGGCAGGGGTATGGCGTGAAGCCGGATGTGATGACCGTGGCTAAGGCTCTTGGCAACGGCGTGCCGGTAGGGGCGTTCCTGGCCTGGGGCAAGGCGGCTTCCGCCATGACGGCAGGGGACCACGGCACCACCTACGGCGGCAATCCCCTGGTATGCGCAGCGGCGGACCGGGTGCTGGATCTGTTTGAGGAAAAGCAGATCGTGACCCACGTGCAGGAGATGGGCGCGTATCTCTGGGAACGATTAGAAGGATTAAAGGAACGCTGCGACTGTGTCACCGGACACCGGGGCGTGGGCCTGATCCAGGGCCTGGAGTTCTCCATGCCAGTAGGCCCGGTGGTGAATAACGCCCTGCTGGAGCAGAAACTTGTGCTGATCAGCGCCGGTAGCCAGGTGATCCGCTTCGTACCGCCGCTGGTGATCACAAAGGCGGATGTGGACGAGATGATCGGGAAGCTGGAGGAGGCGATCCGCCAGGTGACCCTGTCGGTGGCGGAAGCGTAAGCGCCGGTATTTGAAACAAAAACAAAACAAAGATCCCGCAGCACCGGAGTACCGGCCTAGCGGGATCTCTTTTTGTATCTCAGTATCTCTGTCAGGATGCAGCTTACTCTGCGGAAGCGGCAGCCTCCTGTACCGCCTCTGCCTCAGTCTCCTCAGCGGGCAGCTCGGAGGTGCAGTGGGGGCAGCGGGTAGCATCCAGATCGATGGTGCTCTTACAGAACGGGCAGACCTTCACGTGAGGAGCGGCTGCCGGCTCTGCCGGCTTCTTGTACAGGGCGTTCAGCTGGCGTACCACGATGAATACGACGAACGCCATGATCACGAAGTTGATCACCTCGGTGAGGAACTGGCCGTATGCCAGGGTGGAAGTCACTTCCTTGGCCTGAGCCAGGGTAGCGTACTTCTCGCCGTTCATGGCGATGAACATATTGCTGAAATCCAGCTTGCCGACGAACAGGCTCAGCACCGGCATGATCACGTTCTCGACCAGAGAGCTTACCAGCCCGTTGAACGCGCCGCCGATGATAACGCCGACTGCTAAGTCGATCATGTTCCCCTTCAGTGCAAAATCCTGAAATTCTTTTAAAATCTTTTTCATACGTATCTCCTGATATAGATTGGTAAATGAATTGATCGCAACAGTATCCAGTATAAATTTGACGATAAGAAAAGTCAACTGCCGCAGGGGAGAATGGCCGGGCCAACATTTCACAAATGCGCGCAACTTTGGGAAAAGGACGGAAAAACTGGTTTTCAGGACCAGGATAATCTGATCAGAATGGAGAACACTAAAGGACTACGCCGGAAAATGACCAGCCATAAACCCAAAGAAATGAGGTAGGAATATGCCAGCTAAGACAGGTACGAGGGTCCGTCCGTTTGGAATGGCGGACAAAGTGGGATACGCATTTGGTGATTTTGGAAATGACTTTACCTTTATGCTGTCGTCCATGTTTATGATGAAATTTTATACCGACGTTATGGGCGTTGCGCCCGCGGTGGTAGGATCCCTGATGATGGCCGCCCGGTTCGTGGATGCGGTGACGGACGTGACCATGGGGCAGATCGTGGACCGCTCCAGGCCTGGGCCCGGCGGGAAGTTCAAGCCCTGGATCCGCCGGATGTGCGGGCCTCTGGGGATCTCTGCCTTTCTCATCTTCCAGTCCGGCCTGGCAGGGATGCCGATGGGGGTGAAGGTGGTATGGATGTTCGTCACCTACCTGCTGTGGGGATCCATTTTTTATACGGCCGTCAACATTCCTTACGGCTCCATGGCGTCAGCGGTCTCTGCAGATCCAGACCACCGGGCGCAGCTTTCCACCTACCGGAATATCGGCGCGACCTTAGCCAGCCTGGTGATCGGCACCGGAACGCCGGTGTTCGCCTATATCACCGTGGGCGGCGCTACGGTGCTGTCCGGTCCCCGGATGACGGTCATCGCCGGGATCTTTGCTGCCTGCGGGATCCTCTGCCATCTGGTATGCTGTTCCCTGGTGACCGAACGGGTGGCCATCCCGCAGAATACGTCCAGGCTGAACGTGATTTCCATGATAAAGAGCATCGCCGCCAACCGGGCCCTGCTGGGGATCATCGCGGCGGCCATCATGCTCCTTCTGGGGATGCTGGGGATGACCGGGATGGCCCCCTATGTATTCCCGGTCTATTACAACAGCGGCAGGGCCCAGGCCCTGTCCTCCCTGACCAGCAATCTGGCTGTGCTGCTGATCTGCGCGCCCCTGGCCGCCAGGATCGCGGCGAAGGTGGGAAAGCGGGAGCTGTCTGCGGTCTCCTGCCTTGCGTCGGCGGCGGTGTGGCTCCTCTGCCTGCTGGTGCATCCGTCCAGCGCCGCGGTCTTCCTGGCGTTCTACACTCTGTCCTATGTGGGGATGGGCATGTTCAACACAGTCATCTGGGCCATGATCACCGACGTGATCGACGACGCGGAGGTGAAGAACGGCGTCCGGGAGGACGGCACGATCTACGCCGTTTATTCCTTTGCCAGGAAGCTGGGGCAGGCGCTGTCCTCCGGCATGATCGGCGGGCTTCTGACGGCGATCGGTTATGACAGCGCCGTGGCGGCGGATCCTTCCGCTTACCCGCAGATCCTGGAGCAGGTATTCCGCTTATCCTGCCTGATCCCGGCCATCGGCCTGACGGCAGTGGGAGCGGCGCTGTGGCTGATCTATCCCCTGGGCAAGGCCAGGGTGGAAGCCAATGTGGCAGAGCTGGCGAAGCGGCGGGAAAGGAAGAGCTGATGCAGGGAGTCACTGCGGCAGGGGAGGCACTGCATCAGGGGAGGCATGGACAGAACGAGCCCAGAGACACGCAGATCTGATAAGGAGGGATCCATATGGCAAAAAAGGCATCCGACCATATCCGGTATTATCACAACGAAGGCGGACCGACGATCGGGACGGTCTCCCGAACGGTCCTGGAGCAGGACGGCCTGTTTTTTAAAGACATCGACGGAAGTGGGACGTTTCAGCCGTTTGACGACTGGCGGCTCCCGCCGGAGGTCCGGGCCAGGGAATACGGGAAGGTCCTGACCACGGAGGAAAAGATCGCCCAGCTGTTCATCTCCGACTGGCGGATGGGGAAATATCTGTCCGCTTACCCGGATCATGTCCCCCGGCTGGACGAATCCGGCCTGCTGGACGACGGGGAACTGATCGGGGAGACCATTTTCGGCAAACAGCATCTGCCGGGGACCACGGAGCTGATCAAGGAATGGTTCGCCCGCCATCTGATCCTCCGGGCCAACGCCGCGCCGGAGGATATCGCGGACTGGATCGATCAGCTCCACGCGGTGGCAGAGGAGTGCCGGCATTTTATCCCGGTGCAGGTGGTGTCCAACTCCCGGAATGAGCACGGTGAGGCGGTCTTTGGCATGAACGACGCGGCGGGCTTATTCGCCGCCTGGCCGGGGACCCTGGGCATCGCCGCGGCGGTTCTGGGCAGCGGGATCGGGCTGATCGGCGAGTTTGGCGACTGCATCCGCCGGGAATGGGACGCGGTGGGCATGAAAAAAGGGTATATGTATATGGCCGACGCAGCGACGGATCCCAGATGGCAGAGGACCTTCGGCACCTTTGGGGAGGACCCGGAGCTGATCTGTGAGATCCTCCGCCATCTGATCCCCCGGATCCAGGGGAGCGAGGACGGCGTCTCGCCGGATGGGGTGGCGATGACGGTGAAGCATTTCCCAGGGGGCGGAGCCAGGGAGAACGGGTTTGACCCCCATTATCAAATGGGCCAGTGGAACGTATACCAGACGGAGGGATCGCTGGAACGATACCACCTTCCCGGCTTCCAGACGGCGGTGGACTGCAGGGTATCTTCCATCATGCCGTACTATGCAAAGCCGGCCGAGGAAAAGAGCGCGCCCCAGAGCGACCGGAACGGGGCTCCTATGGAGCTGCAGCCCCGGGGGTTTGCCTACAACCGGCCATTTCTCCAGAAGCTCCTGCGGGAGCAGATGGGATTCCAGGGCTACATCAACTCAGATACCGGGATCGCCCACAATATGTGCTGGGGCGTGGAAATGCTGGACGTGCCGGAGCGGATCGGCTATGCGGTGACCCACGGGGGAGTGGACCTGATCAGCGGACTGTTCGACCAGAAGGCGGGAAAGGAAGCCTATGACCGGGCCGGGAATGGTTACTACGAGACCCATCCGGTGCCGGAGGGCTTTCGGAAAGAAGAGCTGGTGCTGACCGAGGAAGCCCTGGACCGGGCGGTCACCCGCACCTTAACGGAGCTGTTCGCCCTGGGCATGTTCGAGAACCCCTACCGGGATCCAAAGCAGGCCGCCAGGATCGCGGCGGATCCGGCAGACTGGGAGCGGGCCATGGACGCCCACCGAAAGAGCGTGGTGCTGTTAAAGAACCAGGAGACCCTGCCGCTGACGGCGGACCGCCTGGCCGGAAAAACGATCTACGCGGAATGCTTCTGCAAGGACCCGGAGCGGGCCAGGGAAGCCACTGCCTCCCTGCGGGAGCAGGTGCAGGAACAGCTCCAGGAGCAGTTCCAGGAGCATTGCCAGGGGCAGGTGGAAGAGACGGCGGCGCTGACGGACTCCTGGAAGGAAGCGGATTATGCGGTGCTGTTCCTGCAGCCGTCCTCCGGGGAGTATTTTCAGGCCACGCCGGGATATCTGGAGCTGGACCTGTGTGAGGGAAAGGAAGTCCCCAACGTAGACGGGGAAGGCCGTCCGACGACAGAGACCCACTTAGAGACGACCCTTTCCGGCGCGGACCGGATCCGGGAGATCTCTGCGGATCTGGAGGCACGGGGCGGCAGGGTGATCGCCAATGTGAATGTGACCCTGGCCTGGCAGGTAGGCAATGTGGAACCATACTGCCATGGGTTCCTGGCGGGATTTGACACCTATGTGTCCGCTGTGCTGGATGTGATTTTCGGGAAGGCCGAGCCGGTGGGCAGGCTGCCCCTGACCCTGCCCAGAGGGGACGAGGTGCTGAAGGTGGATGCGGATGGCGTGTGCGTCAGCCCCAACGATGTGCCCGGATATGATAAGGACCGGTATCTGCCGGAGGAGATGAAGGACGAGAACGGGAAGGCGTATGCGTACCGGGATGGGGACGGGAATTATTATGAGCTGGGATTTGGGCTGTCCTATGGGCGGATCTGCAGTCAGGTCGGAAGGGCGCTTCCAGAATCCGTTAAGGAAAAAGGCAGTAGCCATGACGGAGGATCCATAGTATAATCTTAGGATGCAGGCATGCCTTACGATGCTGGACAGCAGGGTAAGAAGGAGAACGTTGCGGAACGGTTCTCCTTTTTTTCCGTGAAGCAGGGGCATAGGAGCAAACATATAGGATGAAAACATAGGAGCAGGATCAGAGGAGGAGACAAACATGGAGAAGCAGCATATGACAAGAGCCGTTCAAGGAGCGGATATCAATGTAGACGGCGTTCTGTTCGGAGGCGCTCTATTAAGCTGGATGGATGAGCTGGCGGGGATCGCGGGAAGGCGGTTTGCCAAAGGGACGGTGGTGACGGTTGCCGTGGAGGGCGTGTCATTTTTAAAGCCGGTCCCCTTGGGCGCGTTCGTGGATCTGGAAGCCCAGGTGGCGTCCGTTGGGACTACGTCTATGAAGATCGCTTTGGAGGCATGGGCAGAGGATCCGGCTGGACGCCGGGAACTGGCGGCAAAAGGGACCTTTGTATTTGTCTGTGTGGACGCAGAAGGAAAGCCCAGGAAGATCGGGGGGACGGAAGGTTCTGGTTTTCAAGCAGAGCTTCCTGTGGTACAATCATGATAGTATGCGGCTGGGAGCGCGGATCCAGGATCCCGTTCTGCCGCACAGGATCGAGAACGGACGGAAAGAGGGGAAAGCAGATGCTGGAAAAAGAATTATTAGGAGCATGGACAGACGCGCTGGCCTCCAAGGCCCCGGTGCCCGGCGGCGGCGGGGCGTCGGCCCTGGCAGGAGCCCTGGCGGCAGCCCTGGGACAGATGGTAGCGAACCTGACTGTGGGAAAGAAGCGGTACGCGGATGTGGAGGAGGAGATGCAGCAGAGCCTGTTCGCCCTGAACATCCTCCAGATGGAGCTGATGGCCCTGGCGGATAAGGACGCGGAGGTATTCGCTCCCCTGGCGGCGGCCTACGGCCTGCCTTCCGGAACGGAGGAGGAGCAGGCGGAGAAGGACCGGATCATGGAGGAGAATCTCCTGGCGGCCAGCCTGGTGCCTATGCAGATGCTGGAAAAGACCTCCGCGGTGCTGGACGTGGTAGGGCTTTTGGAGGAGAAGGGCAGCCGCATGGCCGTATCCGACGCGGGCGTGGCGGCTCAGATGGCCCGGGCAGCCCTTACCGGCGCGGTGATGAACATCTACATCAATACCAAGTCCATGAAAAACCGGGAGAAGGCGGAGGAGCTGAACGAGAAAGCCCGGAAGCTGGTGGCGGCAGGAACGGAGCAGGCAGACCAGATCTACGGCCGGGTACTGGCAAAATTAGGCGCGTAAAATGGATCGTATAAAATTGGCATATCAAGCCTGGCACGCAAGAGGCGCCGGACGCGGCAGGCTTTCCTGGCAGAGAAAGCCGGGGAGCCGGCGATGAACGAAAAAGAGAGGAGATCCGAATGGAGCGATTAAAAGGGGCAGAGGTCTCTGCCAAGATCAAGGAACAGGTTCAGGCCATGCTGGAGAAGGCCGGAGGCCGGACACCGAAGCTGGCGATCGTCCGGGTAGGAGAGCGGCCGGATGATCTGTCCTATGAGCGGGGCGCCATCAAGAAGATGGAAGCCTTCGGCCTGGCGGCAGAGTCCCGCGCCTTCCCGGCAGATATTTCCAACGAGGCATTTCAGAAGGCGTTCGCGGCGGTCAATGAAGACCCGGAGATCGACGGGATCCTGTTGCTGCGTCCCCTGCCGGGGCATCTGGACGAAAAAGCAGCGGAGAACGCCATCGATCCAGAGAAGGATCTGGACGGCATTTCCCCGTGGAACGCGGCAAAGGTCTTTGCCGGGGACGAAAGCGGGTTTGCGCCCTGTACGGCGGAGGCGGTCGTGGAGGTGTTAAAGGCCTATGACATCCCCATCAGCGGCCGTCGGGTGACGATCGTAGGACGGAGCATGGTGGTAGGAAGACCACTTTCCATGCTCCTGGTAAAGGAAAATGCCACGGTGACCATCTGCCACACCCGCACCAGGGATCTGCCGGGGACCTGCCGGAATGCGGAGATCCTGGTGGCGGCGGCAGGCAGGGCGAAGATGCTGGATCAGGACTATGTGGCTCCCGGAGCGGTCGTGATCGACGTGGGCATCAACGTGGATGAGGAAGGAAAGCTGTGCGGCGACGTGGATTGGGAGTCCATCCAGGATACGGCCTCCATGGCGACCCCGGTGCCGGGCGGCGTGGGCGCGGTGACCACCGCCGTATTGGCGCGGCATCTGGTGCAGGCGGCTTTGAGACAGCACGGATAAGCGGTAGGGCCGGAGCCGCGAACATAACCGGTAAAGCGGGCATATTCTGTTAAAAAAAGGAATATGCCCGTTTTTATGACTCAGATCGAAAATCAAAATAACCTTGCAGACTGGGCGCGCTGCCAGCTGTGTCCGGGATGCCCCGGATGCGAGCGCTGGAGACAGCCCTGCTGTCCGCCCCGCCCCATAAGACCCGTACCTCCGCTGCCGCCTCCTCCCC
>DVLJ01000117.1 GCA_018715565.1 Candidatus Ventrimonas merdavium
TTCGTTTTGCAATCTTCTCTGACTGTCGTGCCTGCTCTTTATATTGAATGGCGAATGTTCCTGTGATGTACGCTGTCAAAAACATGACGATGAATGTTATAGGATAACCGGTATCGTATGCTGCCAGCGAAAATCGAGGTTCTGCAAACAGAAAGTTGAAAATAAATACGCTGGCTATGGATGAAATCAGACTGTATATCCGATGGGATGTGGCAACAGATGTCAGCAGCACCCCCAGAATATACACCATGATAATGTTTGCATCAGTAAAGCCAATTTTATGGAACAGCAGACTCAGCAATGTTGCAGCTAACAGAATTGCGATACTCATTGCTGCGTTCTTCAAAATTTTCTGCTTGTGTATGTGCTTTGCCTTCTTGGGATGGTAAGTGGTATCTGCCGCTTTATCCGGGATAATGTGAATGTCGATCTCAGGTACATAGGCCAGCAGAAGCTGCGTTAAGGACGGCTTTCCAAACAGATTCTTGCGAGTCATGGAACTTTGACCCAGCACAATTCTGGTAATCCCGGAAATCCGGGCAAACTCGGCGATCTGGTAAGGGATGTCATCGCCGTATACTGTTTCGATATTAGCGCCAAGCTGCTCCGCCAATTTTCGGTTTTCTTCCAGCCGCTTTTTGTTTTCTACGGTGGCAACGGCAAAATCAGGAGTTTCCACAAACAGGGCTGTAAAGCGGCTGTCAAAGGCTTTTACCATTTTTGCGGCGGTACGGATGATTTTTGCGTTGGAGGGGGCTGAAGAAAGACAGGCGAGGATATGATCTTGCTTGTTCATCTGGTTATTCTGTTCGCTCATAATCTTCACCGTCCTTTTTTCTTTAGATTTTATCACAGCAGTTTGTTATTTTCTACAGAGAATATGTGAATATTCAATTCAAGTGATCGGCATATCCGCATTTTTATCTGCAATATTCATTTTCCAATGCGAATATCACCCGATCACGATTTTTGAATCGCCGACTTTTTTTCCAAGCTACACCGATTCGGACATCCTCATACAGGTTCTCAATGGACAGGCCAATAGCAGAGGGAATCGATGGTGTCTTTTCACAGGGAATAAAAATTGATGTGAACTGCTGTTCTAACTGCTCGGCATGTTCTTCGGTCAGAAGAAGAATGTCAATTTGTTCATCTGCCAGCTTTGCTAAAAGGCGGTTGCATCTTCCGCTGCTGAGGAAGAATTCTATATAAGGATCAGCTTCAGAACAGTTTTCCAAAACCGCTGCAATGGAATTCAGTAACATAGGATTTTCTGCTGCAATTCGAACCGCACAGCGCCCGTTTCGGTTTTCTTCGGCAATGAGACGCTGGTTCTCCTCGATGAAGCGATCAACTCTTGTCATAATATAATAGCCGAACACAAATACCGCCAGCATCATAGGAATCAGTAAATAATCCTTCATCAAAGACACCCCCTTTACCAACAGAACTTAAGTTAAATGCGAAAGCACTTATGTACCGATTTTTCTTGTCCTAAAACCAAAAGTGTATTTCCAAAACCAAGCAAGGTATCCGCAGTAATGTTCATATTGAGCTTTCCATTTTCACGGATACCAAGGACATTGATACCGTATTTTCTGCGAATATCTAACTGAGCAATCGTCTTTTCATTCCATTCCGCTGGGATTTCCAATTCGAAGATAGCGTTTTCATCATCCAGCTCGATATACTCCAAAATGTGATCCGATGAGCAACGAATAGCCGTCCAGGTTGCCAACTGCTTTTCCGGATAAACCACTTCATCGGCACCATTATTCAGAAGAAATTTCTCCTGTATCTCACGGGAAGCACGAGCAATGATCTTTTTTGCACCCAGTTCTTTCAGCAGATAGGCCGTTTCCAACGAGTTTTGAAAATTGTCGCCAATGGCAACGATGCAGGAATCGTAATTCCGAATACCGAGAGAGGAAAGAAACTCCTCGTTGGTACTGTCGCCAATCTGGGCATTGGTCACATAGGGCAGTATGGCATTTACCCGTTCCTCGTTGGTATCCACGGCCATAACCTGATGCCCCATGGCATGAAGTTTCATAGCAATGAATTTTCCAAATCGTCCAAGTCCAATCAATAATACAGTTTTCATAAAAAGATACCTCCTGTTATCAGCCCACGGAAATTTTCTCAAGAGGAAGCCGTGACTGTGTATTTCTTGTTGCCGGAAGAGTTGCGAAGATTAAAGTTAAACCGCCAACTCTGCCAATGTACATCTGTGCAATCAAAATCAGCCTGCTGACCCAGCCCAATTCCGGTGTGATACCCAGAGACAAACCGACTGTACCCATTGCCGATGCGCTTTCATATAAGCAATCCATGAGCATTAGGTCTTCCAGTTTACTGATGGCCATACCGCCAACCAGAAACAATGTTATATACATCAGAAATACCGTTGCAGCATTCTTGATGGTTTCATCATCAATGCGCCGTCCAAAGAATTGCCCGTTCTGCCGTCTTTGGAACACAGCCATTGCAACAGAAAACATCACTGCAAAGGTGGTGATTTTCATACCGCCAGCCGTAGAGCCGGGCGCACCGCCAATAATCATCAGAAGGGATGTGAGCATTTGCCCGGTTTCGCTCATGGCGTTCAAATCAAGAGTATTGAAGCCTGCGGTTCTCGGCGTAACAGCTTGAAATAAGGACCCCCATATTCGCTGTGCCATCGGAAGCTGTGCAAATTCAAAGAAGAAAAAATAAACGGTTGGAATTACAATTAGTCCAGCTGTGACAGATAGAATTACTTTACTCTGCATCCGATAACGTTTTACATGGAGACCATTGGTATAGACATCCCGCCATGTCAAAAAACCCAGACCGCCGATGATAATGAGCAGTATGATCGTTACATTGATAACCGGATCAGCAGCATATCCCATCAGAGAATTGTAAAGAACACCATCATCAACAATATCAAAGCCTGCATTGCAAAAAGCTGAAACAGAATGAAATATAGACATCCAAAGCCCTTCTCCAAAACCGTAATCCTGGATAAACACAGGAGCCATAATTACGGCTCCCAAGAGTTCGATGATTACGATGCCTTTCAAAATGAAGCCGGTAAATCGCACAATACCACCAACCTGCGGTGCAGAAATGGCATCTTGCATGGTGCTTCTTTGCATCAGAGAGATTTTTTTACCGGATGCCATGGTAATTGCCACAGCAACCGTGATTACACCCATACCACCAATTTGAATCAGCAGGAGGATTATTGTCTGTCCAAAGACTGTCCAATGAACTGCTGTATCCTGGACCACCAAGCCCGTTACACAGACTGCCGATGTAGAGGTAAAAAGGCAGTCCAAAAAAGGAGTGACTGTTCCGCTTTTGCTGGATACCGGCAGCATCAATAAAAATGCGCCCAATAAAATAACTGCGGCAAAGCCAAGAATAATCATTTGTGAAGATGATAGTCGTTTTTTGCTTTTTCCCATGCCAATACCTCCGTTGGTTGCTTTTCTGATTTTATTATCGCATAACACACATGAAATGGGCATTAGCGTATAATCAGTGGTATTAAATTTACATTAAGACAAAAAAGAAAGGCAACACCCTTGCGATGCTGCCATGAATAACATTTACCTATATGAAAATAAACCGGTTGATTCGCAGAAAATACCCTTGACAAATCCATTCTTTACAAAACCCAATTCTTTATATTTTTCATATCACTTTAGTTATATTTTTGTCTTTTCCCTTGACATCAGAATAGAATCTTTCTATGATACCCTCAGAAACATTCGGCGGGGCTGGCCCCTGTCAGAAAAAGGAGCGTCTATGACTACACGGCAGCTTTATTATCTAGTGACCATCGCAGAGCTTGGGAATCTGTCCAAGGCCGCCCAGAGCCTGGAAGTCTCCCAGCCCGCTCTCAGCAAATTCCTGGGGGAATATGAGAATGCCATGGGTTTCCATCTGTTCCTCCGTTACCGGCGCCAGCTGATCCCCACTGCGGTCGGACGGTATATCCTCTCCTGCGCCCAGAAGATCCTGGATGAGCAGACAAGGATGCAGCAGAGCCTGCGGGCCCTGACTGACACCAATCATTCCGTCATCCGGCTGGCCACGGCTCCCAACCGGGGCGCTATCATCTACAGCCGCATCTACAACCAGTTTTCCAAACGGTATCCGGACGTTTCCCTGTCTCTGACAGAGCTCTACGCCAGCGAACAGCCCGGCGCCATCCTGCGGGGGCAGGTAGATCTGGCCCTGGGCTCTGGAAAAACTTCGGATAAAGTAGCGGATCTGCCGTTTGCCTATGAGGAGCTTTTGGTCTCCCTGCCGGTCTCTCACCCACTGTCTTCCCAAGAGCGCATCCGGCTGTCTGATCTGAAAGACACGCCGTTCGTGCTCCAGGGACCGAACCATAGTATCCGGATCCTGGCAGAGGAGCTGTTCCAGGAAGCCGGGTTCAGTCCGGTCGTAACATTTGAGTCCAACGACGTGATCCTGGTGGATTCCATGCTCCATCAGGCAGTCGGCGTGGGACTGGTATCCCAGGCCCACGTATTCCCGTGCGACGAGCTGGTATACCGTCCGTTGGACCCGCCTGTCCACCAGACCCTGCATATCCGCTATCCTTTAGGGCACACCCTGACAGAACCGGAGCAGTATCTGGCCGGCCTTCTGATCCGGGAGCGTCTGTCAGATCCCCGCTACCGGAGCAATCCTCTGCCGGAGGCGGAAAGCCTGATGCAGGTTGTCTCGTCTGACTCCGAAGACGGAAGGATCGCCGACTCCGCGGTCTTCTCCCATACAGCCAGGACCGCTCCTGCCTCCCTCCGGGCCACTCCGCAGTTAAACTTGAATACGGCACTGTTAAGGTATATCATTGCGATCGTTGATGAAAAAAGCCTGACTAAGGCGGCAGAGAAATTCTATCTGACCCAGCCGGCCCTTTCCCGCCACCTGCGCAATGTAGAAGAGATGGCGGGCACGCGGCTTTTTACCAGAGTGCACAACCGGCTCCAGCCGACCAATGCCGGAAAAGTGTTCGTGAACTTTGCAAGAAATATGCTCCAGATCGATATGGAGATGAAGGAATATATCCGCGCCTACCAGAAAGGGCGCGGAGGAGGGATCTATCTTCAGTGCGACGAATGGCTGCCGGATGAGGCTCTGCAGTCCGCTGCCGCCGCCTTCCAGGAGCTTCATCCGGATATCCAGCTCCATCTGGAAAAAACCCGTCAGCAGGAGGTCACGGAAGCCCTGCTCAACGCCTCCGCCGATTATGGGCTGTATTGCTCTTGTCAGGAAAAGCATCCTATCCTCAACAGTCATGTGATCGCAAAAAGTGAACTGGTCTATTGCTTCGGACCGGGCGTCCCGCCTCTCCGCCCCATACCGCTGGCGGATCCTGCTGAACAGCTGGCCGGACGGCCTTTGATGCTCTGCCGGAAGGAAAGCTCCCTCCGTCTGGAACAGGACCGGATCCTGGACCTCCTGCAAAAGGGAACGCCCAGGATCGTCTGCGAGGCCAGTATCCCCATCCTGCAGAGGCTGGCGGTATCCGGAGCCGCCGACACGATCCTCCCCTTGGATCTCATCCCCCCGGAAGCCCGCTCCCGGTGCGTCTCCTTCGACAGGCCCCAGTTCTACTGCCTGCTGGAAGGCTCTCATCCCGGACGTTTGCTCCCGCCTTCGGTGAGCGATCTGGCGGGCCTTTTAGAGGAACATTTAAAAAACTGTTTTTCCGGCCAGGACATGGGATCGGCAGAATGGGAGGACGGCTAACGGCCCTGCCCCGCCCGCACAAAGTCAACACAGAAAAACCAGGCATCCCCGCCTCCAGGAATGCCCGGTCCATACTTTTCATCACTTCTCAGCCTTTCACCGCCCCAGACGTCAGCCCCTGGATGAAATACCGCTGCAGGAAGATAAAGATCACCGTCACAGGGACCGCTGCCACGATACTGGCCGCCATCATGGCGCCCCAGTTGGTGGACGCCTCTCCCAGGAACGTCATCACCAGGCCGGAGGCCAGGGTCCGCTTCGCCGTGTCCGTCACCAGGGTCATGGAATACAGCAGATCGTTCCAGCTCCACACAAACCCATAGATGGCAATGGAGATCATCCCCGGCACGGTGATGGGGAATACGATCCGGAGCATGATCTTCAGGTTCCCAGCTCCGTCGATCTTGGCGCTTTCGATCAGAGAATCCGGCACCTGATCAAAATAAGATTTCAGGGTCCAGGTCCCCACGGGAAGGGTGAACACCACATAGGAGATCAGCAGCGCTCCGTAGCTCCCCAGAAGCCCCAGCTTCTGCATCAGCACATAGATGGAGAGCAGCAGGATCTCCTGGGGAAATGCCTGGCTCATCATGAACATCCCCATGATGAGCTTCCGCCCCCGGTAGCGGAACTTAGAAAAGCTGTAGGCGGCAAAGGCACACACCAGCGTGGCCGCCGCGCTGCTCCCGAAGGAGACCAGCAGGCTGTTTTTCAGATACTGCATAATCCGTTCATTGCTCACGATATCCCAGATATTTTCCAGCGTCTTCGTCCCCGTGAAGAAATCCAGGGTAAACGTCTCCGCCGACGGCTTTAACGCCGTGTTGATCATCCACAGGAGCGGAAGGAACACAAATCCCCCGATCAAGATCGTAAATACCCAGAAGAATACCCGAAATGCCGGCGTTTTACGAAACATCTGCACTCCCTCCTATTCCGACTCGTTGACCTGCCGCAGGTACACAAAGCTGAACACTGCCAGCAGCGCGGCCCAGATCGTTCCGATGGTAGCTGCCTTGCCCATGTTCCAGTTCTGGAACGCGGTCGTATAAACCTCGATGGACAGAGTGGTGGTGGCTCTCGCCGGACCGCCCTGAGTCATCGTCCAGGGCAGGTCAAAATGCTGGAGATTGCCCACCGCGCCCAGGACCAGGATCAGGATGGCGATGGTTTTCATCGCCGGGAGCACCATATACCAGAACACCTGCCAGTTATTGGCTCCATCCACCCGCGCCGCCTCCACCTGGTCCATGGACACGCCCTGGAGGCCGCCTAACAGAAAGGCCATATACCAGGGGAGCATCTGCCACATCCGGGCCAGGATCACGCAGGCCAGTGCAGTCTGGGTCTGCCCCAGCCAGGGGATCCCCGTTTCCAGGAGCCCCAGCTTGACCAGCAGCCCGTTCAGCACGCCGTACTGCCCGTTAAAGATCCAGCTCCACAAAAATCCGATGGCCGTCCCCGGGATGATCCAGTTCACCAGGGTCAGGCCCCGGAGGAATTCCGAACCCCGAAAGCCCTGGTTCAGCAGGATCGCCCAGATAAAGCCCAGGACGAACGGCAGGATCGTGGCAAAGACCACGAACACCATGGTGGTCACCAGCGTCTTGGTAAAATAGGGGTCCGCGATCACCTTCTGATAGTTTTTCAGCCCCACAAAGCCATACTGGGGAAAGAGCAGCGAGCGGTCGGTAAATGACATCCATATCGCACTGAGAAATGGATACAAAATGATCCCGCTAAATACTGCCAGCCCCGGCACCACCAGCAAAAATCCCACCTGGCTGTCCTTCAGGCGATACCGTTTCCGTCCCTGATCCATAATCCTGCCTCCGTCCATGTTATGCGCGTCTTATCATGCGCTCTTTATCATGCGCTCCTTATGGTGCGTTCCTTATAATGCGTTCATTCTGGCCGCCATATCCTTCACGGCCTGCTCTGCGGTCTTCTGTCCCAACAGCGCGTACTGCAGCTCCTCGGTGATGATGGATTTGATCTCGCTGGCATTGGTCATGCGGGCGGTCTCCTCCAGCCGTGCGGTCTCCGTGGACTTTAAGAAGCTGTTTAAGTAGGCGTCGTTCTTCACCGCGTCGCTCTCTGCCATGGACTTGGTCACCGGCGGCATGCCGTTGTTCTCAAAATAATCCATCGCTACTTCATCGCTTACCAGCACCTTCGCCAGCTCTGCAGCCGCCTCTTTGTACTGAGAATCCTTAAAGATCACCAGCATATGGCCCCACATGGTGCTCTGGGGCGCGTCGCCTTCCTTCATCACCGGACGCTCCATCGCCGCGCAGACATTGATCACATCCTCCGGGGCAACGCCGTTGCTCACGGCCTGTCCCTTGGCCAGGACCGCATCGTCATAGAACGCTACCTTGCCCTGGGCAAACAGCTGACGGGCTTCGCCCCGGCCTACGTCCATAGCGATATAGCCCTTGCTCAGCATATCCTGATACCATGCTACACAGCTGACCGCCTCGGCGCTGTCTACCGCCACATTTCCGGACTCGTCAAACAGGGAGCCGCCAAAGGTCCACAGCCAGGGGGCGAAATCGCCGGCGCAGGTGTCGTCCTTGGTGGATACGGCGTATGGGATCACGTCTCCGCCCAGAGCCTTCACATCCGCTAAACACGCCTCAAATTCTTCCATGGTGGTGGGAACCGTATCCCATCCGGCTTCCTTTAAAATCTCCGGATTGTAGACCATGGTGATGGACGCCATGCTCCAGGGAAGGCCCAGCTGCTGGCCGTCGATATTGCCCACGTCCAGGGCCGCCTGCTGGAAATTCTCCGTCAGATAATCCGCTCCCATCACCTCGTTTAAGTCTGCCAGTACCCCCGCCTGAGCGATGGTATTAAAGATCCCGATATCTACCTGGGCGATATCCAGCTGTTCCCCGCCCTGGGTCCGGATCAGCAGCTGCTGGGCCGTATCCGCCCAGGTCCAGCCAACCCAGGTCACGTCGTTGCCGGTCTGCTCCCGGTAAGTATCCATCATCCGCTGGAAGATATCCTTGGACGCTTCCTCCTCGCCGGACCAGCCTGCCCACACGATATTGGCCTTCTCTCCGCTGCCGGCGTCCGCCTCAGTCCCTGCGTCCTCCCCGGCTCCACCGTCTGCCGCCGGAGCCGCTGTCGAGGCCGCCTCCGAAGCTGCCGGAGCCTGGGTCGCCGCCGTCTCGCTGCCGCCGCAGGCGGTCAAAAGCCCTGCCGCCATCACTGCTGCCATCGCCATCGCTGTCATTCTTTTTTTCATAGTAGTCCTCCTTTTATGAATGTACTCGTATCTCAAACACTTCCGCCCGTCCGCCGCCATAGGTGCCGGTGATCTCCAGCTTCAGTGCATGAAGCTCCAGGGGTTCCGGGAAACGGACCTCCCATCTGCGCCGCCAGTTGCCGCTTAGTCCGGCGAGTTTCCGCCAGGTCCCGTCCCCGCCTCTGCCCCACAGGACCGCGTCCCGTACCAGCTGCGGCGGCATCCCGTGCCGGGCCACATATTTGTGGTGAGCGTCCCACGTCTCTGCCCGGGAAGAGACCAGCTCCCGGTTCAGATCCGGGTTAAAGTAGATATCCACCTGGCCAATCTTCACTGCCTGCTCCCAGGCCAGCTCTGCCCAGGGATGGTCCTCCTTTTCCGAGATCCAAAGGTTCGGCCGGTCCCACAGCCGGTCCGCTCCGTTGGTGAGATTCTCCCCGCCGTACAGGGCTGCCGCCGTCCGTACCTTAGGGAAATGATACTCCGGCCGGTCCTGATGGCCCATCAGGAATCCAGGATATTCCACCCCGGAGGCCACAGCCTCCACGCCTTCTGCCTCGTCCACCACGATCTTCAAAAATCCGGCCTCAGCCGGAGCCGGGAAATGGATCCACTGCTCTCCCGCCTCCACCTCCAGCACGCCACGGCCCAGCTCCTTTCCGCAGGCGATCCGGGAAGGCAGGGACGCGCCATACAGCCGGTAAGCGATCCGGCCCGGACGGTCTGCCCGCACCAGGAACGCCGCGTCCTCTGCCTCCAGGGGAGCAATGAGGAAGCTGCCCGGCTCCAGAGGATATGTCTCCGGCGGGTACGACTCCGCCTCAGGCGTCCCGGCCATATCCCCGCTGCAGGAGGCCGCAGAAGAAACGGTCACCGCCGCCCGGGCCGCCAGATCCTCCTTCTGGTCATAGGAGATCCCTGGGATCAGCATATCGTCCAGCATCAGCTGCTGCTGGATCCGGCGGATCTGCTCCGGGGAAAGGTCTGCCGGCACACATCCGTCTTCGATGCACCGCACCGCCAGCGTTCCCGCCGCCTGCCCCGACAGGGCGCAGGTGTTCATGATCCGCGTGGACGCAAACGCCACATGGCTCACGCCGATATCCCGCCCGGCAAAGAGCAGGTTCGGCGCCTTGCGGTGGTACAGACAGGCCAGGGGCAGGGGATACACCTGCACCGGGATCTGGACACAGTTCTCCTCCCCGGTATTCACCCCGTCCGACGGATGGAAATCCAGATACCAGCCCCCGTAAAAGGCGCTGTCCTCACGCCGCTCCAGCCCCAGCACCTCCTGCTGGCGCAGGACGTGCTCCGTCTGCATCCTCCGGCTCTCCCGCTTTCCAGGAAGGCTGCCGGCCCAGTCCAGCGTCAGATGATCCGCATCGTACCGGCCGCTGTTCTTCACATAGTTCCACACGCCCGTCATCAGCCTTCTCAGCTCCAGGGCGATCTCCTGGGCGTCGGAAATGGTATTGTCCATCCCGCCCATCTCGAACCACCAGTAATCGCAGCCGTTCATCTGCTCATTCACGATGCGGCCGCCTTTATCTAACATCCCTTCGATCCGCTCCATGGGATAGGCGAAGGACGGAGCCTCATAACGCACCGGCTTATCGGTCCTCCTGGTAAAGAAAAACGCCGTATTCCCAAAGGTGGAAGGCTCCTCCCGCTCCGGCGCAAAGGATTCCCCATATGCGTCCCGGGACTCCTTGCCCATGGTCCAGGGCACCCCGGCCAGACAGCCCAGAGTCCCGTCGCCGGTGGCGTCGATGAAGAAGTCGCCGAAGAATACGATCGTCTTTTCCGTTCCCTGCTGACGTCCGGTGACCGAAAGGATCCGTCCAGTGTCCGCCTGCTGGATCTCATCGATCTCCGTATTAAAATACAGCTCCAGCCGTTCCTGCTCCAGCAGCTGCTCCAGCAGCACGTCATCCCAGAATACCGGGTTCGCCTCCGGGTTCAGATACAGGTTCCGCAGCTTTAACTCGCCCCAGATCCCCATCTCCTCGGCGTACAGGTTCCCGCCGCCGGTAGCGCCCCGCGTCCACACCCGGATCTCGCTGCTGGAATTGCCCCCGGGCATCGGACGGTTCGTCACCAGGACCGTCTCCGCGCCCTGCCTTGCGGCTGCCAGCGCCGCGCAGATCCCAGCGGGACCTCCGCCGATCACGACTACTTGTTTTTGACAGATCACAGCCTGATCCTCCCCCTTTGCAGGATTATACACGGTAAATCCGTCTAAAATCCAGATATTCCTTGATTTTTGTTCATTTTCCCAATCATTTTCTTTATAATAACATGATATATGGTGATTTTCATTAAATTTTCTGCTTTATTTCTGGATTATCCTGCAATCTTGTGTTATGCTAAGAGGAAGACGAGCTTATAAGATCACGAGACAGGAGGTCCTTTCATGCCCAACCGACGCTATGCCAAGCTGGCCGCATTTCTCGCGTATATGGAAAAAGAATATCAGATCCAGATTTGTATCAAAGACTATTCCGGGTTCGTCCCGGTGAACAAGGACTTAGACGAGGCCCTGCAGCCTTACCTGGCCCACACCAATCCCTTCTGCATGTATGTCAAGTCAGAGAAAGAGGTCTACCGCCGCTGCCTGACCATGATCCGGAAGATGAACGAGCGGTCCCAGAGGACCGGCGGCACCTACTTCGGCATGTGCCATGCCGGACTGTGCGAATACGTGACCCCCATCGTCAACCGGGGGACGATCATCGGCAGCATCAATATCGGGTTCTTTCCCGGCCATGAGGCCCTGTCCCTCAGCCGCATCCATCATGTCTGCCGGGAATCGGAGACCCTGAACGAATCCACCGCCCGCGCCCTCTACCGGCAGAGCATCGCTCCGCCCCGCATTTCCCCGGAATCCCTCATCCCCATGATGGAGCTCCTGGCGGAATACCTTTCCATGACCTACGATTCCATGCAGGACACCCAGGACGCCGGAGGACGCCGCCACCACAGCTCCAATGAGGACACCATCCTCTCCCACGCCGCCGAGTACATCCGGCAGAATTTCACCAGCCGCATCACCATCGCCGAGCTGGCGGATTTCTGCCACTGCAGCGAATCCCATCTGAGCCATATCTTCAAGCGGCGCATCCACGTCAGCTTAAGCACCTACATCAACAAGGTCCGGATCGAAGCCTCCAAGACCTTCCTGGTAGAGAGCGACGCTCCCATCGCCGATATCGCCGTCAGCGTAGGCTTTAACGATCCCAACTATTATTCCCGGGTGTTCACCGGGCTGGTGAGCATCTCCCCCACAGAGTACCGTCGGCGCTTCCAAAAAGAAAAAGGCAGAGAAGCCTGATCACTTCTCTGCCAAGTCCTGCTATCTTATCGTTCGATATCCTTCTCGATATTCTCCGTCTCCTCCACCACATAGACCGGCCGGTCCTTCAGCTCGCTGAACAGGATCGCGATATACTCCCCGATGATCCCCACGATCAAAAACAGGATCGCGAACATGAAGCAGATCAGGATCACGATGGTGGCGTAGCCGCTGGGCGCTCCCTTCCTGGTAAACAGGGTATAGATCATCACGATCACTCCCAGCAGCCCGGCGAACACGCCGGCGTAGATGCCCAGCTTTAAGGGCAGGTTGGAAAAGCACAGGATCGTGTTCATGGAAAAGGAGAACAGCTTGCGGATGCTGTACTTGCTCTCCCCGGCCACCCGGTCCCGGGCCTCGTACTGGATGGTGGCCTTCTCAAAGCCGATGTTCTGCACATATCCCCGCAGGAACCGCACCTTTTCCCGATAATTAGTCCGCAGCACCTGGGCCGCCTGCCGGGACACGGCAAAGAAATCCGAGGCGTTGGGCTCAAACTTTACGTCGGATAAGGCATTGATCACCGCGTAGAATCCGGCGGAGGTGATATTTTTCAGAAGGCCGGCAGACTTGTTCTTCGTCCGCACCATGCTGATCACCCCGCAGCCCTCCTCCAGCTTCTTTAGGATCTCAGGCAGGCATTCCGGGGGATGCTGCAGGTCCGCGTCCATGCAGACGATCCCGTCGCCGGAGGCATGATCGATGCCTGCGATCATCGCCGCCTCATGGCCGAAATTCCTGGAAAACGCTACCACCTTCACCTTCTTATCCTGGGCCGCCAGCCTCCGCAGGCAGGCCATACTGCCGTCCGTGCTGCCGTCATTGACAAACAGCAGCTCATAGTCCCAGTCCAGCCCATCCAGGATCGGCTTCGCCGTCTCGTAAAACAGGGGCAGCGCCTGCTCCTCATTGTATACGGACACCACCACGGAAAGCGTCCTTGTCTCTGTCATCATGTCATTCCCTCACAGCCGTCCTCAGATCTCCTCGTCAAATACCTGCACCTGGATGGTGGAGTGGGTAGGCACCCGCTTCTCCTTCGGCGGCAGGGTCATATAGTCCCCGTAGATCCAGGTCAGCACGTCGTGCCAGTATTTGGACGCCATCAGCTTCGTATCGCAGAAATCCAGATCCACGATATCGTCGCACCAGGCTTTCTGCAAAGTCACATACAGATAGTCCGGCTGGTAGTTGCTGTAGTAAAGGAGCCCGCTCTTGCCCTTGCCGTCCTTTCTGGCGGCCTGGTCCTGGAGGAAGAATAAAAACCGCATCGGCACCAGACGGCCCACGGTGGAGCCCACGCTCACCGCCAGCTTGTGGAAGGGGCTGTACTTGCTGTAATCCAGCTTCCACCGGTGCCCCATGGCCATGGCGTAGATGAGCTTGTGCTGCAGCAGCGTCCAGGCAGACGCCAGCTTGTTCTCCGGCAGCTCGTCCAGGGTGAACAGATCTACCCACAGGTGGTTTAATCTGCCCTCGTAATAGTCCATCTCCTCCGTCTCCTCATGGGTCCGGCTGTTCTTATAGATGATCCGGGCGGTAAAATCATAGAACCCGTCGTTCTTCCGGAAGCTCCAGGGCATCACAAGCTCCATGGTATCCGGCAGCTCCTGGCGCACCACCTTGATAAAAGCGTCGTAATTCTTCCTGGTAAACGCCACATCCGCGTCGTCGTCCCAGGGGATAAAGCCCTGATGGCGCACCGCCCCCAGCAGGGTGCCCGCGTCCAGCATGTACTGGATATCGTATTTCCGGCAGATCCGGTCGATCTCCTTTAAGATCTTAAGGTTCACCTCATGAACCTTTGTCATATCGTATTCCATGTGATCCCCCTTTTCCTACAGGCGGCGTTCCCCTATCTCTGCGCCTTCAGCGCCTCATGGATGGCCGCCGCCATATCGTCGATCATCTCATCCGTCATCCCCGGATAGACACCGATCCAGAACGTATCCCGCATGATCCGGTCGGTCACCGCCAGATCGCCGACCACCCGGTAGCCTCTCTGCTCCGACCGCATCTGGTCAAAGCAGGGGTGGCGGGTTAAGTTGCCGGCAAACAGCATCCGGGTCTGGATGCCGCGGCTTTCCACGTACTGGACTACCTGGTTCCGGTCCACCCCCTCTTTGCAGGTGATGAGGAATCCGAACCAGCTGGGTCTGGAATCCGGGCAGGCTTCCGGCAGGATCAGCTGATCCGTCAGATCGGAAAGGGCCGCCTTCAGCCGGTCAAAGTTGTGGCGGCGCCGCTCCACAAAGCCGGGGAACTTATCCAGCTGGGCGCAGCCGATGGCCGCCTGCATATCCGTAGCCTTTAGATTGTATCCAAAATGAGAATACACGTATTTGTGGTCATAGCCCAGGGGCAGCTGGCCGTACTGGCGGTCAAACCGGTGGCCGCATAGGTTGTCCCGGCCGGAGGGGCAGACACAGTCCCGGCCCCAGTCCCGGAAGGACCGGATGATCTTATTCAGCAGCGGGTTGTCCGTATAGACCGCGCCTCCCTCGCCCATGGTCATGTGATGGGGCGGATAAAAGCTGGAGGTCCCGATGTCGCCCACCGTTCCTGTGAATTTCTCCACGCCGTCTATGGTATAGCGGCTCCCCAGAGCGTCGCAGTTGTCCTCGATCAGCCACAGGCCGTGACGGTCACAGAATGCCTTCACCGCCTTTAGGTCGAAGGGATTGCCCAGGGTGTGAGCGATCATCACCGCCTTCGTCTTTTCTGAATAAGCCTCCTCCAGCTGGGCCACGTCGATGTTGTACTGCGGGATGGTCACATCCACGAACACGGGGACCGCCCCGTACTGGATCATGGGGGTCACCGTGGTGGGAAATCCCGCCGCCACGGTAATGACCTCATCCCCAGGCCGCACCTGCCGCTCTCCCAACAGTGGGGAGGTGAGGGCCATAAATGCGTTCAAGTTGGCGGAGGACCCGGAATTGACCAGGGAACAGTACCGCACGCCCAGATACTCCGCCAGCTTCCGTTCAAACTCGTCGGTATAGCGGCCGGAGGTCAGCCAGAACTCCAGGGCGCTGTCCACCAGGTTCACCATCTCCGCAGAGTCGTACACCCGGGACGCATAGGGGATCCGATCCCCGGTCTCATAAGGTTTCTTATTCTTCGTATGATATTTCTCGCAATAATCCGCCACCAGGTCCAAGATCTCCTGGCGCGCCTGCTCCTGAGCTTTCTCCATCTCTTCCTATCTCCGTTTCTATCGATTCTCCATGTGCCGGTTCCGGTCAGACCTGTCCGCTCCTGCTCCGGCCCGCCGCTCCCGGCCACACCCGGACGCCCCGGCGCCTGCTGCATCCAGGCTCTAAAACGCCCGGATCTGCCGCTCCATCACCGCCTGCACGTCCTGTCCGTCCAGATACGCCTTGGACCACTCCACCGTCAGCTCCAGGGCCTCCCGGATGTGATACCGGGGCCTCCAGCCGAAGGTGTGCTTCAGCTTAGAGCAGTCCAGCTTCAGGAAATTCGCCTCGTGGGGGCCGTTCTCCGCCTGGTTTTCCCACCGGGCGTCCCCGCCCCAGAGCTCACAGAACATGGTCACCAGCTCTCCCGTGGTCACGCAGTCGCAGTCGTCCGGGCCCACGTTGTAATAGCCTTCTTTGCTCCGGTCCTCATACTGCCGCTGGGCGATCTCCAGATAGGCGAACAGCGGCTCCATCACATGCTGGAAGGGCCGGGTGGAATAGGGATTGCGCACCCCGATGGCCTTTCCTGCCGCCATGGCCCGCACACAGTCCGGGATGATCCGGTCGTTGGCAAAATCCCCGCCGCCGATCACATTGCCGGCCCGGGCGGTGGATATGGCGCAGTCCCGGTCCTGGAAAAAGGACTTCTGATAGCTGTGGGTCACCAGCTCGGAACAGGATTTGCTGTTGGAGTAAGGATCGTAGCCGTCCAGAGGATCGGTCTCCCGGTAGCCGTACTCCCATTCCCGGTTCTCATAGACCTTGTCCGTGGTCACGTTCAGCACCGACTTTACAGACGGGGTGTGCCGCACGCACTCCAGCAGATTTACCGTGCCCATCACATTCGTCTCATAGGTATATACCGGGTCCTTGTAGGAATCCCGCACGATCGGCTGGGCCGCCAAGTGGAACACCAGCTCCGGCTGCACCCGGTCAAAGATCTGCTGCAAATGCGCCCGGTCCCGGATATCTCCGATCACGGAATCCAGGGTTCCCAGGGGGGCGTCCGCATCCGGGCCGCCTGCTGCTCCCCTGCCCCGCACCGGCTCTCCCATCCCCAGCATCCGGAACACCGCCGGATCTGTAGGCGGCTCTAAGGCGTATCCGGTGACAGCCGCTCCCGCCATGGTCAGGATCTGGCACAGCCAGGTCCCCTTAAATCCGGTGTGTCCGGTCACCAGCACCCGTTTCCCTTTATAAAATTTCCTGCAATCATCCAGATGATACATGGCAACTCCTTTTTACTCCCAGATCTTCCACGGGGCCTTCCCCGACTGCCACAGCTCCTCCAGCTTCTTCATCTCCCGCTGGGTATCCATGCACTGCCAGAACCCGTCGTGATAAAAGCTCATCAGCTGCCCCTCCTGGGCCAGCCGCTGCATCGGTCCCTGCTCGAACACAGTGGTATCGTCCTCCAGATAGGAGAAGATCTCCGGGTTCAGCACCATGAACCCGCCGTTGATGATCGCGCCGTCGTTGGCGGATTTCTCCCGGAAGGAACGGACCACGTTGCCGTCGTCAATATCCAGCACGCCTTTCTGCTGGCCGATATTGACTGTGGTGATCGTGGCGGTCTTCCCGTGGCTCTGATGGAACTCTGTCAGTGCGCGGATATCTACGTTGCACACCCCGTCGCCGTAGGTCAGCATGAACGGCTCGTCCCCGATATAGGGCTGGATCCGCTTCACCCGGCCGCCGGTCATGGTGTAAAGCCCGGTATCCACCAGCGTCACCTTCCACGGCTCCACCGTATGGTTGTGGACCTCCATCCGGTTATTGGCCAGATCAAAGGTCACGTCCGACCGGTGGAGGAAATAATCCGCGAAGAATTCCTTGACCACGTACTGCTTGTAGCCCAGGCAGATGACGAATTCATGGAATCCGAACTCGGAATAGTATTTCATAATGTGCCACAGGATCGGCCAGCCGCCGATCTCGATCATGGGCTTCGGCTTCAAATGGCTCTCCTCGCTGATCCTTGTCCCCAGCCCTCCGGCCAGAATTACCACCTTCATGTTCTTCCCTCCGTATTTTCTGTCCTTAATCCGCTTCGATCCTCAAAAAGACAGCCAGTCTCGTCGCCCCCCGCTTCTCCAGCGCATCGGGGATGCAGAAGTTTGTCTCAAACCGCAGCAGCACCGGCTCATATGGATCCACCTCGATCGTCACATCCTTCCACTTCACATCGAAATGGACATATTCATAGGCTTCCCCGTTCACATACACGGTCAGCCACTGATCCTCCGTCACGTCCAAAGGATAGTCAAAATGCAGGTCGATGACGCCTGTGCTCCCGGCCATCACCTGGACCTCCGCCCGCTCGTCCACCCAGCCGTCGTCATAGAAGCCGTAGATCGGCCGGCATTTCATCGTCTTGACCACATGGGTCACATCCTGATACCGGTTGTGCTCCGGATCCTCCTGGATCACCAGCATATCATCGGTCACCAGGCCGATGTCCCGCACGTCGTCGATGTGGACGATCTTCACCGGCTCCTCCCGGCGCTGCCGGTCAAACACCTTAAAGAAATACTCCTCGGTGAACTCGCTCATCTCGAACTTGTCCCCGATGATATAGATCGTCTTGTCAAAGATCTCGTCCCCATACTGGCCGTAGGTCTCCTCCGCCAGGGAATTATAGTGCTCCTGATCCGCCCAGTAATACAGGTTGGGGTACAGCCCCCGGTAATACACCTCCACCGGCAGCATCAGGACCACATAGACTGTGATCACCGCCAGGAACGGGACTCCCTGCACCCAGCGGCCGGTCTCCGCCACGCCGCTGATCAGCGTCCCGTACATCCAGGACATGAACAGCAGGGCCGCCGCAAAGGACACATACACCCAGCGCATCTCCACCCGGATGGTCACGCTGGAGCAGGCGATACACGCCCCGATGAACATCACGAACAGCACCGCCGTCTGGAGCGGGCGGACACACTGCTTCCCCTTCTGGACCAGACGGATGCAGAACGCCAGTACCAGCAAAAGGATCATCAGATCCGCGATGCCGATCAGCAGGATCACCCAGATCGGAGCCTCCCGGAAATTCTGACCATTCAGATGCTCCGGCCCCGCGTTGATCCCGAAGATATAAGCCACCTGGCTCAGGGCAAAATGGATCACCGAGCCCACCGACATGGTCTCCACCACATCGGTTCCGCCGGTCCCCGCGGGAGACACGGTCCCGATAAAGATCAGGCGCATGGCCTGGACAAAGGCAAAGCCAGAGAGCGGAGCCGCCCACAGCTTCCAGCTTTTCGCCTTCTTAAAGAGCAGGACCAGGATAAATAAGGGGAGCAGTACCATATACCGCTCATGGACAAAGCAGACGCCCACATACAGCAGGGACGCCAGATAGATCCGGCGCTGGTCGCCGCCGTCCTTTTCATTTAAGTAACCGTACAGCAGCCACAGGATCGCCAGGGCCATCCACATGGCCATAGACTCCATCAGGCCCAGGATCTGCCCGATCTGATAATAGGACATCCGGGACGCCAGAAACAGGATGCCGCAGAGCACGCCCACGTAGATGGAACGGCTCAGCTTCCGGCTCATCCAGTAGATCGTATAGGCGATCCCCGTGTTCAGGATGATATTAAACGGCACATACCAGTGGATGTGGGTGCCGAACAGCATCATCTGGACCCAGGACACCAGGTTGTAAAGGGCCCGGAACCGGGTGGAGCTGATGGTAAATACCCCTTCCACAAAGGACGATTCAAAGTAGCAGTACCACTGATACAGATCGTCCATGTACAGCGCGTCCAGCTTCATGTTCCGGTTGATGAAAAAGGCGAATCCCGCCAGGGCCATGAACACCATCAGGTTGGTCTTCCAGGACATCCCCCGGCGCATCCAGCCCTGTGCCTGCCCGGCCGCCCCCTCTTTTCTGCTGTATTCAGACTGTTTTTCCATGGTCAAATCTCTCCTGTATCTATTCATACGCCGCGTAGGCCTTCCGGTACAGCCGCATCAGCAGGCGCACCACCGGCTTCGGCCAGATCTTCCCGAACATGGCCTCCTCCTCCTCGGCTCTCCGGTGATCCTCGATGCAGGCCTTGGTGGCCGCGCCGTCGTGGATCCGGTAGCGCAGGAGCGGCCGTTCCAGGCAGACGAACCGCCCAGGCCGTCCGGCCAGCTCCCACATCGTGTCCCAGTCCAGGGCAAACTTATACGGAGAGGTAAACAGCGGCTCTCCGGTCTTTTCCTTATCATAGGTGCAGGACGGACAGATGATGGGGTTCCCAAAGAGCAGGGGAAGCCGCTTCACCCAGGTCCGGTCCGCCATCCTGCGGGCCCGCAGAGGCAGCCGCAGCACATGCTTGACAAACTGCACGGCTCCGGGCGGGACCGGTCTCCCATCCCGCACCACCTGGCAGTCTGTAGTAAAAACGCTGGTGTCCGGCCATTTCCTCCAGCAGGCCTGGACCTGCCTGGCATAATCCCGGTGATAGCAGTCGTCCTGATGGGCGATGGTCACCAGCCGGGTCCGCGCCGTCTCATAGGCGAAATTCCAGTCGTCCCGGATATCGCTGGCTCCCTCCCGCACATACACGGGGATCCCGTATCTTCCCGCCAGCTCCCGGATATAGGGACTGGGGGTGGAAGTGCATAAAATGATCTCTGCCGGCACGGTCTGGCCTTTCAGCGACTTTAGGCACTCCTCCAGATACGGTGAATCTTTATAAGCGCAGACCGCAAAGGTATGCTCTGGCATAACTGCCTCCTTTTTCTTTCCTCACGTCATCCGGCGCGGTCAGAAGAACCGCTCCTCCAGCATCAGGCACCAGGCGTGGTAGATGGGAAGGTGCAGCTCCTGGATCTTAAAGGTCTCCTGCTCCGGCACGATCACCGCCGCGTCGGCCCGGGTCCCCAGACGGCCCCCGTCCTTTCCCGTCAGGCCGATGACCTTCATCCCCTTCGCCTTCGCCGCCGTCACGGCGTAATCCACATTTTTTGAGTTTCCAGAGGTGGATATCCCCAGAAAGACGTCCCCCTCCACGCCGTAGCCCATCAGCTGCTGGGCATAGCTCATCTCCCCGTCCACGTCGTTGGCAAATGCCGTGGACAGGCCGGGATGGCCGGTAAGGGCGATGGCCGGGAGCCCGCCCTGGAGGCACTCCGCCAGCTTCGCTCCATGTCCGGCGTCCGCCGCCTTTAACCGCTCCTGCATTTCTTCCGATAGCTTCCGCGGCTTTACAAATCCCTTCATCAGCTCGCCTACGATATGCTCCGCATCGGCGCAGCTCCCGCCGTTTCCGGCGATCAAAAGCTTCCCCCCGGAGGCGTAACAGTCCTCCATGACCTGGTAGGCGTCCAAAAGCGGCTGGCGCACCGCCTCCAGCCTGGGATACCGCTCCATCAGTTCCTCAAAGATCCTCTGCTGGTTCTCTGTCAGTTTCATGCTGTCTGTCTCCTTATCCATCAAAAGGGGGAGCCCCGGTCCGCCTGGCCGGGATACCGCCCCTCTTAGAGCTTGTTCCTCTATCCGACCGTTTCCTGCTCCAGGATGAACCGGGCCGCTTCCATCAAGTCTTCCGCGTAATAGTCAAAGGGCCGCGGGCGATCCGCCTCTCCGGCTCCATCCGCCGGAAAGTCTCCCATCCCGATGATTTTCTCCGCCGGGCCGTCGCCCGTTCCAACGGTTTTCTCCGCCGGAAAGTCTCCCCTCCCAACAGCCTTCTCCCGCTCCGCTTTCCCGTATCCGGTCCCCACCAGCACGGTCCTTACGCCGTAGTTCCGGCCTGCCTCCACGTCGATCAGCTTATCGCCGATCATCCAGGAAGCCGCCTTATCAATGGGGAACAGGGCTTCCGCCTGCTGGAACATCCCGGTCTCCGGCTTGCGGCAATGGCACTTTCTTTTGTAGGCCCCCACGCCGTGCTCCGGATGATGGGGGCAGAAGAAGAACGCATCGATCTTCGCCCCAGCCGGCTCCAGGATCTGGTTCATATACCCATGGAGGGCGTCTACCGCCGCCTCCGGGTAATATCCCCGGGCCACTCCCGCCTGGTTCGTCACCACCACCAGCTTATAGCCGTGGTCC
>DVLJ01000118.1 GCA_018715565.1 Candidatus Ventrimonas merdavium
TAAAAGCCCCAGCTGGCTCCGTTTCCTCCTCCCAAACATCCAAAGGACGATCAGGTAAGTCACGGACAGCACGCCGCCGATGGCATAGCAGATATCCCAGCTGGCAATATTGAATCCGATCTCCTGATGGAGGATGAAGCTGGATACGATGAACAGATAGAACATGTCGGGGATCAGTCCGATCAGGAACGGCTTGTCCCTCCGCATCATATACACCGTGATCACCGCAAAGGTAAACACGGCGATTGTCTGGTTGGCAAAGCCAAAATACCGCCACAGGATATTAAATCCATCGGCGCTGGTCTTGGCCCATACCAGCAAAAGCGCCCCTGCAGCGAAGATACAAAGACCGATCAGCAGATTGCTCCGTTTGGTCTTAGGGATGTCAAGGGCGTCCTGGACCAGGATCCGCACCGCCCGGAACGCTGTATCCCCGGAGGTGATCGGCAGGATGATCACGCTGGCCACGGGAATCACCCAAAAAACAGACAGCATTTCCTTAGAGATCAGCCCCACTACCTGGGTGGCGTTCCCCGTCATGCCCAGATTGTAGACCACCATCGCTCCGGCCGCCCAGCACATGGCGATAAAGCCTTCCACGCACATCATCCCAAAGAAGATGGCGGCCCCGTCGCTCTCCTTCTGCGCCGTGCGGGAGATCAGGGTCACCTGGGAGCTGTGGAATCCAGATACGATCCCACAGGCCACAGTCACAAAAAACGTAGGGATATAATGGGGATCCGCTGGATTCAGGATCCCGGTATAAGCCCAGGGCGGGATCCCCTCCCAGATCTCATTCAGCAGATATTTTCCGGAAGCTACGCCAAGCACCGTCACAAAGAAGATCCCCAGCGCCGACAAGAACAGCACGATGCCGAACACCGGATAGATCCTTCCGATGATCCGATCGATCGGCATCATGGTGGCAATGATATAATAGGCAAAGATCACCGCAAAGACCAGGATCGTGACCTTCCAATAATCCGGAGACTCTGCCGTCATGTTCAGCACCTGCCCCACGAACAGGTCCCCCGGCGTATAGACGAACACCACGCCACTAACAAAAGCAGCAAAACGAGGAATACAAAATACACCCGGGAGATCCCCTTCCCCAGGAATTTCTTCACCAGGGCCGGCATCTGATCGCCTCCATTCCGCAGAGAGATCATCCCGCACCAGTAGTCGTGGACCGCCCCGCCTAAGACGTAGCCAACCGGGATCGTGAGAAACGCGATCGGCCCGAACAGGATCCCCTGGATCGGTCCCAGGATCGGTCCCGTCCCCGCGATGTTCAGCAGGTTGATCAGGGAATTCCTCCACTTTCCCATAGGAACAAAATCCACATTATCCTGCTTCGTATAGGCCGGGGTCGGCTCGTCCCCGGGTTCAAACAGTTTCACGGACAGTTTCGAGTAAAAATAGCCTCCGATGATCAATATCGCAAAGCCTGTCAAAAAAGTAATCATACTTAGTCCCTCCATTTAAGAACATTCTGAGATTGAAAGATATGGTTGCTTCTTTTGCGAAGAAGGGCGATATTCCAGGTTCCTCCGCAGATCAGTCTGTTTTCCTTGACGCATTCAAGGTGCATCACTCCTGTCAAATTAAAAATAAGAATCATTCTTATTTTATAATACTGGAAAAAGCTTCCTGTGTCAAGATTTCGTTAAGATTTTGCTAAAATTTCATTAAGAAAATCCAGAAATTATGAAACATCCACAAAATAAGTGCGGTCAGGATCCGCTCCCCGACCGCACTTACAGGCCTCCATCGAGCCCTTGTTCCCACTGTCTTCCTATTCCTGCGTAAACCTCCGGATCCCGGCGATCTCAGGAAAACGTCTTAAATTGTCTGGCCGGCCCGCCGCATACCGGACAGCGGTCCGGTATCTCCTTCCCATAGAGCACATGTCCGCAGATAGGGCAGACATGGATCTCCTCCTGTCCAAAGGCTATCATATCCTTTGCCTGGGACAGCAGCTTCTCATGAACCTGCTCGGCCGCGGCAGCTGCTTCATAAGCCTGCATGGACAGCGGCGCACGGTGCTCTCTGCCATATTCCGCCATGATCCGGTAAAATTTCTCATGTTCAAAGCTCTCTGTCCGGATAAATCCATCCAGGGACTCAGAGAAAGCCGATGGTTTGGCTAACACCGAGTAAAAGTTCCTGGCATGATAATATTCCGACGCAGCCAGAGCCTCAAATAGGGTTCCGATCTTATCCATGCCACGTCTTCTGGCCCGATCCGCAAAGGTCAGATACTTTAAATGAGCCATCAGCTCTGCCTTTACTGTCTCCTCCAGCTTTTCCTTCAGGATACTGTCGCTTCTCTCCCGGCCATAGCAGCCCTCCTCCAGCTCCTGGAACCGCCACGCCACGCAGCCCTTTTCCAGGTAAAAGTGTACGACATGGTGGTTCACATCGCAGGCCTGGATCTCCTGAGACACATCCTCGATAAAAGCGCCGCCCCCGCCTGTGCAGACTAACGGGATCCCATCGATCTCATCCACAAAGCGAGAGTGGACATGGCCGCATGCCAGGCACTTTACCTTGTCCTTCCAGGGCAGGAACGCCCCTTTCAGCTGTGCGTATTCCTCCTCCGACACCGAATTCGGGATAAAATGATTAGGAACCGGAATGTGGAAGGCGATCACCGCCTGCTTCACCTCATCCATGGCGAGAACCTTGGGCAAAAGGGCCAGACCCTCCGCCTCAAAACGCCGTCCCGCATTATCCAGAACGATCAGCGCCAGACCCTCGGCCAGCAGCAGGGCATAATTAGGAAGCCCGTAGTAATCCTGATATGCGCCCGTGTCATGGTTCCCCCGCAGTACATAGACCGGATTTCCCGCCACGATTTCCGTCATCCCATTAATCATCTCGTAATAATGTCTCGTTCCTGTCGGAACCAGATCTCCGGCAATCAGAGTAAAGTCATCCCCGGAGGTCTCCTCCAGCGCACCGGCGTACACCTTCATATTATATGTGCCAAGACCGTCGCAGCCCGGATCCCCGATCACGCCAAACGAACGTGCCTGAGGCAGCCGGATGACGGCGCTTTCTGCTTTCTGTATGGTCTCCTTTGTCATCGTGCTCTCCTTTCCATCTGCTGCAGTCCTTTCCCAATAGCTTATCCCAAACACAGGCTATTTATCTTCTCACCGTGAAATATCGGCTTCTTCATCCTCTTTCCATCCCCCCACTGGGTGACCCGGAAATCCTTCGGCCGCATGATCTTCGATCACATTTTAGCATAGTCCTTTGAAAAAAGGAAGCATCACAAACGCAGATGGGAGGATTTAAACCCAGGTTCCGGCTGCCCGAAAACCTGCTTTGAGGGCAGGCGCCATCACCCCCTCGGCCACTTCCCCTTCCCTTGTCTGTCCCTGCTACAGCAGAACTAAAAAAGGAACCAATCCTCAACGGGATCAGTTCCTTCTTATCATCCTCTTGACTTCAAAAGAGAAATACCGCGATGATAAC
The DNA here is from genome assembly GCA_018715565.1 of Candidatus Ventrimonas merdavium. Lineage (GTDB taxonomy): Bacteria > Bacillota > Clostridia > Lachnospirales > Lachnospiraceae > Brotaphodocola > Brotaphodocola merdavium. The sequence continues at coordinate 3,484 of DVLJ01000118.1, forward strand.
GGTACGGCTCCTTAGTCTTCTACGTTGATGATCTCTTTCTTGTTATAAGAACCGCAGGCCTTGCACACTCTGTGAGGCATCATCAGGGCGCCGCACTTGCTGCACTTTACTAAGTTCATAGCGCTCATTTTCCAGTTAGCTCTACGTTTGTCACGTCTTGCTTTGGAAGATTTATTCTTAGGACAGATAGACATGGTTTACACCTCCTTAAACTTTTGAAATAAATCCTGGATTGCTGCCATTCTCGGGTCAGGTGAACTCCGGTCACAGGAACAAGTCGTGTGATTTAAGTTGGCACCACATCTATTACAGATTCCCTTGCAATCTTCCCTGCACAGCACCTTCATCGGCAGGTTCAGCAATAGTTCGTTGCTGAGCAGGCGGTCTACATCCAGATGATAGCCGCTTACATAGGGCTGTTCGTCCAGCTCCTCCGCACGTTCTTCCTCTGTCTTCTTCATATCCAGTTCCTCGTTCACCTCGATGTGGAGGGGAACATCCACCGGGTCCAGGCACCGCCCGCATGGGATCTGCAGCGTTACATCCGCGCTTCCTTCCAGCAGGAGCTTCCTATTCCCAAGATTACGGATCCGGAGAGACACAGGCTTCTTTGCCACGATATCGTATGCGCCTTCGTTGGTCGTCAGCGCGTCCATATCGAGCCCGCACGTGTAGGTTTTCTCTTTTCCATCTCTGGAAAACAGCTCTGTCAGGTTAATCAGCATATTAATCTCCTAATACGCACCTATGCTATTATACA
>DVLJ01000119.1 GCA_018715565.1 Candidatus Ventrimonas merdavium
GTTCCTACGCTTTTGGCTCGCCGCCTCTTCTCACAGTCCTCGGTCCTCCAGGCCCGTCACCGCTGCCCGGATCCCTCGCGTCATATCCACATCCCCGGAGCTTTCGCCTCCGAGGCGCTTATCCTCGCCCGACAGTCTCACATCTCATCGTTCACGCAGATCGCCCCATACGGCCGGATGCTCATCCGGTAAGCGCTTCCCTCGCCTAAGGCCTTCTCAATGTATGCCACATACTCATCCACGATCCCGTTGGGCAGCATCGCCATGATCACGCCAGCAAAGCCGCCTCCATGGATCCGGCAGGCTCCCTTCTGCTTCCCCGCGATGAACAGCTCTGTCAGCGCCAGGGCGATGGAAATCCCCTGCTCCTGGTAATTGCTGTTGGTGTAGCAGTTCTGCAGCCACTTCCAGGAAGAATTGCCGGAAGCCGTGATATTCTCCAGGAAATCCTGGAACCGGCCTTCCTTCAGGGCCGCCACCTCTGCGTCCACTCTCCGGTTCTCCTCAAAGAAATGCAGCGCCCGCATCACAGACCGGTCTCCCGCAAACTTCCGCACCGCCTGCAGGTTCTCGATCACCTGCTCCTCGGTGATCTCAGCGCAGACCTCCTTGCCGAAATACTCCGCCACCTTTTTCATCTCATTGGGCACGGAAGAATAGTCCGCGCTCAGATCCGCATGGCCCTTGCCGGTCTGCACGATGATCAGGCTGTGATCCTGGGAAGCAAAATCAAAATCGATCTTCTCCACCTTCGGCACCGCCGGCTCCACAAAGTCGATGGTGATCAGACCGCCCACCGCACAGGCCATCTGGTCCAGCAGGCCGGACGCCTTATCCCAGTATACGTTCTCCGCATATTTTCCGATATGGGCATAGGCCACCGTATCCATCCGGCCCTCGTTAAAGAACCGGTTGATCATCGAGCACAGCAGCATCTCGAACGCCGCGGAGGAGCTTACCCCCGCCGAGCTGATCACGTTGCTGGTCACCAGGGCGTCAAAGCCTCCGATCTCATAGCCGGACTCTAAAAATCCCTTTAACAGGCCCTTGATCAGGTCCTCGGTCCCTGCCTTCCGCTCGCTGGGCTCCAGATGGTTGAGATCCACAGTGATATCCTGATGGAACGTCTCGCTGATGATATGCACCACCGGGGAATCGTTCTTCGCCGCAATGCCCACGCAGTCCAGGTTGATGCTGCCTGCCAGCACCTTGCCGTGGTTGTGGTCCGTATGGTTGCCGCTGATCTCCGTCCGTCCCGGAGAGCTGAACATCAAGATATCCTTATCGCCAAAGGTCTTCTGAAACTTCTCGATCAGGCTGCGGTAGCGGGCCTGATTCTCTGCGGCGACCTCCGCTCCGTATAAACGCTCCATCAGCTGTCCGGCTTTTCCGGACTCCAATAATGCCAGTGTTTCTTCTGCTTTCATCTTTCTTACCCTCCGGGTTCTTATTCTTCGCATCCTTCGGAGACATGTTCTCCGACTCTGGTAAAAGTATAGCATACCCGCCCTTCCCCGGACAATATAATATCTTTTTGTTTTCCTGTCTTTTTCTTCGACTTCCGTCTCCGCCCTTGTCTTCCCCTCCCGCTTCCGCTATAATAAGCACCAGGATACGGGCGCTTCCCGGAAGCGCCCAAGTGAGACGAGGTCGGATGAAGGAGGCCCTATGGACTGGAATGGAAAACCCTATCACACCCTGGACTGGGAGCTGAAGCGCCGGTTCGGCACCAAAGTCTACAAGCTTGCCTTAGACGGCGGTATGACCTGCCCCAACCGGGACGGCACTCTTGGCTCTGGGGGATGTATCTTCTGCAGCCAAGGCGGCTCCGGGGAGTTTGCCGCCCCCAGATTCGCGCTCTGCTCCCCGGACGCCCTCCAGGCGTCCGTCCACGCTCAGATCGGGCAGGCCGTTTCCCGCATCTCCCGGAAGATGGGCCAGAACCCCGGCGCCTATATCGCCTACTTCCAGTCCTACACCAACACCTACGCGCCGGTGGACTATCTGGAAGCCCTGTTCACCGCCGCCATCCGCCACCCGGAGGTGAAGGTCCTCTCCATCGCCACCCGCCCCGACTGCCTGCCGGAGGACGTCCTGGATCTCTGCGCCCGCCTCAACCGTATAAAACCCGTCTGGCTGGAGCTGGGCCTGCAGACCATCCATCCGGGGACCGCGGCGTTCATCCGCCGCGGCTACGGTCTTTCCTGCTTCTGCGACGCCCTGGCCCGCCTGCGGGCCCGCGGCTTGGAGGCCGTCGTCCACGTCATCCTGGGCCTTCCCGGAGAGACCAGGCAGCAGATGCTGGAGACCGTCGCCTGGCTGGCCGCCCAGGACATCCAGGGCATCAAGCTCCAGCTGCTCCACGTCTTAAAGGGCACCGATTTGGCCGCCTTATACGCCCGGGAACCCTTCCCTGTCATGGACATGGAGGCATATATCGATCTGGTGCTGGACTGCATTGCCCTGCTCCCCCCGGAGATCACCGTCCACCGGATCACCGGAGACGGCCCGAAAAATCTGCTGATCGCCCCTCTCTGGAGCGCAGATAAGCGCCTGGTGCTCAATACCTTCACCAGACGCTTCCGCGAACGAGGCATCACCCAGGGCTGCAGCCGGTAAGCGTGCCCTCCTACTGTACCGCCATGATGATCCCGCCGTCCCCGGCGTACATCGTCGCCACCCCGGCGGTCTCCACGATCCGGATCTCCCGGAACGGTCCCCGCTTCTCCATCTCCTGCTTCACCTGCTCCGCCCGCTCCGGGCAGTTGCAGTGGGCGATCGTCACCCGGCTCCCCGCCGGATCCTTCCGCTCCTTCCGGGCGATCTCACACATCCGGGCAAAGGCTTTCTTAAGGCCCCGCGCCTGATCTAACTTGATGATCACCCCGTGATCCGCTCCCATGACCGGCTTAATGTTCAGCGCCGTTGCAAAGAATGCCTGAAGCCCCGTCAGCCGCCCGTTCTTTCGCAGGAATTCCAGCGTATCCAATACAAAATAGATCCGCTGTTCATCCCGCAGCTTCAAAATCCGCTCCGAGATCTGAGCGAAATCTGATCCTTCCTCATACATCTCCATGATCGCCAGCGCCAGGTTCACCTCGCCGGGAGACGCCGACTCCGAATCGATCACCAGGATATTCTTCGGCCCGTGCTCCTCCTCATAGAGCCCCTTGGCCACCATCGCGCTGTTATACCCGCCGCTCAGATGGCTGGAAATGGTGATCACATAGATATCATCCACATCGCCTTCCATCGCCTCCTGGAACGCTTCCGGAGAGGGACACGCCGACTTGGGGCAGTTGGGACTGGCCTGGACCATCTCCAGGAACCGCTTCTGGTCAAAACTCTCATCGTCCACCACCGTCACCTCATCCACCTGCAGCGTCAGGGGGACCAGCCGGAACCGGGGATCCTTCTTCAATTCCTCTGGCAGGTCCAGACAGCTGTCGCCAATAATCCGATAACTCATAATGCTCCTCCCGAACTGTTCTCTCCGTACTATGTAGTTTTCTTTACTACATAGTATCATTATAACATATAATCTGCGGATTTCAATAACATTATTCGGTCGCCGTCATGTTCCTTCTCCACCACACACACCACGCCTGGATCCGTCGTTTCAATTCACTCCGCTTTGTAAAGGGACCTTGACATCCGTTCCATGTAAGATTATAATAATGTAAAGGAAACTTGTCAGAAAGAAGGGCAGCTGTTTGGAAAATCGTGTAGAAGAGCTGAGAAAAGAATTAGGTATGAATCAAGACGCTTTCGCAAAAGCGATCAAAGTTTCAAGACAGACTGTTAGTTCCATCGAAACCGGAAGATACAATCCTTCCCTGGAATTAGCATTTGTCATATCAGACTTTTTTAACAGATCAATAGAGGAAATTTTCATCTATGAAAGGAGTGCTCGCTATGAAAAAAAGTAATTTCATATGTGGTATTATTTTTTTAGCAGCCGGTATGGTATTTCTGATGGCCGCCCGTTTGGATACTCCCTTCCAAGATCTTTTTTGGAGTTTCGCAGGGGCAGGAATCGCCCCCGGTGTTGTGATGATGGCAAAATATGTTTATCCTAAATTATTCACGGAACAGTATCTGAATTGATAAC
>DVLJ01000120.1 GCA_018715565.1 Candidatus Ventrimonas merdavium
GGGGTCGCCGCCGCCGAAGCTGAATGCGCCGATCTGTAAAAATGCGAGAAACAACTGGAGATATGCCGTCATCCTCTGCCTCCTTTCTCCGGCTGTCCGGCGGTCAGGGTCCGGAACGCCCCCAAGGCGGCCGCCGCCAGGATCAGCCAGATCACGTTCACGCGGAGCCAGTAGTTGGCGGCGAAGGCCAGGAACAGAACGGCGATGTTGACCTTGTCACGGGATCGGACCACGCCCCGGGCCATATCGTAGACTACGGAGATGATCACCGCGCCCACGCCTGCCCGCATCCCTTCCAGCAGGGCCTTGATCACGGTGTTGTTCTGGAAGGCGGTGTAAAAGAAGGACACTGCGGTCAGGATCACAAAGGGCGGGATCACCGCCCCCAGGATGGCGGAGAAGATTCCGGGAAAGCCCGCCAGCTTGTAGCCGACCACGATCGCGCCGTTGACCGCGATGGGGCCGGGAGCAGACTGGGCGATGGCCACAAGGTCCAGCATCTCCTCCTCGTCGATCCAGTGGAGCTCGTCCACGAATTTATTTTTCAAAAGGGTGATGATCACATAGCCTCCGCCAAAGGTAAAGGCGCTGAGATATAAGGTAGAAAAAAATAGCTTTTTTAAGATGCCTTTGTCCATAGAGGGCCTCCTTGACCGCGCCAGGAACGCGGTTCTGCTATCATTCTATCACACCTGCCTGGATATGGATATATAGTTTCCTTAAAAGATTCTGCAAACCGCTGCAAACATACAAAGATTTTGCAAACGGTCTTGCAACCGCAGGCGGTTTGTGCTATGCTGGTCATGCAAGTAGATAAGTTCTTCGGGGCGGGGTGCAAGTCCCCACTGGCGGTAAAGTCCGCGACCCGCGCAAAGCGGCTGACCCGGTGCGATTCCGGGACCAACAGTATAGTCTGGATGAAAGAAGAAATTGTGCGAAGGCTGACAGCCGGGAGGGAGTTCTTCCCGCTGACAGCGGTTTCCGACGATGACAGGGCCCCGGATCTTTGGATCCGGGTTTTTTGTTTCCCGGTTTGTATTTCCTGGGGGTCATTTCCTGATTTTTATTTTCGGGGATCCCTCAAAAGCCGCGCCTTCCATGATCCCTCTGAACTGTTGGACTTACAAAACAGGCAATCCTGCCGTCTTGGGCGGCAGAGCGTAAGGAGGAAGAATGATGAAAGAGAGAAAGCTGTTGACTACGAAAAATGTTGTCCTGATGGGGATGTTCGGCGCCCTGGCCGGGGTGCTGATGCTGTTTGAGTTCCCACTGCCGTTTCTGGCGCCCAACTTTTACGGGCTGGACATCAGCGAGGTCCCGGTGCTGGTAGGCACCTTTGCCCTGGGACCGGTGGCAGGAGCCATCATCGAAGTGGTCAAGATCTTGGTAAAGCTGGTATTAAAGCCCACCAGCACCGGATTCGTGGGTGAGTTCGCCAACCTGGTATTTGGCTGCACCATCGCCATTTCCGCAGGGCTGGTGTATCGGTTCAACCGCACGAGAAAGGGCGCGATGCTGGCCCTGATCGTGGGGAGCATCCTGTATGTGGCGGTAGGCATCGTGGGCAACGCCCTGGTGATGATTCCGTTCTATTCCAATTTCATGCCCATCGAGTCCATCCTGGAGGCGGGCGCGGTGATCAATCCGGCGGTGAGCAGCGTGTGGACCTTCGCCTTCTTCTGTGTGGGACCGTTCAACCTGGTCAAGTGCATCGTGGTGTCCCTTTTGACGGCGCTGGTGTATAAACGGGTGAGCGTGCTGATCCACAGCGTGGGAAGAGAAGGGAAAGCGATGCTTTCCAGTAATTGACAATCTGCGGGGTTTCATGCTATCGTCATAGTAAGATGCCGGGGAGAACGCTTTTGTTCCCGGCAGGAGCGTGACAGGACCAGTCCAGACGACAGCGAGAAAGAGGAAACCCCATGAGAAAGCAGAGACGGTGGGCGGCGGCCGGGATCTTTACCGCAGCGGCCGCAGGCATCCTGGTGGCAGGGTATTTTATGATCCCTGGGAAAAGCTCGCCGGGAGATGAGGAGTACGGAACGTACCAGTATCATATCGCCATCATTTCCGAGGAGACGGACACCTCGTTCTGGAAGGACGTCTACGAGGGGGCGGTGGCGGCTGGAAAAGAATATGGAGCCTATGTGGAACAGACCGGGGACGGGCTGGTGAACCCGCCGTCGATCGAGGACGCCATCAATATCGCCATCTATGAGAACGTGGACGGGATCCTGCTCCGTCCGGCCAATGACGAGGCGATCGCATCCCTGATCGACAAGGCGTGCAGCCGAGGGATCCCGGTCATCACCATGCAGAAGGATGTGCCGGATTCCAGGCGCCAGGGATTTGTGGGGATCAATGACTATTTCCTGGGGCAGGAATACGGCAGGCAGATCTTAAAGCAGGCGGATGAGGACACCCGCCTGGCTGCTGTGCTGTTTCCGGGCGTCAGCTTTAATGAGCCCAGTCGGAACTGGTTCCGGCTGGGCTTAAGCAGTACCGTCCAGCGGGATGAGATCCGGTTTGATTTCCGGGTCATCCAGGATGATAAGGGCCTGAACAATGCGGAGGACGTGATCCATGACATGGTGGTAGGCGAGGGGACCCAGCCGGACATGATCGTCTGTCTGGATGAAGTCATCACCCAGTCGGCCTACCAGCTGATCCGGGACCTGGGGCTGTCGGACCAGATCCGCATCATCGGCAGCTACGTTTCCGACGAGATCTTAAATGGGATCGAGCAGGGCTATATCGATTCTACGATCACGGTGGATCCGGAGGCGATGGGCCGGATGAGCGTGGAGGCCTTGATGACCTACAAGACCTATCACATGGTCAGCTATTATACGGAGGTGGATACCCGGCTGATCGACGATACTTCCGTGGCGGCGTACCGGGCGGAGTACAGAAAGGGGAATGGGGATGGGGAAGAATCCATGGAAGAGCGTTAAGCGCCTGTTCGGCCAGTCCCTGCGGACCCGCCTGATCATCCCGGTGATGCTGACCATGGCGGTCTCCCTGGGGATCAACCTGCTTTTGTTTGCCCGGATCAACACCACCGTAGAGAACATGGACCAGGTCTATGTGACCAATATCCAGCTGGGAGAGCTGGAAGACCTTCTCACAGAGATGGAAAGCAGCGTTTATCAATATCTGAACATCCAGAGCCCCACGGCCCTGGAGACCTTTTCCCAGAGCCGCATCCGGTTCGAGGCCCTGATCGGGGAGATCAATGAGACGATCACCGACCACCCTGCCAGGCGGCTGGAGCGGAACATCCGCAGCCTGGCGATCTCCTGGCTGGAGCTGGCGGATCAGGCCATCGCGGCGAAGCAGGCGTATCAGGTGGCTTCCTATAAGGCGTATTTTGAGGAGATCCAGGACATCTACGGCTATCTGCTGGATCATATCAACGGACTGGACACCCTGCGGTTCAAGACGAATTCGGAGAATTACAGCGTCCTGTACCAGTACCTGCGGTATCTGGAGATCTTCATGACCGTGGTGCTGATCGTGGTCACTGGATGCCTGACGCTCCTGCTGTATGCGATCATGGGGAGCTTTACCCGCCCCCTGGAGACCCTGGCCCGGAAGGCCAAGGAGGTGGAGAAGGGGAACTTTGGGATCGACCTGGAGGCGCCCAGGACCCAGGACGAGGTGGGGACCGTGACCGTGGCGTTCAACCAGATGATCGTCAGCATCAACGACTATATCCGGCGGACCCGGGAAAGCCTGGAGCTGCAGATGCGGATGAAGGAGCGGGAGCTGACCATGGAGAGTCTGCTGCGGGACGCCCAGCTGAAATATTATCAGGCCCAGATCAACCCCCATTTCCTGTTCAACACGCTGAATGCCGGGCTGCAGCTGGCTATGATGGAGGATGCGGAGCAGACCTACGCCTTTATCGAGAATATGGCGTTCTTTTTCCGCTACCGCCTTCGGAAGAACGGGGCCAGCGCCACCCTTCAGGAGGAGATCGGGCTGATCGACAGCTATATGTACATCATGAACGTGCGCTATTCCAACGAGATCCGCCTGGACAAGGAGCTGGATTCCCGTCTGCTGGAGATTTCGTTTCCCAGCATGGTGCTCCAGCCGGTGGTGGAGAACGCCCTGCGCCACGGCCTGGGCGGGGTGGAATGGGAGAAGCGGATCTGGTTTTTCGCGGGCCAGGAGAACGGCGAGGCGGTGATCCGCATCCGGGACAACGGTGTGGGGATCCCGGCGGATATCCTGGAAAAGGTGAATGCCGGGAGCTTTACCCAGGAGGACCGGGGCCAGGATTCCGGCAACGGCGTGGGACTGGTGAACGTAAGAGAACGGCTGCGGCTGTATTTTGACCGGGCCGATGTGATGCAGGTGGAAAGCGAGGGACCGGGGAAAGGGACCGTGGTCACCATCCGGGTACCGATCGTCCGGGCGGGAGCGGAGCCGGACGGGGAGTCAGACACGGCCCAGGAAGCAGAGCCAGGTCCGGATCATGATCCAGGGCCGGCAGGGAGGGAACATGTATAAGATCTTACTGGCAGACGACGAAGGGATCGTGACGGATTCTCTTCAGTTCATCATCGAGAAAAGCTTTGGGGATGAGTGCGAGACCGCTGTGGCAAAAAGCGGGAGAAAGGCTATCGAGCTGGCGGAGACGTTCCAGCCGGACATCGCGTTCCTGGATATCCAGATGCCGGGCATCAACGGGCTGAAGGCCATGGAGGAGATCCGCGGCCTGAATCCCAAGGTCAAGGTGTTCATCCTGACGGCCTACGACAATTTTGAGTACGCCAAGGAAGCCCTGCGCCTGGGAGCCGTGGACTATCTGATGAAGCCGGTCAACAAAAAGATGATCGTGGAGCGGCTCACCGGGGTGATGCGGGACATTGACCGGGAGCGGCAGAAGCGGCAGGACGATCTGCAGACCAAGGAGAAGCTGGAAGCAGTGATCCCCATGATCGTCAATGGCTTCATCATCAGCCTCATCATGCAGGACGGCTACGAGGACGGCGGGGAGGAGTACCGGACCCTGCTGGACTTAGAGGAGGATTACGGGATCATCCTGACCTTGGAATGGGGCGAAAAAAGCGAGGGGAATGGGATGGCCAACCCGGTGGGCTCCGGCGTCCGGGGGCACCGGTATTACGATAAGATGGCTGAGCTGGTCAAGGTGTATTTCCACGCCTATGTCAGCAGCATCATGGGCAACAAGCTGGTCTGCGTCCTGCCATTCCCCAGGGAGCACTTAGCGTATGAGGACCGGCTGCGGATGATCGAGAAGGCCCGCAGCATGGTGACCGCCCTGAAAAATATGGTAGGCGCGGATTTTAAGGCGGGGATCGGTTCCGTACGCCCCTGGGAGTCCATGTTCGAGTCCTACCAGGAGTCGCTGAACGCCCTGCGCCACGGAAAGCGGACGGTCACCCACATCGACGATCTGATCGTGAAGGACAGCCGGGAGCAGGAGCAGCAGGCGATGGAGCAGATGGTGCTGCGGGCAGTCTCCGGCGGGATCGAGCACGAGGCCCGGCGGGAGGCGACGGTCTTTGCCGGCCTGGCCCTGAAGAACCGGGACAGCACCTTTGAGGACGCCCGGCTGCGGATGGTGGAGATGCTTTTGCTGGCCCGGCGCACGGTGCAGGCTCAGGGAGGCGCCTGTCCCGGAGGACAGGAGGCTATGAACGCGCTGCTGTCTGCCCCGGATGGGGAGACGCTGCGGCAGCGGTTTGAGAATGCCATGGTGGAGCTGGCCCGGTGCGTGGTGATCCGCAAGCCGGAATCGGACGGCATCATCGCCGGGGCCCAGGAGTATATCCGGCAGCATTTCCAGAGGGACCTGTCCCTGGAGGATGTGGCCGCGGCGGCGGGGATCAGCCCATACTATTTCAGCAAGCTGTTCAAGGAGGAGACCGGCGTCAACTATACCGAGTACCTGACCGGGATACGGATCGAGAACGCCAAGCGGCTTTTGTCCAACCCCAAGCTGAGCATCAAGCAGGTCTGCGTGGATTCCGGCTATATCAATCCCAATTATTTCAGCCGGATCTTTAAAAAATGGACCGGGATCACCCCCACGGAGTTCCGGGACCAGGTCTGCGAGAGCCGGTAGGGGCAGCGGGCGCGGCCCTGCCGTAAAAAGAATGAGATGATGTTAGAGTCAAAAGGTGTTTTTGACCCTGGCAGCAATAACCTAAGAGTAGCACAAAAATATCGCAAAAAAATGCTAGTATTTTCCAGCCGGCGGGAGACCGCCTTGGAAATATGCAGGAGTTTGCAAGTTTGTGCTACTCTTTTTTTCATGGGCTTATGTTATGATATTTTTTAGACAAAGCCCTCCGGGCGGGACTGGAAAAGGGTCCGGAGGATCGGAAAAATACAAGGAAAAAAGGGGGATTGGCTTCATGGACATGTTTTTACAGGCTTGTGTCAATGGGCTGCTGATGGGAGGGTTCTATTCCCTGATGGGAATGGGGCAGAACATCATTTTCGGCGTGATGAAGATCGTAAACTTCTGCCATGGCGAGATGCTGATGGTGGGGATGTATCTGACCTTCATCCTCTATACGGTATTTGGGATCGATCCCTATCTGGCCGTGCCGATCGTGGCCGTGGTCATGTTCTGTCTGGGCGCGGTGATCCAGCACACGCTGATCACGCCGTCCTTAGGGACCAAGAGCTTTACCAACCTGCTGTTTCTGACGGTGGGCCTGGGGCTGCTGCTCTCCAACGGCGCCCTGGTCATCTTCGGATCGGACTACCGTTCCATCCGCACCGCTTATTCCCAGACCTACATCCATCTGGGACCGGTGACGATGGCGCTGCCCAGGCTGATCAGCTTCGGCGTGCTGGTGGTCATCACCATCGCTCTGTTCGTGTTCTTGAAATACACGACGGTGGGAAAACAGATCCGTGCCGTGTCTCAGAACTCGGTAGGCGCAGAGGTGGTGGGCATTGAAGTAAAGAAGATCTACATCCTGACCTATGGTCTGGGAGTTGCCCTGGCGGGGATCGCAGGCGGGCTGCTGACCCAGTTTTACACCATCTTCCCCACGGCGGGCGCCAGCTTCGGCTTCCGGGCCCTGATCGTGGTGGTCGTAGGCGGCTTAGGCTCCATCCCGGGGGCGTTCCTGGCCGGGATCTTCCTGGGACTTCTGGAGACCATGAGCGCCCTGTTCATCAGTCCTTCTTACAGCGACCTGATCGTATTTACCACGTTCATCATCATCCTGGTGTTCCGCCAGACGATCATTGCAAGGAGGAAATAATATGGACAGCAGAAGAGCGGTTAAAGTATATCATCGCAATGTTGCCATCCTGGTGGGGCTGATCCTGCTGGTATTTGCCCTGATCCCCATGGTGGTCACATCGCCTTACATTTTGAATATCTTTGTGCTGGTATTTTATATGTCCACCCTGTCCATGGCGTGGAACCTGCTGGGCGGCATGACCGGCCAGAACTCCCTGGGCCATGCGGCTTACATGGGACTGGGCGCATACGCCTGCTGCCTGCTGGTGGTCAAGACCGGGGCAAACCCCTGGATCGCGGCGGTGTTCTGCATGATCGTGGTCGGTCTGGTGGCCGGGATCGTATTTTACCCCTGCTTCATCCTGCGGGGACCGTATTTTACCCTGGTATCCATCGCCTTTGGCGAATCCATCCGGCAGATCATCATCAACTCCGAGTTTTTCGGGAGAGCCAGCGGCGTGGGCCTTCCCTTCGGCGGAGATTCCTGGCTGAACTTCCGGTTCGCCAGCAAGGTGCCTTACTACTATGTGGGCATGATCATGCTGATCGCCATTTACGTGCTGATGAAGAAGATCGACCGGTCTAAGATCGGCTTTGCCTTAAAGACCATCCGGGAGGATGAGGATGCGGCGGCGGCCATCGGCATCAACCCCACGAGATACAAGATCCTGGCGGTAGTGATCTCCGCCATGGTAGCAGCGCTGGTAGGCTTCTTCTATGCCAGCTATATCCGTTACATCGATCCGGACCTAATGATCCAGGCAAAATCCACTGAGTCGGTGCTCCCTGCTGTGGTAGGCGGAGCCGCTTATGTGGAGGGCCCCATCGTAGGCGGCCTGCTGATGATCCCGCTGTCTGAGTACCTGCGGGCCAACTTCAGCTCCATCCTGCCGGGCATCAACATGCTGATGTACGCCGTGGTGCTGCTGGTAGTGATCCGGTTCCGGCCCACCGGCATCCTGGGCTGGTACATGCACAGCCGGGTAAAGCAGTGGATCGATGAAAAGATCCTGAAAAAGCCTCCGGTGGAGGTGCTGGAAGAAGCGGAACTGTTGGAATACGGAAAGAAGGAGGCATAGAGATGGCAGAGACTCCGATGATCGAGGTTCAGAATATCACGAAGCGGTTCAAGGGACTGACGGCAGTGAAAGACGTGTCCTTTTCCATCCGGCCCGGCGGGATCACCGGCATGATCGGCCCCAACGGCGCGGGAAAATCCACCACCTTCAACATGATCTGCGGCTACTATCCTCCCACGGAAGGCAAGATCTTCTACAAGGGCCAGGACATCACCGACAAAAAGGCGTATGAGTACACCAATATGAAGATCGCCCGGACGTTCCAGATCATGAAGCCGCTGAAAAATTTAAGTGTGCTGGATAATGTGGTGGCCTCCTCCTATTTTGGCCATGCGGGAGCGAAAAGCCCCCGGGAAGCCAGAGAGCGGGCCATGGAGATCTTACAGTTTACCGGACTTTACGAGAAGCGGCACGTCCTGTCCAAGGACATGGGCACCCCGGACCAAAAGCGTCTGGAGATGGCCCGGGCCCTGGCGACCAAGCCGGAGATGCTGTTCTTAGACGAGAACATGGCGGGCCTGAACCCGGCGGAGACCGAGGATGCGATCCGGCTGATCCGCAAGATCAATGAGTCCGGCGTGACCATCCTGCTGATCGAGCACATCATGAAGGCCGTGGTCAGCCTGTGCGAGGAAGTGATCGTGCTCCACCACGGGGAAAAGATCGCGGAAGGAACGCCGGAGCAGGTGATGAACGACCCCTACGTGATGGAGGTCTATCTGGGAACGAAGAAGGAGGATACACATGCTTAAAGTCGAAGGATTGCATGCAGGGTATGGCTCCGTCAATATCTTGTGGGACATTGGATTTACATTAAACGATGGAGAGATCGTGGCCATCTTAGGCTCCAACGGCGCAGGAAAGACCACCATGGTCCGGGCGATCACCGGGATGTTAAAGCCCAGCTCCGGTTCCGTGGTATTCAACGGGGAGGAGCTGGCGAAGAAAAGCTCCCGCACCATCTTAAACAGCGGCATCGTCCAGGTGCCGGAGGGACGGCAGCTCTTTACGGAGATGACCGTTCTGGAGAACCTGCAGATGGGCGCGTTCAATAAGGAGACAAAGGCCCATTTCCAGGAGAATCTAAAGAAAGCCTACGGCTGGTTCCCCAAGCTGGAGGAGCGGGCCAAGCAGGCGGCCGGAACCCTGTCCGGCGGCGAGCAGCAGATGGTAGCGGTGGCCCGGGCCCTGATCGGGGAGCCGAAGCTGCTGATCTTAGACGAGCCGTCCCTGGGCCTGGCCCCCAACATCGTGGACGATATCTTAAATGTAGCGTCCACTCTGGCCAAGAACGACGGGATCTCCGTCCTGCTGGTAGAGCAGGACATCACCAAGGCGCTGGCGGCCGCGGACCGGGGATATGTGGTGGAGAACGGCCATATCGCCCTGGAAGGAACGGCGGCGGAATTACAGGCCAACGAGCATGTAAAGAAGGCGTATCTGGGTATCTAAACAGGAAATTTACGCCGTTGGCAGTTCGGCGTAAAGATAGAGAGTCAATCAAAAGGAGGATGATTATGAAACTGAAAAAATTTGCTTCTATTTTATGCGCAGCTGCAGTCACCATGTCTGCACTGGCAGGATGCTCCACCAGCACCGGCGGCGACGCTGCTACCACGGCGGCTCCGGCGGCAGCTGAGACCCAGGCACCGGCAGCGGATGCGGGCGGTGAAACGGAAGCCGCAGCCGGCGAGGAACTGACCGGCGAGCCTATTAAGATCGGTACGATCTACGCCATGTCCGGCGGATCCGCAGCCATCGGCACCAACATCCTGCGCGGCATCGATTTCGCCGTGGAGGAGATCAACGCAGCCGGCGGCATTGACGGCCGTCCCCTGGAAGTAGTGCGCGGCGACCATGCCGGCGACGCTGCGACCGGAAGATCGGAGGCAGAGCGTCTGATCACCCAGGAGAACGTAGACGTGATGCTGGGCTGCCATATGTCCGTAGTGACCGAGGTTGTGGCTCAGGTGTGCCAGCAGTACGGCGTTCCCATGATCACCGCCATCTCCACCCTGGACCGGCTGTCCAATGAGGAGCACAAGGATATGGATTACTTCTTCCGTCTGTGCCCGCTGAACTCCGTATATGTAGAAGATATGCTGCAGTATCTGAAGGATTCCGAGGAGCAGACCGGCGAGCCGATCAAGACCGTAGCGATCTTCACCGACCGTGCGGCCATCGGACAGGAGCTGATCCGCTGCGTAGAGCTGTTCAAGGATGAGTACGGCATTGAGCTGGTAGCGACCGTAGACTACACCAGCAACGCTACGGATCTGAGCGCACAGGTGCTGGCCCTGAAACAGGCGAACCCGGATGCGATCCTCTGCGATTCCTACATCGGCGACGCCACCCTGTTCATCCAGACCTTAAAGGAGCAGAACTACAGCCCGAAGATGATCGTTGCTAAGGCAAACGGCTTCACCGATCCGTCCTTCATCACCAACTTAGGCGCCATCGCCAACGGCGTTGCATCCGTAGTTGAATTCAACCCGGACCTGGTAAACGGCGTAGAGATCAATGAAGAATTCAAGGCAAAATTCGGCGTGGATATGAACGGTCACTCCGCAGAGTCCTACACCGCAGTATGGCTGTTCAAGACTGCTATCGAGAACGCTGGGAGCACCGACGGCGAAGCTGTGAAGAACGCGCTGGCCGAGCTGGATATCCAGGGCGAGTTCCCGGGCGGCCGCAAGATCATCCTGCCTTACGATCAGATCAAATTTGAGAACTACGATCTGGCCGGCGAAGCTCATTACAGAGACAACACCGCCGCTTCCGTTGCGATCGCTCAGATCCAGGACGGCGAGTGGAAGACCGTATGGCCGTTCGAGTTCACCGAGACCAAGATCGTGTACCCGGCTCCGCTGCAGTAAGCTGCCTGCCGTGTGCAAATGAAACGAACCTAACTGCTAGAGATCAGCCTGCCGTATGCCGCGGCAGGCTGATTTTGAACTATAACAGGCATGTCCGGCGTTCTGCACGGGACGGGACAGGATACGGCCGGAAAAGGAATTTCCCCATAGAGGAAAAGTATGGTAAAATAACACGGACCCGGAAATGGGAAAGGAGCACTTGTATGAAACGGATGAGATGGACGGCGGCCGCCTGGCTCCTGGCAGTCTGCCTGAGCACAGGATGCCAGGCGCACAGGGGCCAGGGACAGCCCGCCGGGGCGGGAGCGGAGACGGTTGGAACGGAAACGGGGGCCAGCGCGGGAGCAGGGGCTGGGACGAGCCCCAGCGGGGGAGCAGCGGCCGGGACAGAGAACGCCCCAGGCGCGGGCGCGGGAGTAGGCGCATCCGCTCAGCCGGAAGGAAGCCAGCCGGAAGGAAGTCAGCCGGGCGAAACCCGGCCCGAGCTGACCGGCGAGCCGATCCGGATCGGGGCGATCTATGCGCTAAGCGGCAACAATGCGGCCATCGGCACCAATATCCTGCGGGGCATCGATCTTGCGGTGGAGGATATCAATCAGTCCGGCGGGGTGAACGGGCGTCCTATTGAGATCATCCGGGGAGATACCCAGGGGGATCCCGCGGTGGGAAAGGCGTTGGCAGAGGAGCTGATCACCAAGGAACAGGTCCACGCCATCGTGGGCTGCCATCAGAGCACTCTGACGGAGACGGTTGCCCAGGTATGTGAAGAATACCACATCCCCATGATCACTGCTATTTCCACAGTGGACAGCATCACTGCCCATCATTATGAATATGCGTTCCGCTTATGCCCCATGAATTCTCTTTACCTGGAAAACATGTTCATGTATATGCGGGATCAGGCGGAGAAGACCGGACACAAGGTCAAGACCATCGCGGTGTTTGCGGACAACAGCATGATCGGCCAGGAGGCGATCCGCTGTGCCAGGATCTACGCGCCTCAGTATGGGATGGAGATCGTAACGGAGATCCAGTACGGACAGGGGGCGGCGGACCTGACCAAGGAGATCCGGGAGCTGAAGGAAGCGGATGCGGACGCAGTCCTGGCAGAAAGCTACGTGTCCGATGCGATCCTGCTGATGAAGACCATGAAAGCGCTGGATTACCAGCCGCCGATCCTGATCGCCAAGGCCAACGGATTCGCCGACCCCAGCTTTATCCCCGGAGTGGAAGGCATTTCCAATGGGGTGACCTCGGTGGTGGAGTGGAATCCGGACCTGACAAAGGGACAGGATACGAACCGCAGGTTTAAGGAGATTTTCGGCATCGATATGAATGGGCATTCGGCGGAGGCTTATACGGCCATCTGGACATTGAAAACGGCATTTGAGGAGGCCGGCTCCGACGACGGGGAGGCGGTGAAGGATGCTCTGGCGGCGCTGGACATCCAGGGCAGCTTTCCCGGCGGGCCGGAGATCATCCTGCCCTATGACCGGATCAAATTTGAAAACCATGTATTTAACGGGAGCATGTACACCAACGACAATATCTACGCTTCCGTGGCCATCGCCCAGATCCAGGACGGGGAGTATAAGACGGTCTGGCCGTTTGAATACTCCAGCCAGGAGATCGTCTATCCTCCGGCATACGACTAGGCGCCGTTAGGCTCCGCCCGGTCAGGAATCGGTCAGGGCTGGTATAGCCGGCAGATGCAGGACCGCAGCAGGATATGGACGAGAATATGGACGGGAAATGCGGTTTCTGCTTGAATCCTCTGCTTCCATGGCGTACAATAGAAAAAGGACTGCGGCGGACAGCCGGCTCAAACGGCGGCTGGAAACGCAGCGGTCGGAAACGCAGCGGTCGGGAACGCCGCAGCCGGAGAAACGGCGGCCGGAGAAACGGCAGCCAGGCAGCGGCAGATCAGAAAAAGGCAGATGGATAAAAGGATGCAGACAAAACTGGTAAAAATCAAAGATTCGGAAAATATAAAAGACGAGGAGCTATCCGAGGCGGCCCGGATCCTGCGGGAGGGCGGCTTAGTGGCATTCCCCACGGAGACGGTGTACGGCCTGGGAGCCAACGCCTTAAACGAGGACGCGGCGAAAAAGATCTACGCGGCGAAGGGACGTCCCTCGGACAATCCCCTGATCGCCCACATTTCCTGTATGGAAGAATTGGAGCCTCTGGTGGCAGAGATCCCGGAGGCGGGGCGGAAGCTGGCGGAGGCGTACTGGCCGGGGCCGCTGACCATGGTATTTCCCAAAAGCTCCATTGTTCCTTACGGGACGACCGGGGGGCTGGATACGGTGGCAGTGCGGATGCCGAAGGACCCGGTGGCGAACCGGCTGATCGCCCTGGCGGGAGTGCCGGTGGCGGCGCCCAGCGCCAATACCTCGGGGCGGCCCAGCCCTACCACGGCTCAGCATGTGTGGCAGGACATGGAAGGCAAGATCGAGATGATCTTAGACGGCGGCCCGGTGGGGATCGGCGTGGAGTCCACCATCGTGGATGTGTCCGGTCCGGTGCCTACCCTGCTGCGGCCCGGAGCGGTGACGATGGAGATGCTGCGGGCGACGGTGGGAGAGGTGGAGACTGATCCGGCCCTGTTGGGACCGCCAGGAGCGGATTTCCGGCCCAAGGCGCCGGGGATGAAGTACCGGCATTACGCCCCCCACGCGGAACTGACCCTGCTGGAGGGACCTTTGGAGGCCGTGGTTGGCCGCATCAATTTCCTGGCGAAGGAAAAGCTGGGACAGAAATACCGGGTGGGCGTCATCTGTACCGACGAAACCCGGGACCGCTACCGCTATGGAGAGATCCGCAGCGTGGGACAGCGGGCCCATGAGGAGACCATTGCCCACAATCTGTTCGCGGTGCTGCGGGAATTTGACGATCTGGATGTGGATTACATTTATTCGGAGAGCTTTTCCAAGGACCATCTGGGCCAGGCGATCATGAACCGGCTGACCAAGGCGGCAGGCTACCACATCATGAAAGTGCAGTAAGGGATGTTCCCGAGAAAAGGAGGATTTGCCATGGAACGGAGAGACAAGATCAACTATTACCTGGATTTAGCGGACGTGGTGTCTAAGCGGGGAACGTGCCTGCGCCGGAATTACGGGGCGGTCATCGTGAAAAATGACGAGGTGATCTCCACCGGCTACGTGGGAGCGCCCAGGGGGCGGAAGAACTGCTCCGACTTAGGCGTGTGCATCCGCCAGAAGATGCAGGTGCCCCGGGGGGAGCGCTACGAGCTGTGCCGCAGCGTCCATGCGGAGGCCAACGCCATCATCAGCGCGGAGCGGGGGAAGATGATCGGCGCGTCCATGTACCTGTCCGGACGGGAAGTGGATACGGGCGCGTATATCAGTCATTCCAACAGCTGCTCCATGTGCAAGCGGATGATCATCAACGCGGGGATCGAGACCGTCTATGTGCGGGACGACGAGGACCATTACCGGGTGATCCATGTCCAGGACTGGATCGACAACGACGAATCATTAGACGGGGTATTTGGATATTGAGCGGGATGAAATGGCTGCTGGCGGCAGTAAACGCCAAATATATTCATTCTAATCCGGGCGTGTACAGCTTAAAGCTGTACGCGGAGCATACGGAGGCGCGCCAAGGCGCGGCAGATGTTCAGGGGGACCTGGCTCCGGAAGGAGCGGGCCTCCCTTCTGTGCGTGTGGAGATCGGGGAATATACGATCAACCATCAGATGGACCAGATCTTGGAGGATATCTACCGGCGGAAGCCGGATATCGTGGGATTTTCCTGTTACATCTGGAACATCGCCCCGGTGCTGGAGCTGGTGCGGGATCTGCACAAGATCCTGCCGGATACGGACATCTGGCTGGGCGGGCCGGAGGTCTCCTTCGACGCGCCGGAGCTTTTGGCCCGGGAGCCGGAGGTGCTGGGAGTGATGAAAGGGGAAGGAGAGGAGACCTTCGCCCAGCTGGTGGGATGCTACCGGGAGCTGGGGATGACGGTGCGGGCCGGAAGCAGGCAGCAGGGACGGGATGAGGGGGGCGGGACGACTGGGATGGCCAGGATGACCGGGACGGCTGAGACGACCGAGACGGTCGAGATCCCCCAGAACTTAGCCAGCTTTTTCGCCCGTCTGTCCCACCTCTCCGGCCTTGCCTGGCGGCAGCCGGACAGAACTATCTGCGACCGGCCGGTGCGCCCGGTGATGGATATGAGCCGGATCCCGTTCCTTTACCCGGAGACGGAGGGCTTTGAGAACCGGATCCTGTATTACGAAAGCAGTCGGGGCTGCCCCTTTTCCTGCAGCTATTGCCTTTCCTCCATTGACAAAACGGTGCGGTTCCGGGATCTGGAGCTGGTGGAGCGGGAGCTGGACGTGTTCCTGAAGCGGAGGGTGCCCCAGGTGAAATTTGTGGACCGGACCTTTAACTGTAAGAAAAGCCATGCCATGGCCATCTGGAAGCATATCCTGGAGCATGACAACGGCATGACCAATTTCCATTTTGAGATCGCGGCGGATCTGCTGGACGAGGAGGAGCTGGAGCTTTTGGGACGGATGCGCCCAGGGCTGGTCCAGCTGGAGATCGGCGTGCAGAGCACGAACCCGCAGACCATCCGGGAGATCCGCCGGGTGATGGATCTGGACAAGGTGCGGGCGGCGGTGGCCCGGGTGAACCGGGGGCACAACGTCCACCAGCATCTGGATCTGATAGCCGGGCTCCCCTACGAGGACCTGGCGTCCTTTGCCCGTTCCTTTAACGACGTATACGCCATGGAGCCGGAGCAGCTGCAGCTGGGATTTCTGAAGGTCCTGAAAGGCTCCCTGATGTATGAGAAAGCGGAGGAATACGGCCTGGCGTACCGGCAGACGCCTCCCTATGAGGTGCTGTCCACCCGCTGGCTGTCCTACGGGGATGTGCTGCTGCTAAAGGGCGTGGAGCAGATGGTGGAGGTGTATTACAACAGCCGTCAGTTCTCCACAGTGCTCAAGCTGCTGGAAGCGGAGTTTTCCGATCCGTTCACCATGTTCTGCCGGATGGCGGAGTATTACCGGGAGCGGGGGCTGGATGGGCTGAGCCACAGCCGCCTGGCCCGTTATGAGATCCTTTACGGATGGATCGAGGAGCTTCTTGCGGAGCGGGGCGGCGGGACGGAGCCATCGGCTGCCCGGTCCATGAGCCCCTGGGAGGACGCCCTGATGCAGGATCTGTACCTGCGGGAAAATGCCAAAAGCCGCCCTGCCTTCGCTCCGGATCAGAGCCGGTACAAGGACCGGATCCGGGAGTTGGCGCCGGAGCTGCGGACCCTGGGTTCCCAGGTCCACGCAGAGGTCCTGCAGTCGGGCCAGATCCTGCTGTTCGACTACCGAAGGCGGGATCCCCTGAGCCGGAATGCGGCGGTGCGGGTCCTGGGGACAGTGGGAGCAGGACCGGAGCCTGTGCAGGAGGACCAGGCCTAGCGGATTGTAGGGCGCGGATCGTAGGGTGCGGATCGAACGGCGCGGATCGAACGGATGCCGCCTGATTAAGCGTGAATCCGGGAGACATCGAAAGGACAAGAGGAGGACCATCATGGCAAAACGAGAGACCAAAGCAGAGCGGGAGGCGCGGGTAGCCCGGATCCTGGCCGCTATGAATCAGGAATACGGCACGGAATACCGCTGCTATCTGAACCACGAAACCCCATGGCAGCTGCTGATCGCGGTGATCTTAAGCGCCCAGTGCACGGATGCCCGGGTGAATATCGTCACCGCGGATCTGTTCCAAAAATACGACAGCGTAGAGAAATTTGCCGCTGCCGACATCCGGGAGCTGGAGCAGGACATCCATTCCATCGGATTCTATCATATGAAAGCGAAAAATATCATTTCCTGCTGCCGGACGCTGATGGAACAGTACGGCGGGGAGGTGCCCCGGACCATCGAGGAGCTGACTGCTCTGGCCGGGGTGGGCCGGAAAACGGCCAATGTGATCCGGGGAAATATCTACAACGAGCCCAGCATCGTGGTGGACACCCATGTAAAGCGGATCTCCCGGAAGCTGGGACTGACAAAAGAGGAGGACCCGGAGAAGATCGAGTATGCCTTGATGAAGGTCCTTCCCAGGGATCACTGGATCCTGTGGAACATCCACGTGATCACCCTGGGCCGGACGATCTGTACGGCCCGCAGTCCCAAGTGCGGGGAGTGCTTCCTGCGGAAGGACTGTCCGTCGGCGCTGTGACAGCGGTCTCGAAAGCGGCCTCAGAACGATAGGAAGGAAATCAGCAGCATGGAGCATAGGGCAGAATATAGGGAACATAGAGCAGAGCATATGGAACAGATGGAGCACAGAGCAGGGCATGCGGAGCAGATGGAGCACAGGGCAGAGCCTGCGGAGCAGAGCCGGACGGTCCCCCCGCAGGCCCAAAGCTATATCGCAGTAGACTTAGAGACGACCGGTCTGAACCCGAAGCTGGATAAGATCATCGAGATCGGGGCCATCCGGGTGGAGCAGGGACAGGAAATGGCCCGGTTCCACACCATGGTGAATCCCCGCCGTCCGCTGGAGGAGCGGGTGACCGCCCTTACGGGGATCACGGACCAGATGGTGGAGAATGCCCCGGACATTGGGGATATCATCCCCGGACTGGTGGATTTTTGTGGAAATCTCCCTCTTCTGGGGCACCATATCATCTTTGACTACAGCTTTTTAAAACGGGCGGCGGTAAATGAGCGGCTGGGATTTGAGCGGAGCGGGATCGATACCCTGAAGCTGTGCCGCCGGTGGATGCCCCCGGAGGAAAAGAAGAATCTGGAAGCGGCCTGCGCCTGGTTCGGGATCCTGCGGGAGTCTGCCCACCGGGCGCTGTCCGACGCCCGGGACGCTCACCGGCTGTATCAGGCCCTGGCCGAGCGCTGGGGGGAGGCGGAGCCGGAGACATTTGCCCCGAAACCCTTGATCTACAAGGTGAAAAGGGAGCAGCCCGCGTCGAAAAAGCAAAAAGAGGACTTGCGGTATTTACTAAAATATCATAAAATAGATTTACCTGTGCAGATTGACTTCCTAAGCCGGAATGAGGTATCCCGGCTGACGGACAAGATCATCTCACAGTATGGAAGGATCAGGACAGCCGGTTTCCGGCAGCAGATTGAAAAGAGGTGAATTCACGATGATGAATATGAATAATAATAAGACCAGAAGGATCGTTGTTACGGTCGTAGCAGTGATCCTGGTGCTGGCGATGGTCGTGCCGACGGCATTATCGCTGCTGATGTAAGTGAGGAGTTTAAGGGAGTTTGTTATGAAAAAAAGAGGCGTATTCGGCGGCATGGCCGCGGCGGCGGCCATGAGCCTGATGATCGCGGCTCCGGCATATGCGAAAGAGAACACGATCCCCCAGGGGATCTTCGTAGGAGGATCCAGCCTGGGCGGTATGACGGAAGCAGAAGCAAAAGAGGAGATCCAGGCATATGTAGACAGCCTGGCGGCCCGGCCGGTCATCCTGAAGGTGGATGGAGAGGCCGTGGAGACCACGGCCGGAGAGCTGGGGCTTTCCTGGGAGAACCCGGAAGCAGTCCAGGAAGCGGCGGGATATGCGGTCACGGGCAATCTGGTCCAGCAGTACATGGGGCTGAAGGATCTGGAGAAGGAGCCGGTGGAGATCCCCCTGGAGACCGCGGTGAACGAGGAGAGTCTGGCAGCTCTGGTAGCAGAGCGGTGCCAGGGACTGACGGCAGAGCCGCAGAACGCGGCGATCACCCGGGTCGACGGACGGTTTGAGATCACCCCCGAAGTCGTGGGGATGGCGGTGGATACCCAGGCGACCAAGGCCGCCCTGGACGAGGCGCTGGCGGGAGAGGGCACGGACAGCATTACCGTAGAGGCAGTGCTCACCCAGCAGGAGCCGGAGATCACAGAGGAGGACCTGGCGACCATCGGGGACGTGCTGGGCACCTTTTCTACTGATTTCAGCAGCAGCGGGAGCGCCCGCTCCAAGAACCTGTCAACCGGCGCAGGCAAGATCAACGGTCATGTGCTGATGCCGGGAGAGACGCTGTCAGGATATGAGTGCATGCACCCCTTTACCGAGGCCAATGGCTACTACGCGGCCGCGTCCTATGAGAACGGCCAGGTGGTAGACAGCATCGGCGGCGGCGTGTGCCAGATCGCCACCACCCTGTACAACGCGGCGCTGCAGGCAGAGCTGGAGATCACCCAGCGGCAGAACCATTCCATGATCGTCACGTATGTGAAGCCGTCCATGGATGCGGCGATCGCCGGCACGGTAAAGGATATCAAAGTAACCAACAATTACAGCACCCCCATCTATGTGGAGGGCTATACGGAGGGGCGGACCCTGACCTTTACGTTCTACGGCAAGGAGACCCGCCCGGCGAACCGGAAGGTCGAGTATGTGTCCGAGACGCTGAAGCGGATCGATCCCGGCGCTCCGGAGACCCGGGTTGACAATTCCCTGGCCCCGGGGACCAGGAGGCAGGTACAGTCTTCCCATACCGGGCTGCAGTCCCGGCTGTGGAAGGTGGTCACCGTAGACGGCGTGGAGACGGAGCGGACGCTGCTCCACACCGACTCCTATAACGCGTCCAAGGCGATCGTGCTGGTGGGACCCACTCCGGCACCGGCAGCGCCTGCAGAGACGCCGCCCGTACAGGCAGAAGGGACGCCTGCACAGAGCGAGCCGGCTCCGGCACAGACCCAGGAGGCGGTAGTAGAGGGCGTTGACGGCGGCCCCGGCGTAGCGACGGAGCAGCCTGCACAGAATGAGGCGGTCCCTGCACAGAACGAGGGAGCTTCGGCGGCAGGATCCGCGTCTGCCGAGACCCCGGCCCCGGCGCCTACACCAGCGCCAGAGCCCGATCCTGCGCCAGAGCCCGCACCGGACGCGGCTCCGGCTGCGTAGTGCGCAGCGGCGGGACAAAATCAGCTGACGGAAGAAGGATGGACCGATCATGATGCGGAGGATCGAACGGGAGAACACCGGCCGGATGCGACCGGGACAAGACCTGGTAGCGGCAGGATACGCCGGGCTTTCCGGCGCGGCGATCCTGGCGGAGGCAGAGCATGAAAAGCTGGCCCGGTGGTTCTCCGAAGAATATCTGGCGGATCTTCAGGCTGCCTGGCAGGAGTGCCGGGACTGGGAGGTCTGCCTGGACGCCGGATTTCCGGCATTAAAGGATCAGCCGGTCCCTGTCTGGCTTTCCCGGCTGGGAGAGCAGGCGGCGGAGGCGGAGGCCGTCGGGAGCGGCGGCATCCTGAAGGCGATCTGGGACCTGACAGGCGCAT
Source organism: Candidatus Ventrimonas merdavium (assembly GCA_018715565.1). Lineage (GTDB taxonomy): Bacteria > Bacillota > Clostridia > Lachnospirales > Lachnospiraceae > Brotaphodocola > Brotaphodocola merdavium. The sequence goes on from DVLJ01000120.1 coordinate 20,471, forward strand.
ATGAGACCGGCGTGGAATTTGCTCTGCGCCGGATTCCCATTCTCCAGGCCGTGATCGAGGTCTGCGAGCGTCTGGAGGTCAATCCGTACCGTTTATACAGCGCGGGCTGTTATGTCCTGACCGCGGAGAACGGCGGACGGCTGGCGGAGCAGCTGCGGAGCCAGGGCGTCCCGGCGGCGGTCATCGGGCAGATCAAGAGCGGCATTGCCCGGGAGATGATCGTCCAGGAGGGGCGCGGGTTCTTAGAGCGGCCCCAGCCGGACGAGCTGACCCGGATCCTGCCGGATGCGGCACGGGCCCTGGCGGGAGAGATCTGGACAGGCGGTCCGGCAGAGCAGGAGTGATCTGCGGGACCCATACGGATACATATGGATACAAAGGAAGCCGGATACAAAGGAAGCGCGATAAAAGAAGGAAGAATGAGGAGGCAGTCACGTATGAGAGAGAAAATTTTGGCAGTCATTGAAAAAAACAGCAGGATCGATATCCACGACCTGGCGATCCTCCTGGGGGAGAGCGAGGCCGCTGTTGCCAACGAGATTGCCGAGATGGAGAAGGAGCGGATCATCTGCGGCTATCACACGCTGATCAACTGGGACAATACCAGCGAGGAAAAGGTCAGCGCCCTGATCGAGGTCAAGGTGACGCCCCAGCGGGGGATGGGCTTTGACAAGCTGGCAGAGCGGATCTACCAGTACAGCGAGGTCAACGCCCTGTATCTGATGGCGGGCGGCTTTGATTTTATGGTCATCATCGAAGGCAAGACCATGCGCCAGGTAGCCCAGTTCGTATCCGACAAGCTGGCGCCCCTGGATTCGGTCCTGAGCACGGCGACCCATTTCGTTTTGAAAAAATACAAGGACCACGGCACGGTGCTCAGTGACGAGGTCGAGGATGAAAGGATGCTGATTACACCGTGAGAGATCCGTTAAATAAGCTTATTTCTGCGATCCCGCCGTCCGGGATCCGCAAGTTTTTCGATATCGCCAGCGAGATGGAGGGCGTGATCTCCTTAGGCGTGGGAGAGCCGGATTTTGACACGCCCTGGCATGTGCGGGAGGAGGGCATCTATTCCCTGGAAAAGGGCCGCACCTTCTATACCGCCAACGCCGGGCTGAGGGATCTGCGGGTGGAGATTCGCAATTACTTAGAGCGGCATTATCAGGTGAGCTACGATCCGGATAAGGAGATCCTGGTGACCGTGGGGGGCAGCGAGGCCATCGACATTGCGTTCCGGGCTATGCTGGATCCGGGAGACGAGGTGCTGGTGCCTCAGCCCAGCTTTGTATCCTACGTGCCCTGCGCGGTGCTGGCAGGCGGCGTGGCGGTGCCGATCGCTCTGGAAGAAAAGGATCAGTTCCGTCTGACCCCGGAGAAGCTTCTGGAGAAGATCACCCCCAAGACGAAGATCCTGGTGCTGCCCTTCCCCAATAACCCCACCGGTGCGATCATGAACCGGGAGGAGCTGGAAGCCATTGCTAAGATCGTGATCGATCATGACCTGTTTGTCCTTTCCGATGAGATCTACTCCGAGCTGACCTTCGGCGAGGAGCCGCATGTCACCATCGCGTCCTTGCCTGGGATGAAGGAGCGGACCGTGCTGATCAACGGATTCTCCAAGGCCTTTGCCATGACCGGCTGGCGGCTGGGCTACGCCTGTGCTCCGGCGCCTCTGTTAAAGCAGATGCTGAAGATCCATCAGTTTGCCATCATGTGTGCGCCGACCACCAGCCAGTATGCGGCGATCGACGCCATGAAGAACTGCGACGAGGATGTGAAGCAGATGCGGGAGTCCTATGACCAGCGGCGGCGGTATCTGCTCCATGAGCTGCGGGATATGGGGATGGAATGCTTTGAACCGCTGGGCGCCTTCTATATGTTCCCCAGCGTGAAAAGGTTCGGGATGACCTCGGATGCGTTCGCCATGCGGCTTTTGGAGGAAGAAAAGGTGGCTGTGGTCCCGGGGAGCGCCTTCGGTGATGCGGGAGAGGGTTACCTGCGGATCTCCTATGCGTATTCGTTAAAGAGCCTGAAGGAAGCCTTGGCGAAGATCCGGCGCTTTGTAGAGCGTCTGGACGCGGAGCAGGGCGGACGGGCAGAATAGGACGAGGCGGACCCTATGAGCATGAATGTAGTATTATTGGAACCGGAGATGCCGCTGAATACCGGGAATATCGGTCGGACCTGCGTGGCGACGGACACCAGGCTCCATCTGATCGAGCCGCTGGGCTTCAAGCTGAATGAAAAGGCGGTCAAGCGGGCCGGGCTGGATTACTGGGATAAGCTGGATGTGACGGTATACAGCGATTTCCAGGATTTTCTGGAGAAGAATCCGGGGGCGAAGATCTATATGGCGACCACCAAGGCGCCGAAGACGTACACGGACGTTTCCTACGAGCCGGACTGTTATCTGATGTTCGGTAAGGAGAGCGCCGGGATCCCGGAGGAGATCCTGGTAGAGCACAAGGAGCAGTGCGTGCGCATCCCCATGTGGGGCGATATCCGCTCCCTGAACCTGGCGAATTCTGTGGCGGTCATCCTGTATGAGGCGCTGCGGCAGAACGGATTTGAGAAGATGAACACGGAAGGCCATCTGCACCGGCTGGAGTGGAAGGACTGACGCGGAGAAATATGACGCAGAACGGGCGGGAACAACAGATCCCTTTGATCTGGTTCCCGCCCGTTTTCTACAGGTTATCCCCGTTAGAAATTATCCGGAGTCATCTCCTTGCCGGCAAGGATCTCCTCGTAGTCCTTTAAGTTCCGCTCCAGGAGGGCCGGGGTGTCCAGCCCATAGGGGCACTTGGATGCGCACTGGCCGCAGTGGAGGCAGTCCTTGATCTTCATCATCTTCTCCTGCCCGGCGGGGGAGAGATGGGAGGCGGTGGGAGACCGGCGCAGCAGCAGAGACATGCGGGCGCAGTTGTTGATCTCAATGCCCGCCGGACACGGCATGCAGTAGCCGCAGCCCCGGCAGAAGGTGCCGGACAGGAGCTTGCGGTCCCGGTCGATCAGCGCCTTGATCTCTCCGGTCATGGACGGCGGATCCTGGATGAAGGAGAGGAATTCCTCCAGCTCGGATAGTCTCTGGATCCCCCAGATGGGGAGCACGTTGTCAAACTGGTCCGCGTAGGCGTAGGCCGCTGCCGCGTTGGTGATCAGGCCGCCGGACAGGGACTTCATGGCGATAAAGCCCATGTCCTGCTCCCGGCAGGCCTCTACCAGAGCAATGTCCTTCTCGTCGGCCAGGTAGCAGAAGGGGAACTGCAGGGTATCGTACAGCCCCGACTGGATGGCTTCCTGGGCCACGGACAGCCGGTGGTTCGTGATGCCGATGAAGCGGATCTTCCCCTGCTCCCTGGCCTTTAAGGCCGCGTCGTACAGGCCGGACTCGTCCCCGGGACGGGGGCAGAACGGGGGATTGTGGAACTGATAGATATCGATGCAGTCGGTCTTTAACAGGGATAAGCTGGTCTCCAAGTCCTTCCAGAAGCCTTCCGGGGTGGACGCCATGGTCTTGGTAGCCAGATAGATGTGGTTCCGGACGCCGCTTAAAGCAAGGCCGATCTTCTCCTCACTGTCGGAGTAGGCCCGGGCCGTGTCGAAAAAGGTGATGCCCCCTTCATAGGCCCGCCGCAGGATGACCGCGGCCTCCTCCTTGGTCACCCGCTGGACCGGCAGGGTGCCGAAGCCGTTCTTATCCACGGTGATATGGGTTCTTCCCAGGGTTACGTTAGACATGTGAATCGCCTCCTTTGTTCGATCTCATTTTAGCATGATTTGGAACCCGGCGCAATGCTGAGGAAAAATTCTCGAAAAAAGTGCTTGCATTTTGAGTTAGTCTATGCTAATATAATTACAGGTTAGATGCCACTAACTTACATGTGAATATTCTATACATTTCAAACTGCGTTCGCCTGACCAGCGGATGCAGAACTCGACTCCTATGAAAAAACAGCCGGTACTCCGCAGGTACCGGCTGTTTTTTCAATCCATAGGGGCCTTTTGGGTCCCATAGCTTATGCAGTTGACAGGACGAAAGGATCACTCCTTGTTCGCCATGAAGTTGGCAAAGATCGCGCCGGAGATATTGTGCCATACGCTGAATACGGCGCCGGGGATGGTTGCCAGGGGGTACTGGGCAAAGTGGGTGCCAGCCAGGGAAGTGGCCAGACCGGAGTTCTGCATGCCTACCTCGATGGCGATGGCCTTGCACTTGGACATATCCAGCTTGAGGACCTTGCCGATGACGTAGCCCAGGCCATAACCGCAGCAGTTGTGCAGGATGACTACCAGCACGATCAGCAGTCCACTGGTCATGATCTTCGCAGCGTTGGCAGATACTACTGCCGCAACGATCGCAACGATCGCGGTAACGGAGATCAGAGGCAGGATCTTCACGATCTTCTGGGTGATGTGAGAGAAGAACTTGTTGATCAAGCCGCCCAGGACGATCGGGATGATGACTACCTTTACGATGGACATGAACATCTCGACCATATTGACGTCAACGGTCTGACCGGCAAATACGTAGGTCAGAAGGGGGGTCAGGAACGGGGCCAGGATGGTGGACACGCTGGTCATGCCCACGGATAAGGCTACGTCGCCCTTCGCTAAGTAGGTCATAACGTTGGAGGAGGTACCGCCGGGGCAGGTACCAACTAAGATCACGCCCACTGCCAGTTCTACCGGCAGATTAAAGAGCTTGGTCAGCAGGAATGCCAGCAGAGGCATAATGGTAAACTGGGAAACGCAGCCGATGATGACGTCCTTGGGACGGCTGAACACGACCTTAAAGTCGCTGGCCTTTAACGTTAAGCCCATACCGAACATCACGATGCCCAGCAGAGTGTTGACGTAGCTGGTCTTGATGAAGCTGACCGTGTTCGGGGCGAACAGGGCCAGGGCCGCGATCACCAGTACGATGAACGCCATGTACTTTCCTACCAGGTCACTGAGTTTTTCAAGAAATTTCATAATTTGTATCCTCCTGTGATTTTCTTGAGTAAAAACGAGACAGCAAAGGCCGTGAGACAGGCAGGAGCGCGTATCCTCGCGGAGCGTGCTGGATTTCATAAGATGTGATCTCCTTAAAATCAAAAAGGTCCTTTGTCCCTACATTCGTAGAGACAAAGGACCTGTATCCTCTGCGGTACCACTCTGCTTGTCACCCAAAGATGACCACTCACTCCCATCCGGCAATGGGCGACACAGTAACGGTTGTCCTCCGGTCCGGCTTACGCAGATGGCTGCGCCATCCTTCACCCAGACTGCTGATTCGGGTGATGTTCACGCCGCTTCCACTGCCATGTCCCACCAGCCCATGGCTCTCTGTAAGCTTTCGCTGCGCTACTTTTCCCAGTCATAGCATTTGGCTGTCTGATTTCCTGCTATCATAACTCTGTTTTTGGGAAATGTCAAGCAATTCATGCCGAAAACGTAAGGAATCTGTAGATTGCCCAGGGTGGGAGAATCGTGTATAATGGAACCAGAAACTGGAAAACGAGGACGGAACGACCGCTATGAAGATGAGGCTTTCTCTTTATTTAAAGTTTATATTGGGGTATCTGGCGTTTGGATTGCTGGGCTTTGTGACCATCTCCACCCTTTCCTCCCGGATGATGTACGCCCACCAGGTGGACGAGACGGCGGCGGCCCTTTACGACGAGGCGAACCTGATCGCCGGGGCCTACAGCAGCGTGTACCGGGGGAGCGGACAGGATCTGAATTCCGCCTATTCCCAGCTCCAGGCAGTGGCAGAATTTGTGCGGTCGGAGATCTGGGTGGTGAACCGCCAGGGGATTGTGGTGGTGGACAGCTCCCGCTCTGCCAGGAGCGGTACGGAGATCCAGGGCTTTGACCCGGCGGCGATGGGAAGCCGCTCCTATATGATCAGCGACTATTACGGCCAGTTCCCCTACGAGGTGCTGAGCGTGTCCGCGCCGATCACCGGCAATTACAACACGTATGGCTATGTGCTGCTGCACATGCCGGTGTCCCAGATCTACGAGATCAGCAGCCGGAGCCTGAACGTGGTCTATATCGCGGCGGCGATCCTGTTCGTGCTGTCGCTGATCATCCTGCTGGTATTTACCAAGACGGTCTATTTCCCATTAAAGAAGATCACTGCGGGGGCCAATGAATACGCTTCCGGGAACCTAAAGCACCAGATCGACGTCCATTCCCGGGATGAGATGGGCTATCTGGCGGCGACGTTAAACTATATGTCCGGCGAGCTGGACAAGATGGAGGAGTATCAGCGCAACTTCATCGCCAATGTGTCCCACGATTTCCGGTCGCCCTTAACATCCATCAAGGGTTATCTGGAAGCCATCATCGACGGGACCATCCCCCCGGAATTGTATGAGAAATACCTGACCCGGGTGATCGCGGAGACGGAGCGGCTGACCAAGCTGACCCAGGGGATGCTGACGCTGAACACCTTAGACAGCAAGGGGTATCTGTCCCGCACCAATTTTGACATCAACCGGGTGATCAAGGATACGGCGGCTTCCTTCGAGGGGACCTGCACCGCAAAGGGCATCACCTTCGAGCTGACGTTTTCCGAGGCGGTCCTGATGGTCTACGCGGACCTGGGAAAGGTCCAGCAGGTGCTCTACAACCTGATCGACAACGCGATCAAGTTCAGCTATCCGGATTCCGCGATCGAGATCCAGGCATATACCCGGAACGAAAAGATCTTCGTGTCAGTCAAGGACCGGGGGATCGGGATCCCCAGGGACAGCGTGAAAAAGATCTGGGAGCGGTTCTATAAGTCCGACCAGTCCCGGGGCAAGGATAAGCGGGGCACCGGCCTTGGGCTGGCGATCGTGAAGGAGATCATCCAGGCCCATGGGGAGAATATCGATGTGGTAAGCACCGAGGGCGTTGGATCGGAGTTTATTTTTTCTCTGCCGAAGGCGGGGAATCTGTGACAGGCAGGAGGGAGTTATAGGATGAAGGAGAAGGAACGAGATCAAGAGAAGCGGGAGGTGCAGGGAAGGTCCGCGTCCGCTGTGGGAAAGGCTGTTGGAATTGCTGTGGGAAAGATGATGGGAAAGACAGCGGGATATTCCTCGGAAAATACAGCGAGAAATACAGCAGCAGATGCGGCGAGAAGGAAGCTGGGCGCATATGTCCTGACAGCGGCGGTATGGGCGGCAGGAGCGGCGGCAACGGCAGCAGGGACGGCAGCAGGAGCGGCGGCCGGTCTGGGGTTCGGTGCGGAGACTGTGTGGGCGGCGGAGGACCGGACGCCGATCCAGTCGATCGAGCTGAACATCGATTCGGACATCGAGGCGGGGACCAGCAGCAGCCATGTGGAGATCACTCCCAGGGGAGAGGCCCACTATCAGGTGGGGGATATCGAGGTCCTGAACGAAGAGGACGACTGGTACGGGGGCATGACGCCGCGGGTGTCCTTTTCCCTGTTCGCGGATCATGGATATTACTTTGACGGGAGCAGCCGCAGCATGTTTGATTTTTACGGCAACGACGCTTCCTATGTGACGTCCCGCCGGGAGGACGACAAGACGACCCTGGTGGTGACGATCAAGTTGGATAAGCTGGAGAACGGGGACCTGTCCGTGTCCGGCGTGGAGTGGGACGAAGGAAATGGCAGCGCCCTGTGGGAGGAAACCCCGGGGGCGAAGTATTATCAGGTGCGGCTGTACCGGGACGATAAGTCGGTGACCGGGATCCGGACCACCTATGACACCTACTATGAGTTTGCCGGAGAGATCACCCGCCGGGGCGATTACTATTTTGAAGTCCGGGCGGTGGGCGGAGGTTCGGAAAAGGGCGATTGGTACAGCTCAGACAGCTGGTATGTGTCGTCCCGGGAAGCGGATGAGATCAGCTATGGCTACGACGACGGCCCGGGCAGCTCCTGGTCGGGAAGCAGTTCCGGCGGTCCGGGCGTGGTTGGCAACAGCTCCTACGGCCCAGGCGGCCCGGGAGCAGCTGGCGGCCCGGGAACGGCCGGCGGCGTGGCGAGCACCGGCGGCAACCACTGGTGCGTGGATCAGCGGGGCTGGTGGTATCAGTACGCCTCCGGCGGCTATCCTGTCAACTGCTGGGAGCTGGTCGACGGGATCTGGTATTGCTTCGGCCAGGACGGCTATCTCCGGTGCGGCTGGATCGACTGGAACGGCAAATGGTACTATACCGACGCCAGCGGCGCCATGCTGGTGAATACCCGGACGCCGGACGGGTATTATGTGGGAGGCGATGGGGCTTGGATCCAGTAAAGGCGCTTACTCATAATAATCTTTAAAAATACGGATAAATTCCTGTTGTGCTTTTGGCATATAAGTTTTGCCGCGGGTGACCAGATCGAAGGAGCGGGTTGCCTGCGGCGAATCTATTTTATAGAGAAACAGATCGGGGCATTCGTCCTTGATCAGCCAGTCGCTGATAAAGGTGGCCGCCATCCCGCCTCTGGCCAGGTGGTATGCCGTGACCAGCTGGGATACCTGGAGGCAGACCGCAGGCTCCGTCTTAGCGCATTCAAAAAAATGGCGGCACCGGCTGTAGAGATTATTGCCCGGGGTCAAGAGGATGAATGGGATCCCGGGAAAGAGATCCATGGTGACGGACGGGCAGTCCGGGCGTAAATGGCGTTTTGACAGGATATCCTGCCCTGTGAGCCGGTATGTCTGCAGCGTGTCATTGATCTCAAAATAAGACGGGACCGCCAGCAGGATCATATCCTGAAAGCCGGGGATCCGGTTCCAGCTGTCTTTGGGCGACAGGGTGCAGTTAAAGGTGATGTCAATAACATGCTCTTTCAGCATATCCAGCAGTTCATAGGAACCGGCTTCTACCAGCTCCAGCTGGATCCCGGGATGCTGCCTGGAAAAGGCGGTCAGGATCGGGGGAAGGATATAAGAGTTCAGATAGTGGCTTCCCCCGATCTTCAGGATACCGGTCTTTAAGCCGGACAGATCATTGAGCTGGGCCTGCAGCTCATCTTCCAGGGCCTGGATCTGCAGCACCTTATTGATATAGAGCTCTCCGGCCTCTGTCAGCTCCAGAGGCTTCTGATCCCGGTTGAACAGCCGGGTCCCCAGAGAATCTTCCACCCGCGAAACCGCGATGCTGAGCGCCGGCTGTGTCATGTACAGGGCCTCGGCTGCCTTGGAAATGCTCTGCTTCTTGTAGATCGTATAGATATACTTCATATCCTGTTCCATAAATTCCCTCTTTCCATATAAATCCATTTTATGAGAAAATAAATACTATAAATTTGATTTTATACTATCTCTGAAATAAAATATACCTATCAGAAGTAACGAAATATGCGCATAGATTTTGTTGCTTTTGCTGATACCGGTACAGCGCGGAACACACTCAAGAATGTCTGACATAAGAAAGGGGAAGGGAAATGACTGTATGGAAGAAATGGAGCAAACTCAGTTTGTTCACACGGATCATGGTCGGTTTTGTGCTGGGTATCGTGTGCGGCCTTATCATGGGGCCGAAGGCAAGTGTATTTAATTTTTTGGGGACTATCCTGGTCCGGCTGCTGACGATGGTCGTGGCTCCGCTGGTATTGTGTTTGCTGGTGTGCGCGGCTGCGGACGTGGGGGATTATAAGAAGCTGGGGAAGATCGGACTGAAAACGGTCGTGATCTTTTTGGTCAGCACCGGTTTTGCCATTGTGATCGGTCTGCTGTTCGCGCATCTGATCGGAGTGGGGACCGGAGTTGTCATCCAAGCGCAGAATGCTTCGGAATCTGCGGTCGAGATCCCCAGCGCCCTGGATACGCTGATCAATATCATTCCCAACAATCCGTTTGAGGCGCTGAGCACCCAGAATCTGCTCCAGATCATTTTCTTTGCTTTGTTTTTTGGATTTGCGCTCATCAAGCTGGGGGAAAAGGGGCAGGTAGTCCTCGGCTTTTTCCAGGGGTGCACGGAGGCGATGAAGGAGATCACCAGCATCGTGCTGGAATTTACTCCTTACGGCGTATTTGGCCTGATGGCCAACGTGGTCGGGATCAATGGACTGGCGATCCTGCTTCCGTATATGAAGACGATCCTGGCTGTGTATCTGGCTTCTGCGATCTATACGGTGCTGGTCCAGGCCGGTCTGATGGTCGGAGTCTGCGCCCATATGAGCCCGTTAAAATTCTTAAAAGGTGTGAAAGAGGCGGCAATGTTCGTATTTGCCACCTGCAGCAGCGTGGCGACGATCCCGATCAATCTAAAGTGTACCAAGAAGCTGGGCGTCAGTGATGAGATCGCTAACTTTGTGATCCCCTTCGGTGCGGTCATGAACATGAACGGGACCGCGATCTATGAAGCGGTGGCGGTGATCTTTACGGCCCAGGTATACGGTATCGAGCTGACGATGATGCAGCAGATCATGGTCATGCTGACGGCGACGCTGGCCAGTATCGGGACTGCCGGAGTGCCGGGGAGCGGTCTTGTCATGCTGACGATCGTGCTCAGCTCGGTCAATCTCCCGATGGAGGCGATCGGCCTGCTTGCCGGGATCGACCGGATCCTGAATATGGGCCGGGTGATCCCCAATATCGTAGGAGATGCGGCAACGGCGGTCCTGGTCGCAAAGTCGGAGGGCGTGCTGCAGGAAGCAGCGGACATAGAGTGAAACAGGTCAGGAGGATGAGAGGATGGCAATCGATGCATTGATCATGAGCCCGGAGGATAATGTAGCAACTTGTGTGAGGGATGTGAAAAAGGGTGAGGCGGTGGTCTACCGGAAGGGCGGAGAACTCTGCCAGGTGGAGGCAAAGGAGGATATCCCATACTGTCATAAGATCGCGTTAGAGCCCATGGAAAAGAACGCAGTGGTCCGGAAATATGGGGAGATGATCGGGAAGACCACAATGCCCATCGAGAAAGGGTGCTGGGTATCCCATGAAAATATCTACAGTGTTCCCAGAGACTATGATAGTGAGATGATCTAAGGAGGACGGAGATGGAATTTTTAGGATATAAACGTTCAGACGGGCGTGTAGGGATCCGGAATCATGTGCTGATCCTGCCGACCTGCGCCTGCGGCAGTGAAAGCTGCCGGATCGTAGCCAGCCAGGTAAGAGGAGCGGTCAATATCATTTTTAATACAGGATGCTCTGACGTAGCGGCCAATACGGCTATGTCGCAGAAGGTCCTGACTGGATTTGCCCTAAATCCCAACGTATATGGCGTGGTGATCATCGGTCTGGGGTGCGAGACCGTGCCCCATAAAGAGCTGCGGGAGAAGATCCAGGCGCTGACGGACAAACCGGTGGTCTCCTTTGGGATCCAGGAGGAAGGCGGTACGTTAAAGACGATCGAGAAAGCGGTCCGGGCGGCGCGGGATATGGCGGCGGCAGCAGCCCGTCAGCCGAAGGTCCCCTGTGACATCTCAGAGATCTTGATGGGGATCGAATGCGGCGGATCTGACGCCACGTCCGGGATCGCATCCAATCCGGCGGTGGGAGTGCTGAGCGATCTTTTGGTAGATGCGGGAGCTTCCACGATGATGAGCGAGACCATCGAATTCATCGGCGGAGAACACGTGCTGGCCAGACGGGGGAGCACGCCGGAGATCCATAATCAGATCATCCAGATCTGCCGAGATTATGAGGAACATCTGGCGGGAGCCGGACAGGACTGCCGTGCCGGTCAGCCTACCCCGGGAAATAAGGCGGGAGGACTTTCCACGATCGACGAAAAGAGTCTGGGCTGCATCCGGAAAGGAGGGACCCGCCCGGTGGTGGAGGTGGTGGAGCAGGCGGCCAGACCTACGAAAAAAGGCGCGATCATCATGGACACAGCCGGATACGACATTTCTTCGGTCACCTCCATGGTGGCGGGGGGCTGTACAGTCGTCGTATTTACCACAGGGCGGGGAACGCCTACCGGCAACGCCATCGTGCCGGTCCTGAAGGTGACGGCCAATCGAACCACTTATCAGAAAATGGAAGATAATATGGACGTGGATCTAAGCGGGATCATCGACGGGGAACTGTCTCTGGAGGAAGGCGGCCAGCTTCTGTTTGACGAGATCGTGGAGGTCTGCAATGGGAAAATGACGAAGGCAGAGGCATATGGATTTTCGGATATCGCCGTGGACCATGTGTGCAGATTTGTTTAAAAAGGAGCGATCGGATCTTGGCGGGGCAGACGGTTTTCGCACCATCTGCCCCGCCGCTATTATCCGGAAATTTTATCAAGTTTCCATCCACTTTCCATTTTGTAATTGACATGAAATTAACAATATGATACATTGAATAAGCCTGGGATCCCCAGGCGTACATAATCATTCATTTTCATGATTCTATATGGAGGGAAAACATGAGAAAATCTAGTAAAAAGATGCTTTCCGTACTGATGGCAGCCGCTATGGTGATGTCCCTGGCGGGATGCGGGAGCAAAGAGGCTGACACCACCACCGCGGCGACGGAGGCGGCAACAGAAGCAGCTACGGAAGCAAGCACTGAGGCTCCGGCAGAGACCGAGAGCGAGGCGGCGGAAGCGGCAGAGATGCAGGCAGACATCGTAGTCATCGGCGCAGGCGGCGCAGGTATGACCGCAGCGATCCAGGCAGTACAGGACGGCGCGACCGATGTAGTGATCCTGGAGAAGATGCCGGTGACCGGCGGCAACACGATCCGGGCGACCGGCGGCCTGAACGCGGCAGAGACCAAGTATCAGGAAGCGGACGGGATCGAGGATTCTGTGGACCTGTATATCCAGGATACCATGGAAGGCGGCTATAATGTCAACGATGAGGACCTGGTACGGGTGATGGCGGAGAATTCCGCGGCAGCCGTAGACTGGGTGAATGAGATCGGCGGCGACTTAAGCAACGTAGGTATGGCAGGCGGCGCAAGCGTAAAGCGGATCCATCGTCCCGCGGACGCTTCTGCAGTAGGCCCCATGTTAGTGAATACCCTGAACGCAAAGGTAGCAGAGCTGGGCATCCCGGTCCTGTTAGAGACCACCGCAAAAGAGATCCGCGCAGATGAGAACGGCGCAGTGACCGCAGTAGTTGCCGAGGACAAGGACGGTAACGAGATGGTGATCTCCTGTACCGCAGTGGTACTGGCTACCGGCGGCTTCGGTGCGAATGCGGACATGGTAGTAGAGTATAAGCCGGAGCTGGCGGGCTTTGGCACCACCAACCATGCAGGCGCCACCGGCGACGGCATCACCATGGCTCTTGACCTGGGCGCGGCTCTGGTGGATATGGAGCAGATCCAGACCCATCCGACGGTAAACCCGGATACCCAGACCATGTACACCGAGGGTGTGCGCGGCGACGGCGCGATCCTGGTGAACAAAGAGGGCAAGCGTTTTGTGAATGAGCTGGAGACCCGCGACGTGGTATCCGCAGCGATCCTGGAGCAGACCGACGGCGTTTGCTATCTGGTATTTGATCAGGAAGTAAGAGACAACGTGGCAGCGATCGAAAGCTACATCAACGCCGGCATCGTGACCGAGGCGGCGACTCCCGAGGAGCTGGGCGAGGCCATCGGCATCGACGGCGAGGCCCTGGCTGAGACCATGGCAAACTATGCGGCATATCAGGCAGCCGGCAATGACGAGGAGTTCGGACGGGCAAGCATGGAGGTTCCGTTAAACCAGCCCAGCTACTACGCGGCGCTGTGCTCCCCGGCGATCCACCACACCATGGGCGGCGTGAAGATCAACACCGACTGTGAAGTGCTGAAGGAAGACGGAAGCGCGATCGCAGGCCTGTTCGCAGCTGGCGAGATCACCGGCGGCGTACACGGAGCCAACCGTCTGGGCGGCAACGCGGTAACCGATATCGTTGTATTTGGTAAGATCGCAGGCAGCGGCGCAGAGGCTTATGTAATGGCAAACGGCGGCAACACCGAGGCGGAGATCACCGCACCGGAGGCTGAGGAAGCAGCGGCTCCGGAGGTACAGGGTAACTACAAGGACGGCGTATACGAGGGAACCGGCAAGGGCAACAACGGTGACATCACCGTAGAAGTGACCGTAGAAGGCGGCAATATCGTATCCATCGTGCTGAAGGATCATGCAGAGACCCCTGGCCTTTACGAGGCAGCAGAGAAGAACGTGGTTGCAGACATCATCCGCACCCAGAGCAGTCAGGTAGACGCAGTGTCCGGCGCCACCAATACCAGCAACGGTATCATGGAGGCCGTAGAGGCAGCACTGGCTGACGCGAAGTAAGACCGGAAAAGAGAAGAAACAGCGAGACGCAAAGAACAGGCGGCCGCAGGAGGGAAAAACTCCTGCGGCCGCCTTTCTGATATTATTCTGTCAATCTTTAAGAAAGTTACGGAAGTTTTAGTATAGATACACAAACTGTACGATCCATACGGCCTCTTTTATAATCAAAATATCAAAAATATCAGGAGGGGCAGCAGATGAACTATAACGAGATGAGTTTACGGTTACACGAGGAGCACGGGGGCAAGCTGGAGGTGGTTTCCAAAGTGCCGGTAAAATGCCGGGATGATCTGAGTACAGCGTATACGCCTGGGGTGGCGGAGCCGTGCAGAAAGATCAGCGCGAAAAAGAGCGACGTTTACAAGTACACTGCCAAGAAAAACCTGGTGGCGGTGGTCACAGACGGAACGGCTGTGCTGGGGCTGGGGGACATCGGCCCGGAGGCGGCCATGCCGGTGATGGAGGGCAAGGCCATCCTGTTCAAGGAGTTTGCAGGCGTGGACGCCTTTCCCATCTGCCTGGACACCAAGGACACAGAGGAGATCATTGAGACCGTAAAGCGGGTCGCCCCAGGCTTCGGCGGCATCAATCTGGAGGATATCTCGGCGCCCAGATGCTTTGAGATCGAGAGACGGCTGAAGGAGGAGCTGGATATCCCGGTATTCCACGATGACCAGCACGGAACGGCGATCGTGGTGGCGGCAGGTCTGATCAACGCGCTGAAGCTGGTGGGAAAGACCATGGAGGAGGTCCGTATCGTGATCAACGGAGCCGGCTCGGCAGGCATCTCGATCGCCAAGCTGCTCCTGGAGTTCGGCGCCGGCAATGTGGTGCTGGTGGACCGCCAGGGCGCGGTATCCAAGGATGAGGAATGGCTGAACAGCGCCCAGAGAGCCATGGCGGAGGTGACTAACCCTCAGAACGAGCGGGGCCCGCTGGCGGAGATCATCAAAGGAAAAGACGTGTTCATCGGAGTGTCTGCGCCGAACGTGGTGACGGCGGAGATGGTCTCCACGATGGAGCGTGACGCCATCGTATTTGCCATGGCCAATCCGGTGCCGGAGATCATGCCGGAGGAAGCGAAAAAGGGCGGCGCGCGCGTGGTGGCCACGGGAAGGAGCGATTATCCCAACCAGATCAATAACGTATTGGTGTTCCCGGGGATCTTCCGCGGGGCGCTGGACGCGCTGGCGACCGATATCACCGAGGAGATGAAGCTGGCGGCGGCGAAGGCGATCGCAGGCATTGTGAAGGATGAGGAGCTGAAGGAGGACTATATCATCCCGGGAGCATTTCATCCCGAGGTCGCCAAAGTGGTGGCGGAGCAGGTTGCCCGGGTGGCAAAGGAGCTGCACATCACAAAGGAAGTGTAGGGCTTACAGAGGACGCATCGATAGGAACACACAGGAAAGAGAAGGAGAATGACAATGGGGGAATTAAAAAAGTTTGAGATCATGGGGATCTCCCTGCCCGTATATCTGGGGATCACTGCGCTGGTGACGCTGGTCATGATGATGGGCTGGATGCCCAGCGGGATGCTCGGGGCATTTGTGGTGATGATGGTGTTTGGCGGGCTGTTTAATACGATCGGCAATCATACGCCGATCGTAAAGACCTACTTGGGAGGCGGCGCCATCGTGTGCATCTTCGCTTCCGCAGCGCTGGTGACCTTCGGCGTGATCCCGGAGGCTGTGATCCAGAATGTGGATGAATTTATGAACACCACAGGATTTTTGAACTTCTATATCGCGGCGCTGATCACCGGCAGCATCCTGGGGATGAACCGGACGCTGCTTCTGCGGGCGGCCGTCCGCTTCCTGCCAGTGGCTCTGTGCGCCATGACGTTCGCCATTTTGGCCGTGGGCATCGTGGGGATGGTGATGGGATATGGGTTCTCTGACGCGATCATGTATGTGGCGATCCCGATGATGGGCGGCGGCATGGGAGCCGGTGTGGTACCCCTTTCCGGCATGTATGCCGAGGCGCTGGGACAGGATTCCTCCGTGATCATTTCCAGGATGATCCCGGCCTCCACCCTGGGCAATGTATGCGCCATCGTAGGCGCCGGCCTTCTGGCGAAGCTTGGCGAGGTAAAACCGAACCTGTCCGGGGAAGGGAAGCTGATGAGGAAAGACACGGGGGATATGAAGGACAGCGTCATGCTGCCGACCAGCGTGCAGATGATGGGGATCGGCATGATCCTGGCCCTCAGCTTTTACCTGATCGGAACGATCATCAACAAATTTGTGCCCTCGATCCATACCTATGCCTGGATGATCATCTCGGTGGCGGTCTCCAAAGCCCTGGGCATCATCCCCGGCAAGTTTGAGCAGGCGGCGAAGCAGTGGAGCAGCTTTGTGATGGGGAACTGGACCCAGGCCCTTTTGGTTGGCATCGGCATCTCCATGATCGATTTAAACGCGGTGGCGTCGGCATTTTCCCTGACCTACATGATCCTGGTGCTGGTAGTCGTGGGCGGCGTGGCCCTGGGCGCGGGGATCGGCGGCTACCTGGTCGGGTTCTATCCGATCGAGTCCTCCATCACAGCCGGTCTGTGTACGACGAATATGGGCGGGACCGGCGATATCGCGGTGCTGTCCGCATCTAAGAGAATGGAGCTTCTGCCCTTTGCGCAGATCTCGACCCGGATCTGCGGGGCGCTGATCCTGATCGTGGCCAGCGTGCTGGTGAAGGTACTGCTGTAGGACGGCGGCTGTGAAACGGCAGAATGTCCCGCCGCAGGATATCATTGCCAATCAGACCGGAAATGGTTAGAATAGAGCTGTGGCATGGATGATCCGCAGAGGAACAAGAAGAAGGGAGCGAGGGAAGCATGAAGGAGAAGACGATCGAGCAGAGATTGTATCATTCCTATACGCTGGGCTGTATCATCGTCATCCTCATCTCCCTGAGCGTGACTCTTTATTACAGCCTGAACTGGCAGAGGCAGAGCCTGGACGATACCATCACCAGTATGGCCGCCGTGGTAGCGGACATGCCGATGGTGGTATCCGCCCTGGAGGAGGGCGGGGGATCGGAGGAGCTGACCGCCTATCTGGATATGATCCTGGACGTGACGGACAGGCTGGATATCGTCACCGTGTGCGACAGAGAGAGCAGGCGGATCTATCACCCGGAGAAGGAGCGGATCGGGGAGAGGTTCATCGGCGATGATGAAGGACCGATCCTGGAGGGGGAGGCACCTTATATCACGGAAGGGATGGGAACGCTGGGCTATCAGCGCCGCGCGTTCCAGGCGGTCCGGAATCAGGACGGGACCATCATCGGGTTCGTGATGGCTTCTGTCCTGACGGAGAGCATCCGGCAGATGCGGAACCAGATCCTTCTGATCTATGGGATCGTGGGGCTGATGCTCCTGGGGGTGGGAGCCGGGCTGGCCCGCCATAATATGAATTATTTAAAGCGGCTCCTGATGGGATACCAGCCGGAGGAATTCATCACCAAATACGTGGAGCGGAGCGAGGTGCTGGACGCCCTGGATGAGGGGATCTTCGCGGTGAACCCGAAGGGGGAAGTGATCCTGATGAACCAGTCGGCGCGGACGATGCTGGGACTGGAGCGGGGGCGGACCGTGGAAGGCGAGCCGTTAAAGGACCTTTACCCCAAGACGCGGCTTTTGGAGACCATGAGGACCGGGCAGCCGGAGTACAATGTCAATATGGTCTTAAATGGCAATCACATTGTCAGCAACCGGATCCCGATCTGGGAAAATAACCGGATCGCGGGAGCCATCTCCATCTTCCGCGACCGGACGGAGGTGCTTAAGATGGCGGAGGAACTGACGGGGGCCAGAGATATGCTGGACACGCTGCGCGCCTTTAACCATGAGTTTATGAATAAGCTCCATGTGATCTTAGGATACCTCCAGCTGGGGGAGACGGATACCGCCATGGAGTATATCTCCAATACGACGCTGCTGTCCAGCCAGGCAGTCAAGGAGGTGTCGGCCCAGATCACCGTGTCCCATCTGTCTGCGCTGATCATCGGGAAGATGATGCGGGCGAACGAGATGGGCATCCATCTGGCGCTGAAAAATGGCAGCCATTGTGCCAGGGAGAATCTGATGTTCCCAGTGGACGTCTATGTGACGATCATCGGGAATCTGCTGGAAAATGCCATGGAGGAGCTGAATGCCCACGATTATCCGGTGAAGGACGTGGAGCTGGGGCTTTACTGTGAATACGACTGCACCGTGATCACCTGCGAGGATACGGGAGGCGGCATCCCGGAGGAGCTGCGAAAGCAGGTGTTCCTGCGGGGCGTATCCACCAAAGGAAAGGGCCGCGGCACAGGACTCCCCTTGATCAAGGACCTGGCGGACCGGTATCACGGCGAGATCACCGTGGATACGGAGGCGGGAGAAGGAACCTGCATTACCGTGAGCTTTACGCGTACAGAAGAGGAGGAGACGGATGTATCATGTGATGATTGTGGAGGATGATCCGATGGTGGCGGCGATCAACCGGCAGTATGTGGAGATGAATCCCTCCTTCCATGTGAGCGGGAGCTTCCGGAATGGGAGAGACGGGCTGGACCACATCCGAAAGAAGCCGGTGGATCTGGTGATCCTGGATTATTACATGCCGCTGATGGACGGGATGGAATTTCTCGAACAGCTGGATCAGCTGGAGAAAAAGCCGGACGTCATCATGGTGACCGCAGCCAATGAGACAGAGACGGTCAAGGGGCTTTTGGGGGCCGGGGTGATGGATTATCTGGTAAAGCCGTTTGAATATGCGCGGTTTGAGCGGGCGCTGGAGCAGTTTTTAAAAAAGCAGGAGCTGCTCGGCGGCGGGTCCCGCAGCTTAAGCCAGAGTGAGATCGACCGGCTGCTGCCTGGCAAAGCGGCGGCGGAGGCCGGTCCGGCCAGGATGCAGAAGGGGCTGCAGGAGCATACCTTAGAGACGATCCGTCAGTACATGAAAGAGCATAAGGACCGGTCCTTTACCAGCGAGGAGATCGCGGAGCAGGTGCATCTGTCCCGGGTGACGATCCGGCGCTATGTCAATTATATGCTGGAGACCCATGAGATCGTCAGCGGGATCGATTATAAGACCGGCGGGAGACCGTCGATCCAGTACCGGTATGTGGGATTCTGAGACGGTGCCCGATCGGGGCGGCCGCAGGAGCAATGGAAAAACCTCCTGCGGCCACCGCATTTTTTACCGCTTTACTTCAAACTTATATCCGATGCCCCACACCGTAGTCAGGGACCAGTTGGCGTGGTCCTTGATCTTCTCCCGCAGGCGCTTGATATGCACGTCCACGGTCCGGGTGTCTCCGATGTACTCGTAGCCCCAGATGTGGTCTAAAAGCTGCTCTCTGGTAAATACCTGGTTGGGAGAGGAGGCCAGGAAATACAAAAGCTCCAGCTCCTTAGGCGGCATCTCCACCGGGCGTCCGCAGTAGGTCACGGAGTAGTTGGTCAGGTTTACGACCAGGTCCGGATATTCCACGTATTCTCCCTGCTGGGCGTCCACGGAAATGGTCACCGCCGGGGTGGGCTGATAGCGGCGCAGGACCGCCTTGACCCGGGCCACCAGCTCCTTGGAGTCGAAGGGCTTGATCATGTAATCGTCGGCGCCCAGCTCTAAGCCCAGGACTTTGTCGAAGATCTCCCCCTTCGCCGAGAGCATGATGATGGGCACCTGGGAGGTGGCACGCAGCTCCCGGCAGACCTGATAGCCGTCGATGCCGGGGAGCATCAGATCCAGCAGGATCAGGTTCGGCTTAAAGACCGGAAACTGCTTTAACGCCTCCTCCCCGTCATAAACGATCTTCGTCTCGTAGCATTCTTTCGTCAGATAGAGCGAGATCAGCTCTGCAATATTCTCGTCGTCGTCTACAATCAAAATCCGCTGCTTTTCAGCCATGTATGAAATCCTCCCTCTTGGATGTGTGCAAATGATCAGTCTATTTCAATACTACAATGGTCACGCCGGCGTCGCCCTCGCCGTACTCGGCCAGATGGAACTCCTTGACGGACCGCACCCGCTTCAGATGCTTGTGGATGCCGGCCCGCAGGGCGCCGGTGCCTTTCCCGTGGACCACCCGCACCTGGCCTAGATGAGCCAGGACGGCGTCGTCCAAATACTTGTCCAGCACGGGGATGGCCTCGTCTACGGTCATGCCCAGCAGATTGATCTCCGGGGAAACGGAGGCAGACTTGGACATCTTGATGCCGCTGCTGCCGGAGCCCTTCCTGCGGTTCTCCAGGCCGGGGCCGCTGATGGATTCCTCATGTAAGAGCTCCAGATCCGATAAGGGGACCCGGGAGCGGAGGATGCCCATCTGGACGAAGACATTGCCCTGGGAATCGGGCAGGGTGCTGACCGTGCCCTTTAGGTTCATGGAAAGGACGCGGACGCCGTCGCCGATCTTTAACGTCTTGGGGTTGATGGCCTTGTGGGGCTTCGCCTCTTTTTTCAGGGACAGATTGCTGTCCACCTTTTTCAGATTCTCCCGCAGCCGGCTGCGCTCCGCCTCCAGGGCCTTGGTGTCCACGCCGGAGGAGGAGGCCAGCTTGTTGATGTTCTTGATGGTCTGATCCGCGGTCTCCTTGGCCTCCCGCAGGATGCGCTGGGCTTCCTCGTTGGCCGAGCGGATGATCTTCTCCCGCCGCTCGTCGAACCGTTCGTTCTTCTGCTGGAGGCTGGATTTCAGCCGGGCGATCTCCGCCTTGTAGGACTGGATCTCCTCCCGCTCCTTCTCGATGGTGACCCGGTTCTCCTCCAAACGGCTGATCACATCCTCGAAGGTCTCATCCTCTGCCTCGATGCGGCTCTTGGCGTCGTCGATGATGTAATCCGGCAGGCCCAGCTTTTTGGAAATGGCAAAGGCGTTGCTCTTTCCCGGGATGCCGATCAGCAGCCGGTAGGTGGGCCGCAGGGTCTGGACGTCAAATTCACAGCAGGCATTCTCCACGCCGGGGGTGCCCAGGGCGTAGACCTTCAGCTCGCTGTAATGGGTGGTGGCCATGGTCCGGCACTTCATGTTGTGGAGGAAGTTTAAGACCGCGATGGCCAGGGCCGCGCCCTCGGTGGGATCGGTACCGGCGCCCAGCTCGTCAAACAGACACAGGGAACGGCTGTCTGCCTTTCCCAAAATGTCTACGATATTGGTCATGTGGGCAGAGAAGGTACTGAGGCTCTGCTCAATGCTCTGCTCGTCGCCGATATCCGCGAACACCTCGTCAAATACGGCCAGCTCCGAGCCGTCAAAGGCCGGGATGTGCAGGCCCGCCTGGCCCATCAGGGTGAACAGGCCCACGGTCTTTAAGGAGACCGTCTTGCCGCCGGTGTTGGGGCCGGTGACGATGAGCAGGTCAAAGTCCCCGCCCAGCCAGATGGTGATGGGCACCACCTTCTGAGGATCCAGCAGGGGATGCCGTCCGTCCTTGATGTGGATGCGCCCCTGGGTGTTGAACTTGGGCTCCGTGCCCTTGTAGTGGCGGGACAGGGCCGCCCGGGCAAAGATAAAGTCCAGCTGGGACAGGATCTCCAGATCCAGGGCCAGAGCCTCCGTGTAGGGGGCCAGCTCATTGCTCAAGGTGGCTAACACTGCCTCGATCTCCTTCTGCTCCTGGATCTCCAGGGAGCGGAGCTCATTGTTCAGCTGGATGACCGCCATCGGCTCGATGAACAGGGTGGAGCCGGTGGAGGACTGGTCATGGATCATGCCGTTCACCTGGGAGCGGTGCTCCGACTTGACCGGCAGGCAGTACCGCCCGTCCCGCATGGTGATCACCGCATCCTGTAAGTAGGACCGGCTGGAATTCAAAATGCTGTTCAAAGCGGTGTGGATCCGGTCGCCGATGGTCCGCATGGAGCGGCGGACGTGGCGCAGTCCTGGACTGGCGTCGTCGCTGATCTCGTCCTCGGACACGATGCACCGCTTGATCTCCGTATTCACCGGGGTCAGGGGCTCTAAGGCCCGGAACATCTCGTCTAAGGAATCGTCAGGGAATTCCTCTGATTCCTCGTGGCGTCCATAGGCTTTGGCCCGGGCGGCTGCGGTCAGCAGGGAGCTGATGGAAAGCAGCTCCTGGATGCTTAGGGCGCTGCCGATCTCCAGCCGCTTGATGGAATCCCGCACGTCCCGCACGCCGGAGAAGGAAATGCTCCCTTTCATGCGGACCCGGGACGCCGCGTCCGAGGTCTCCGTCTGGGCGCGCAGGATATCGGAAAGCTCCGAGGACGGCAGAAGCTCCCGGCACAGGGCCTTGCCCGGGGCCGATGCGGCGTACTCGGTAAGCTGGGTGATGATCTTGTCATATTCTAAGGTTTTTAATACTTTCTGGTTCATAAAGGATACTCCTGATCGAAATACATACTAGACAGCCGTTCACGATGAGAGCACGAGTGCTCTCATCGCTCACTAACGCTCATTATATCATGAATTTGGCTGGGGGGAAAGGGTTGGGGAGATGAACTTTTTCTTGCACATTTTACGCTCTCATTTTATAATGATAATGATCATTTGCAAGGGCTGGCGGAAAAGGGGCCGCCGGCTTTTGGCGGTACGCGGCGGAGACGGGAAGTCCGGCGCGGAGGGAGGACAGAATGTAAGGAGGGTTTTCTATGCCTGAGGTACGTGGTCCGGGAAATGAACAAGAGAAAAAGGAAAGAAGGCATTTTATCCAGGAAAAGATCGTAAAGCGGCCGCCGGGCAGGCGGCAGATCGCATATAAGCTCTTTAAGCTGGCAGGCGGCGCGGCGATCTTCGGGGCGGTGGCGGCGGTGTCATTTTCTGCGGTGATGCCTTTGACAGACCGTTTTTTCAAGGAGGAGACGGTACGGGAGCCGGTCTCGATCCCCAAGGACGAGATCACGGAACCGACGACTGTGCCGGTGGAGACGACGGCCCCGGCTGCGGCTGAGACGACGGAATGTGAAGAGCCGATCGAAGATAAGGTCCAGTCGGTGATGGAGAATTACAACTATACAGCCGAGGACTTCGGTTCCATGCTCAACAGCCTGCGGACCCGCGTCCAGACGGCGGATAAGGGGATCGTGGCGGTCCATGCGGTCCAGGAGAACGTGGACTGGTTTGACAACCCCCTGCTCACCACTGGCTCCTATGCCGGGGCGGTCGTGGCCCGCACGGAGCAGGAACTTCTGATCCTGACCCCGGAAGCGGCGGTGGAGCAGGCGGATGCGATCCGGGTGACCTTCAGCGACGGGAGCGACGTGGCCGGGCAGGTGAAGCAGAAGGACAGCGTGGCGGATATGGCCGTGGTCAGCGTCAGTGTCAGCGCATTGCCGGAGACCACGCGGAATACGGTGCAGACCGTTGCCCTGGGGAATTCCTATATCGTCCGGGAGGGGGATGTGCTGATCGCGGTGGGCGGCCCTGCGGGGGCAGTCCATTCCATGGATTACGGCGTTGTCTCCTATGTGCTGAGGACGGCGAGGATGGCGGATCAGAACTGTCGGATCCTGTATTCCGATATCCTGTCCGATACGGAGACGGGGACATTTTTCCTGAACATCTCCGGCGAGCTGGTGGGCTGGGCCATGGAGCCCCAGGAGGACCAGAGCGGAGACGAGAGGGAGTTTGCAGAGATCATGGGGATCTCCGATTATAAAGGGATCCTGGAGAAATTGAGCAACGGCCAGGGCGCGCCCTATCTGGGCATCGTGGGACAGACCGTGACCGAGACCATGGCCCTCAGCGGCCAGCCGTCCGGTGTGTACGTGGTGAACGCAGTGGCCGAGAGCCCGGCGTATGCGGCGGGGATCCAGAATGGCGACATCATCACCGCTGTCAATGGGAAGACCGTGACTTCCATGCGGGATTTCCAGAACGCGGTGGAACAGCTGGCGTGCGGCCAGGAGGTCGTGGTGCTGGCGGCCCGCAGCGGGCGGGAGCATTTCACGGAGCTGGAATTCTCTGTGACCGTGGGGACGCGGTAGCAGGCCGCGGGAGTAAGCCGCAGGTGCTGCGCTGGCGCTGAGCCGGCGCTGAGCTGGCGGTCGAGCAGTGAGCTGCCAGTGGATCATCAGAGAACCATCAGCGGATCACCAACGGATCATCCGTGGATCACTAACGGATCACCAGTGGATAGTTACCGAATGGAGCGTCCCATGGAAGGCCATGGAAGGCAGGGTGAATCGGTTCCAAGGGAACAGAAAAGCAAAACAAAAGAGAAAACTGAGTTGTAAGATAGAAAAGTGAAACAGAAAAGTAAGAAAGAAAAGTAAGACAGAACAGCAGGACAGAGAGGATAGAAAACAATCATGAAATATATTGACAGTCTGCGGGAGGGCATGCGTATCTCGGAGGTGTATCTGTGCAAATCGAAGCAGATCGCCCTGACGAAAGCGGGAAAAGAGTATGGGAGCCTGGTGCTGCAGGATAAGACCGGCACGGTGGACGCCAAGATCTGGGATTTGGGATCCCCGGGCATCGGCAATTTTGAGGCCCTGGACTATGTGTGCGTGGACGCGGACGTGACCATGTTCATGAACGCGAACCAGCTGAATGTGAAGCGGATCCGCAAGGCGGATGAGACGGAGTATGTGGCGGCGGATTATCTGCCGGTATCCTCCAAGGACATCGGGACGATGTACCGGGAGCTGACGGAGATCATCGGCACGGTGAAGAACCCTTATCTGCGGAAGCTGCTGGACGGGTTCTTCGTGGAGGATCCGGCATTTGCCAAGGCGTTCCAGTTCCACAGCGCGGCGAAAAGCGTGCACCACGGATTTGTGGGAGGACTGCTGGAGCATACCCTGAGCGTGACCAAGATGTGCTGCTATTTTGCAGGGGCTTATCCGCTGCTGAACCGGGACCTGCTTTTGACGGCGGCCATGTTCCACGACGTGGGTAAGCTGCGGGAGCTGTCGGTGTTCCCGGAGAATGATTACACCGACGACGGCCAGCTGCTGGGCCACATCATCATCGGCACGGAGATGATCGGCGAGCGTATTCGGACGATCCCCGGATTCCCGGTGAAGCTGGCGGCGGAGTTAAAGCACTGTATCCTGGCTCATCACGGCGAGCTGGAGTACGGCTCTCCCAAAAAGCCGGCGATCCTGGAAGCGCTGGCGCTGAATTTCGCGGACAATGCGGACGCGAAGATGGAGACGATGATCGAGGTGCTCCAGGGAGCCGGGGAGAACCATGGCTGGCTGGGATATAACCGGCTGCTGGAGACGAATATCCGGAAAACGTCGGAAGGGTAATAAGGGATAGCAAGCCCTGGATGCTGCTGTGCAGGGGAGGGAATGCGCTTGGGATGCCTGTATCTAGGAACCGCGGCAAGGCGGTTGGATGGCGAAGCGAGCGGACGACACCGCTACGATGCGGAATAGCGAAGGTACGTAAGGAATCATAGAAAGATGGAAAGGGGCTTCGGGAAGCTTCCGCCGATGGAAGATCGGTTACGGAAGATTGCCGAAGCCCCTTTCAGGAGGTATACGTATGTTGTATGGTGTATTTATGTAAACCGCTTCGCTGTGGGCGGGATGCCCACGTGGGGGAAGCGAGGGTTTGTTGGTCGACCTGACAACGGGTGCGCGCTTGGTGCCATCAGGCCATTTATGTAAGATGATAACGAACTCTCTGTTCATTACGTGATGTCCGTCCCAGAGACGTTTGCTCTGTCGTTCATCATGGTTTTATCATACCGGATAGATGTGTCTAAAGTTTGAGGAGTTTCTAAAGACTTTGGAAAAAAATGAAAGAAATTATAACATTTTTGGAAGGACGTGTTAAGAAAAGCGTCTTTTCAGGGGTGGGGGAATCCGGTATAATGAGAGGGAGGAAGACGAAGACGATCAAAAATCATGGGAGCGTGTGACATGGATTGGAAAAAGAATGAGAGATTTCAGGTGACGATAGAGGATTTAAGCGAGAACGGGGAGGGGATCGGCAAGACCGATGGATTTACCTGGTTCGTGAAGGATGCGGTGCCAGGAGATGTGGTGGAGGTCAGCGTGATGAAGGTGAAAAAGACCTATGGCTATGCCCGCCTTCTGCGGGTGCTGGAGCCTTCCCCGGACCGGGTGATCCCGCCCTGCCCGGTGGCCCGCCAGTGCGGCGGCTGCCAGATCCAGGCCATGTCTTATGAAGCACAGCTGCGGTTTAAGGAAGGGAAGATCTGTAATAATCTGCGGCGGATCGGTGGGCTGACCGGGATGGTGCCGGTGGATGAGAATGGGGGGTTGAGAGAGGGCGGTGCGGAGTGGGCTGCCGGGGAAATTGGTGCAGAGCATGTGGTTCAGGGAATTGCCGTGGAGCAGGATGGCCGGGAAATTGCCGCAGAGCGAGATGCACGGGGCACAGGAGCGGAGGGGGATACCAGGGATACCAGGGGCGCCGGGACGGCCGGAGCGGACTGGTGTATGGAGCAGCGGCAGCTGGTGTATCCGATCATGGGAATGGAGCGGCCCTGGCGTTACCGCAATAAAGCTCAATTCCCGTTTGGGAAAGGGAAGGATGGGCGGATCATTACGGGATTTTATGCGGGACGTACCCATTCGATCATTGAGGCGGAGGATTGCCTGCTTGGGGTGGAGGAAAATAAGAAGATCCTGGACTGCATCCGCAGCCATATGGAACAATATGGGATCGAGCCCTATGACGAGACGACACACCAGGGCCTGGTGCGCCATGCGCTGATCCGGAAGGGATTCCGGACCGGGGAGCTGATGGTCTGCCTGGTGCTCAATGGGAGCGTGAAGCAGCTGACGGCGGCGGAGGAATTGGTGGAGAGGCTGAAGGGGCTGTTTGAGTGGGCGGTAGCTGAGACGGAGCCGGGTGAGATGGGGCTGAGTGAGATGGGGATAGCGGGTGGAGCAAGGGCCGCCGGGAAAGCCGCGCCGGCGCCGGCTCCCCGCATGGCCAGCATTTCTTGCAGCATCAACCGGGAGCGGACGAACGTGATCATGGGGACCAAGATCGTGAATCTGTATGGGCCGGGGTATATCACGGACTATATCGGCAATGTGCAGTACCGCATTTCGCCCCTTTCGTTTTATCAGGTGAACCCGGTGCAGACGGAGAAGCTGTATGGTACGGCGTTGGAATATGCCGGGCTGACGGGGGAGGAGACAGTGTGGGATCTGTACTGCGGGATCGGCACGATCTCTCTGTTCCTGGCGCAGAAGGCGAAAAAGGTGTACGGGGTGGAGATTGTTCCCCAGGCAATCGAGGATGCCCGGGCTAATGCGAAGCTGAACGGCATGGAGAATGTGGAGTTCTTTGTGGGGAAGGCGGAGGAGGTGCTGCCGGAACAGTACGAGAAGCATCATGTCTATGCGGATGTGATCGTGTGGATCCGCCACGAAAGGGCTGCGACCCGGTCTGCCTGGATACGATCGTGAAGATGGCCCCGAAACGGGTGGTTTATGTGAGCTGTGATTCGGCGACATTGGCCAGGGATCTGAAGTATCTGGGGGAGCGGGGGTATGCGGTGAAGAAGGTGAGAGGGTGCGATATGTTTGGGCAGACGGGGCATGTGGAGACGGTATGCCTTCTGTCGAGAAAAGCCCAATAAATCAAAGAATTTTGGCAGTTTGGGAAGAAAATAGATGTGTGTTTCTGTTTCCGTAGAGAGATGCTATAATCGGAGGTTTACCCCAGGGGATAGACTTTGAGAAATGGGAGATATACATTTTGGCGAAAGGATATTTTTTCGCAAAAGTAAGGAAAGAGATTGGATATACAATAGTATTTGAATTAGCTTAGGAGGTGAGGTCAATGGACGAAAAATATTTATTTATGCTAGATAAGGAAGAAATGAAAACAAGAGTCAAAGCGTTAACAGGATTTGAAAAAGAAAGAGATGAAATCAAGGCTCTTTCAAAGATTATATTTGATATGGACATAGAGAATATTGAGTATATGAAGTTCCTTAATATTAATGGAAATGTTCTGCTTTTTGGCAAGCCAGGTACGGGGAAAACATCTATATGCTACGATTGTATGTTGGAAAACACAAGTGCATCATACTATCAACTGAATATGACAGCTTTAGTTTCTGAAAAATTGGGGAAAACAGCACAAAAAATAAATGAAGTGTTTGAAGAAGTATTGAATGAATCAAAAAAATATCCTGTATATTTATTGATTGAGGAGATAGAGGTTTTTTTGCCAAATAGAAGAGAATCAAAAGATTTAGAAGATATGAAGCGTGCATTGACAATCTTCATGCATTATCTGGATAAAATCAATCCAAATCTGATGGTGATGTGTACGACAAATCATCTGGAAAGTTTGGATCCTGCCATTGTA
>DVLJ01000121.1 GCA_018715565.1 Candidatus Ventrimonas merdavium
CTGCTCTACCAACTGAGCTACCAAGGCATGGCTGCTGAAGCAAATGCCGCAGGCCGGAATCGAACCGGCACGGGAGATTAGTCCCGCAGGATTTTAAGTCCTGTGCGTCTGCCAGTTCCGCCACTGCGGCAAAAACTGGATGGAGGTGGATTCGAACCACCGAAGCGTGTCGCAACAGATTTACAGTCTGCCCCCTTTGGCCACTCGGGAACCCATCCATACTGACTTCAGCAAGCACGCTTAATCTTATCACAGCAGCCGTCAAAAATCAAGCCATTTTTTAAAATTTACACAGGAAATACGGAAATGCGAAATACGGAATAGGGCCGCTTTAACGCACGGATTCCGTATAGAACAGCACGCTGCTGTTGGCCGGCATCTCCAGGGTCAGGATCCCGTCCTGGGCCTGATATTCCACCGCGCCTACATTGTAGCCGTCCCGGTCCGTCAGCATCCCCCGGGTCAGCACGTCGTCGTCGGTGATCCCCAGCTCCCACACCGGGATCCGCACCTGCCGCACGTCGCCCCGGTTGTTCACCGCCACCACACACTTGTTGCTGCCCTTCATGCGGCCGTAGGCGATCAGCTGGCGGTCCGCCAAAAGAGGCTTTAGCGAGCCCCGGCGCAGGGCCGGCATCCGCTTGTGCAGGCTGATCATGTATCTGTGGAACTCGATCAGCTCGTAGTTCTCATGCCCCCAGGGGAACGGCCTCCGGTTATCCGGGTCGGTCCATCCGCATAAGCCCGCCTCGTCGCCGTAGTACAGGGTGGGCGCCCCCGGCCAGGTCATCTGCACCATCACCGCCTCCCGGAAGATCCCGTAGTTCAAGTTATAGCTGGCCATCTCCGCGCCCACCGTCGCCAGACGGCCCACGATCTGGTTCGTCCGCGTCAGAAACCGGCTGTGGTCATGATTGGACAGCTGGTTCATCGCCGTCATCACAGAAGGCGTCTGCATCCGGGTCATGTGATAGTTCATGGACCGGAAAAAGGCCACGCCGTCGCCGTACAGGGCGGCGCTGTACTCGTCGCTGTGCTTCTCCATGCCGGTCAGGAACCAGGTCAGCGGCTCCATGAACGCGTCATAGTTCATCACCGTGTCCCACTGGTCCCCTTCCAGCCAGGGCTTCGGGTCTCCGTAATGCTCGGCCAGGATGACCGCCTGGGGATTGGCCTCCTTCACCGCCCTGCGGAACTGCCGCCAGAACTGATGGTTGAACTCGCTGCTGTGGCCCAGATCCGCCGCCACATCCAGCCGCCACCCGTCCACGGAAAACGGCGGGGATACCCAGCGGCGGCCGATATCCAGGATATACCGGCACAGCTTGGGAGATTCCTCGTAATTCAGCTTCGGCAGGGTATCATGTCCCCACCAGCCGTCATAGCTGGGATTATCCGGCCAGCCGTGCTCATCGTTAAACTTGAAAAAGGTGTGATAGGGGCTGTCCTCGCTGGTGTAAGCCCCCGGCTCATAGCCGCCCAAATGCTGGTAGATCTTCTCCCGGTCCAGCCACTTGTTAAAGGAACCACAGTGGTTGAACACGCCGTCGATGATCACCTTCATCCCCCTTCGGTGGACTTCCTCCACAAAGCGGACGAAAAACTCATCGCTGGCGGTCAGGTTCTCCGGAGCCGCGCTCCGCACCTGGTAGCGCGTCGCCTGTCCATTGTCCGCGGCCCCCTCCGGCAGGACCTCCCCGCCGTCCCGGACTAATACGCCGAAATGGGGATCGATATGCTCATAGTCCTGACTGTCGTACTTGTGGTTCGACGGCGACACGAACAGGGGATTGAAGTAGATCACCTCCACCCCCAGGTACTGGAGATAATCCAGCTTATCCCACACGCCCTTCAGATCGCCGCCATAAAAACGGCCCACGTCCATGGGCTCCGGAAGGGCATCCCAGTCCTTCACCTGGCGGACCGGCGTCCCGATATAGATATATTCGTTATCCAGCACGTCATTGTCCGGATCTCCGTTGCAGAAGCGGTCCACGTAGATCTGATACATCACCGCGCCCTTGACCCACTCCGGCGTATGGAAGCCCGGAGTGATGCAGAAGCCATAGCAGCTCTGGATATCCATCGTGGCCCCCAGCCGGTTAAAGTAACAGTGCTCCTCTCCCGCCTCGACCCGGAAGTAATACCGGATCGGCGACTCCTCCACCTGGATCTCCAGCTCATAGTGATCAAACAGCGGATCCGACGAAGCCTTCCTCATCTCGGTCTCCGCCTTCGTCTCATCTTCTATATAAAAAACCCGGTCGGCATTCCCTTTCGCCGTCCGGAAGCGAAGTCTCACCCACATCCCCGCATCCGGCTCCTCCGGCATACGATAATCGGATGTTTCATCAGCAAACAGCGCCTGCCAGTTTAATCTCTCTCTCTGTATCTCTGACATCTCTGTATTTCCCTTCTCGTATTGTCACTATCTATTGTATCCGATTCTGGACCCAGATACAACCATTTCTTCCACAAAGTGAAAGAGCCGGCGGGGCAGCCGGCTCTCTCAGGAGAAGGTATTTCGTTTCTTATGGGGTGTAGCAAAAACTATATAATGTATTGGGGGGTTTACGTCCATTATAGTACCACAAACCAAAAAAGAAGTGTGCACAAACTTGCACAAATTTCAAAAAAGTTTTTGTGCAGTTTGTACACACTTCTGCGCTATTTGTCTCGATCAGGCCTTTCCCGGCGGAATTTCCCGCTCCGCGCCTACTCGGCCGGACGTTCCTCCGGATGTCTGGCAGCTCCCTCAGCAGGCTCTGCAGGCGCCACCGTCACTCCTTCGCGCTCCGGGATCTGTTCCTCCGGCTCCGCAGCCTGACCGCTGCCGGTCCCTGCCGCGCCGTTTCCGGCTGTCCCAGCCCCGTTCTCCGCGGCCGCGCTGTCTCCGGCTGCTCCTCTCCCGGCCGCAGCGTCTCCGTCCGGATCCGTTTCGGTCCCCGCTTCCGCAGCGGCTTCCTTTCCGCCGTCCCGGCCCTGGAACAGGCTCTCGAACTCTTCCTGGCCGATCTTTTCTTTTTCCATCAGCAGGACACAGCACCGATCCAGCACGTCCCGGTGCTCCATGATGATGGCTTTCGCCTTCTCATAGCACTCGTCGATGATCCGCTTCACCTCGCTGTCGATCACGGTGGCTACCGCGTCGCCATAGCTCTTGGTATGGCCGAAATCCCGGCCCAGGAACACCTCGTCGTCTTCGCCGTAATCGATCATGCCCACCTTTTCCGACATGCCGTAACGGGTCACCATGGCCTTCGCCACCTGGGTCGCCTGCTTGATATCCTGGGACGCGCCGGTGGTGATGTCGCCGAACACCAGCTCCTCCGCGATCCGGCCTCCTAACGCCACCATGATATCCTGGAGCATCTTGCCCTTGGTATTGAACATCTCATCCCGGCCGGGCAGAGGCATGGTATAGCCCGCCGCGCCCACGCCCGTGGGGATGATGGAGACCGTATGCACCGGCCCCACATCCGGCAGGACGTGGAACAGGATCGCATGGCCCGCCTCATGATAAGCGGTGATCCGCTTCTCCTTCTCAGAAATGATCCGGCTCTTCTTCTCCGCGCCGATCCCCACCTTCACAAAGGAACGGTCGATATGGGACTGGCGGATGAACCGGTTGTTCTCCTTCGCCGCCAGGATGGCAGCCTCGTTCATCAGGTTCTCCAGATCCGCTCCCGTAAATCCGGCGGTGGTCCGGGCAACCCGCTCCAGATCCACGTCATCAGACAGGGGCTTTTTCTTGGCATGGACCTGCAAGATCTCCTGGCGTCCCCGCACGTCGGGACGGCCTACCGTCACCTTCCGGTCGAACCGGCCGGGACGGAGGATCGCCGGGTCTAAGATATCCACCCGGTTGGTCGCCGCCATCACGATGATGCCTGCATTCTCCGCAAAACCGTCCATCTCCACCAGGAGCTGGTTCAGCGTCTGCTCCCGCTCATCATGGCCGCCGCCCATACCGGTGCCCCGGCGTCTGGCTACGGCGTCGATCTCGTCGATAAAGACAATGCAGGGGGCGTTCTTCTTGGCGTCCTCGAACAGATCCCGCACCCGGGACGCGCCCACGCCCACAAACATCTCCACAAAGTCCGAGCCGGAGATGGAGAAGAAG
>DVLJ01000122.1 GCA_018715565.1 Candidatus Ventrimonas merdavium
CACCAACATCAACCTGCCGTTCATCACCGCAACTGCAGAGGGCCCGAAGCATCTGGATATGAACCTGACCAGAGCCAAATTCGACGAGCTGACCCACGACCTGATCGAGCGCACCGCAGTTCCGGTACAGAACGCCTTAAAGGACGGCGGCGTGACCACCTCCGAGCTGGGCAAGGTCCTGTTAGTAGGCGGTTCCACCCGTATGCTGGCAGCTCAGGATAAAGTAAAACAGATGACCGGCAAGGAGCCCAACAAGTCCCTGAACCCGGATGAGTGCGTAGCCATCGGCGCTGCCATCCAGGGCGGCAAGCTGGCCGGCGACGCAGGCGCAGGGGATATCTTGCTGCTGGATGTAACCCCGCTGTCTCTGTCCATCGAGACCATGGGCGGCATCGCGACCCGTCTGATCGAGCGGAATACCACCATCCCGACCAAGAAGAGCCAGATCTTCTCTACCGCGGCTGACAACCAGACTGCCGTAGATATCCACGTGGTACAGGGCGAGCGTGAGTTTGCCCGGGACAACAAGACCCTTGGCCAGTTCCGTCTGGATGGGATCCCGCCCGCAAGAAGAGGCGTTCCGCAGATCGAGGTTACCTTCGATATCGACGCCAACGGCATTGTAAATGTATCCGCAAAGGATCTGGGCACCGGCAAGGAGCAGCACATCACCATCAGCTCCGGCTCCAACATGTCTGAGGCAGACATCGAGAAGGCCGTGAAGGAGGCTGCGGAGTTCGAGGCTCAGGATAAGAAGAAGAAAGAGGGCATCGACGCGAGAAACGACGCTGACGCGATGGTATTCCAGACCGAGAAGGCCCTGGAGGAGGTCGGCGATAAGATCAGCTCCAGCGACAAAGCGGCAGTAGAAGCTGATCTGGCGGCTCTGAAGGAAGCCATCAACCGGGCTCCGATCGATTCCATGACCGACGCTCAGGTAGAGGACATCAAGGCAGGCCGGGAGAAGCTGATGGCCAGCGCTCAGGCTCTGTTCGCCAAGGTATACGAGGCGGCGCAGGGCGCGGCAGGCGCACAGGGCGCAGGCCCGGATATGGGCGGTGCGGCAGGCGCTCAGGGCGGCAGCGCAGGCGCAGACGACGACGTGATCGACGGCGACTTCAAGGAAGTATGATCAACGACAAACGCCGGGAGGCCGGTCAGAACCTTGCTTCTGGCGGCTTCCCGGTCAGATAGCTGGGAAAGGCTGGCGCTTTTCCGGGAACGCTTCGGCAGCCCCGGCAGAGCGACAGCCGTTTCGGCGTATAGAAGACGGAGCCCCGTAAGGGCGCAAAAAAAGAGAGGAACCGAACATGGCAGAAAGTAAGAGAGATTATTATGAGGTCTTAGGCGTCCCGAAGAATGCGGACGACGCCGCTCTGAAAAAGGCATACCGTGTTCTTGCCAAAAAGTACCATCCGGACAGCAATCCGGGGGACGCGGAGGCAGAGCGGAAGTTTAAGGAGGCGTCGGAGGCGTACAGCGTCCTCAGTGATCCGGAAAAGCGCCGGCAGTATGATCAGTTCGGCCACGCGGCGTTTGAAGGCGGAGCGGGCGGAGCCGGCGGATTTGGCGGCTTTGACTTCAGCGGTGATATGAGCGATATCTTCGGGGATATCTTCGGAGACATTTTCGGCGGCGGCAGGAGCCGGAGCGCCCAGTACAACGGTCCCATGCGGGGAGCCAACGTGCGTACCGCCATCCGCATCACCTTTGAGGAGGCGGTATTCGGCTGCGAGAAAGAGATCGAGATCAACTTTAAGGAAGAATGCGCCAAGTGCCACGGCACCGGCGCGAAGCCGGGGACTTCCCCGGAGACCTGCCCCAAGTGCAACGGCAAGGGCAAGATCATGTACACCCAGCAGTCCTTCTTCGGCCAGGTGCAGAACGTGCAGACCTGTCCGGAGTGCGGCGGCAAGGGAAAAGTCATCCGGGAGAAGTGCCCGGACTGCTACGGCAGCGGCTATGTGACCCGGAAAAAGAAATTCAAAGTCACCATCCCCGCCGGGATTGACAATGGCCAGAGCGTGCGCTGCGCAGGCGGCGGCGAGCCGGGTGTGAACGGCGGCGAGCGGGGCGATCTGCTGGTAGAGGCAGTCGTATCCCAGCATCCGGTATTTAAGCGGCAGGATACCAGCATCTTCTCCACCGTGCCTATTTCCTTCGCAACGGCGGCCCTGGGCGGTCCCATCCGCATCCGCACCGTAGACGGCGAGGTGGAGTACGAGGTGAAGGCCGGGACACAGACCGACACCCGGGTGCGGTTGAAAGGCAAGGGCGTGCCGTCCCTGCGGAACAGGAACCTGCGGGGCGACCATTACGTCACCCTGGTAGTGACCGTGCCGGAGCGGATGACCGAGGCCCAGAAGGAGGCCCTGCGCAAGTACGACGCCCTGATGCGGGGCGAGAACCCGGAGAGCGGCAGCGAGGAAAAGCCGAAGCGGAAAGGATTTTTCAACAAGTAAGAGAGAACATCAAGTATCACACAGCTTAGGAAAGGACATAGAAATAGATCATGGAAAAGAAGCGAGAACAATTCGTATCCAGGTGGGGCTTTATCCTGGCCTGCATCGGCTCGGCCGTAGGCATGGGCAATATCTGGATGTTCCCTACCCGGGTATCCAAATTCGGCGGAGGATCCTTTCTGCTGTGGTATCTGGTGTTCGTGGTGCTCATCGGCTCCACCGGCGTGATCGGGGAGATGAGCTTTGGCCGGGCGACCCGCTCCGGCCCGGTGGACGCCTTCGGCGCGGCCTGTGAGAAACGGGGCCTGCGGAAGGTGGGAGAGACCATCGGCCTGATCCCGGTGTTCGGCTCCATGGCCCTGGCCATCGGCTATACCGTGGTCATGGGTTGGATCTTCAAGTATGCGGTAGGGACCTTCACCGGGGCCACGCTGGCTCCGGAAGGGATCGACGGCTTCAGTCAGAGCTTCGGCGCCATGGCCAGCGCCTTCGGCAACAATGGATGGCAGCTGGCGGCGGTGGCGGCGGCGTTCCTGATCCTGGTGTTCGGGATCGGCGGCGGCATCGAGAAGGCCAACAAGATCATGATGCCGGTCTTCTTTTTCCTGTTCCTGGGTCTGGGGATCTATATCGCCTTCCAGCCGGGGGCTGCTCAGGGCTACCGCTACATTTTCCGGCTGGAGCCTGGCGCCCTGTTGGATCCTCATGTGATCGTGTACGCCATGGGGCAGGCCTTTTTCTCCCTGTCTGTGGCAGGCAATGGGACGCTGATCTACGGCTCCTATCTGGATGACCGGGAGGATATCCCGGCGTCCGCAAGGAACGTGGCGTTCTTTGACACTCTGGCCGCCATGCTGGCGGCGCTGGTGCTGATCCCCGCCATGGCGACGGTGGGCGCTCAGCTGGACCAGGGCGGTCCGGGGCTGATGTTCATCTTCCTGCCGAACCTGTTCCAGAGCATGGCAGGCGGCCAGGTGATCGCCATCGTATTCTTCGTGGCCGTGGCCTTTGCCGGGATCACCTCTCTGATCAACCTGTACGAGGCGCCCATCGCCACGGTCCAGGAAAAATTCCATTTGAGCAGGCGGATGTCCTGCGCGGTGGTGGGCGTCGCCGGCGCCGCGGTCTCCCTGTGCATCCAGGGGATCGTATCCGGCTGGATGGACGTAGTCTCCATCTACATCTGCCCCCTGGGCGCCGGCATCGCCAGCGTGATGTTCTTTTGGGTGGCAGGAAAGAAGTTCGTGGAACGGGAAGTGAACAAGGGCCGGGAGAAGCCCCTGGGCGGCTGGTTCTACCCCCTTGGCAAGTATTTCTACACCGGGCTGTGTGTTCTGGTCCTGGTGGTAGGGGCTGCGATGGGCGGGATCGGGTGATAGAAAAAATTTACGTAAATCCCATAAAATGTTTATACAAAATGCACAGGGCGACCTGTGCATTTTGTTATTTCTGGAAATGGTGAGAAATTGTATAAAATGCTATAATAAATAACGTAAACGTTTACGAAATAAAACAGTTCTTTTACCATGGGAAAGGAGAACTATGAAACAGATTACGATCAAGGATATTGCCAGAGAAGCGGGGGTTTCCATCGCTTCGGTATCCCGGGCCTTAAACGGGCAGGACGGGATCGGACAGGAGAAACGGGACCGGATCCTGGAGGTGTGCGAGCGGTTTTCCTATACCCCCAACGGACTGGCCAGAGGGCTGGTCAAGCAGGGAACTGATACCATCGGGATCATCATGCCGGATATCCAGAGCCCGTTTTATTCGGAGCTGATGGTGAAGGCGTCGGACGCAGCACACAAAAAGGGATACAAGGTCCTGCTGTGCAACAGCTTCCGGGAGATCCCAACAGAGGCTCAGTATCTGAAACTTTTGGTGGAAAGCCAGGTACAGGGGATCCTGATCTTCCCCATCGGGCCCCGCAGTCTGGATAGTATGGAAAAATACGGGAAGAACGTGCCGGTGGTAGCATTAAACGAGCTGCCGGAGAAAAGCCGGATCCCGTATGTGTGCGCCGATGAGGAACGGGCGGGCACCCTGGCGACGGAGTATCTGATCTCCAGAGGCTGTAAGGACCTGGTCTTTATCGGGTTCAAGGCGGAGCGTCTGGCCCACCGTTACCGGGCATCCAGCTTTTTAAAGACGGCGGCCCGGATGCGGATCCCGGCCCGGATCTTTGAGGGCCATTCCGACTTCCGTTCCAGCTTTGAACGGGGCTATGAGCATTTTAAGCAATTCCTGCTCAGCGGAGAGCCCATGCCGGATGGGATCGTAGCGGCCAGCGACGCGACAGCCAACGGCATCGTGAAGGCATGCCGGGAGAACGGGCTTCGGATCCCCAATGATTTTTCCCTGATCGGATTTGACAATATTTCCACGGAACTGCCGTATCTGGAGCTGACAACGGTGGCCGTGTCACATGTGGAACAGACGGAAAAGGCAGTAGCGCTGTTAGACCAGCTGGTCCGGGGACGGCAGCTGTCCCGCGCGGAGGCGGCAGTCAAGCTGGAACCCAGGCTGGTGGAGCGCAGATCCTGTAAAAACGGAATGTGAAAGACTGGAAGGAGGAGCAGGAGGCATGCAGAAAGAAGCGGCAACTGGAGCCATGGGCGGCCAGAGGACATTTTCCCGGAAGCGGCGTCTGAAGAACCAGATTGAAAATGTGCTGAAAAACCCATATAACATCATGGTCGTGATCTCGGTGATCATGATGGTGTATCTGATCGTGATCCCTTTATTTCAGATGATCGTCCAGACCCTGACCCTGGCGGAAGCAGACGTGGCCAGAGTGGAGGGCGGCCGGGAGGGAATGGCGACGCTGTATTACTGGAAACGGGTGATGACCAGCAGCATTGCGAATAAGATGCTGTGGACGCCCTTGGGCAATTCCCTGGTGATCGCAGTTTCAGTGGCGGTCCTGGGAATCACTTTGGGATCTGTTCTGGCCTGGCTGATGGTCCGGAGCGATCTGCCCCATAAGAAATTCTTTTCCCTGGCGCTCATCATCCCTTATATGATCCCGTCCTGGTGTAAATCTATGGCATGGCTGACGATCTTTAAAAATGAGCGGGTGGGAGGAGCCGCAGGCGTTCTGGGTTATCTGGGGATCCAGACTCCGGACTGGCTGGCTTACGGACCGGTTGCCATCATCGCAGTGCTGGTGATCCATTATTACGCCTATGCCTACCTGCTGGTGTCCGCCGCCTTAGGCTCCATCAACTCAGAGTTGGAGGAGATGGGCTCCATCCTGGGAGCGGGTAAGGCGCGGATTTTAAGAAAGATCACCTTCCCCCTGGTGCTGCCGGCGATCCTGTCGGCGGTGATCATGACCTTCTCCAAGGCTATGGGGACCTTCGGTGTTCCATCCATGCTGGGATTGAAGATCGGATATTACACCGTATCCACGACAATGTATAATTCCATCCAAAATGGGCAGAACCGGGTGGCCTTTGCGATCTCCCTGATCCTGATCGGGATCGCGTCCCTCAGCGTTTTTCTGAACCAGAAAGCCATCGGTACGCGGAAATCCTACAGCACCATCGGCGGAAAGGGCGGACGCACCAACCCGATCCCTCTGGGCAAGTGGAGACCGGTGATCACGGGCCTGCTGTATGCGTTTATCGCCGTGGCGGTGGTGATCCCGGTGGTCATCCCTCTGTATCAGTCCTTCATGCTGGAGGCAGGCAACTACGGTTTAGACAACCTGACCCTTCACTACTGGATCGGCGGCTCCGTGCCCACCATCGACCAGGGCGAGCCTGGGATCTTTAAGAATCCCCAGTTCCTGAAATACGTGGGCAATACCTTAAAGCTGGTGATCCTGACGTCCCTGTTCGCTACGGTGCTGGGACAGCTGATCGGCTATATCAATTCCAGAGGCAGGAAGCTGTTCTCCGGAAAGCTGGTGGAGCAGCTGGTATTCATCCCTTATCTGATCCCGTCCATCGCCTTTGGCGCTATGTACCTGGCTTTGTTTGCGACGGCAAAGAAGGTAGAGATGTTCGGCTACCGGATCACGCTGGTGCCGTCTCTGTACGGGACCTTCGCCCTGCTGGTGCTGATCGCGGTAGTCAAGAACCTTCCGTTTGCGTCCCGGGCAGGCACCTCCAACATGCTGCAGATCAGCACAGAGCTGGAGGAAGCGGCTCAGATCGCAAACGCAGGATTTTTCAAACGGTTTTTCCGCATCATCTTCCCCCTGTCCAAGGGCGGGATGATGAGCGGGTTCATGCTGGTATTTATCAGCATCATGAAGGAACTGGATCTGATCGTCATCCTGATGACGCCGTCCCAGCAGACACTGCCTTATATGGCCTACTCCTATACGGCGGAAAATCTGATCCAGCTGTCCAGCGCGGTCACCATTGTGATGTTTATACTGGTATTCTTTGTATACTGGTTCGCCAATACATTTACAGATGCAGATATTACAAAAGGCTTTTAATGGGGAGGACAGAACATGAGCAGGATCGAACTGAAAGGAATCAACAAATATTATGGCCGGAACCATGTGCTGAAGGATATCGATCTGGTCATTGAGGACGGAGAATTCATGACCCTTCTGGGACCGTCCGGATGTGGAAAGACAACCACGCTGCGGGTGATCGCCGGCTTGGAGAAGCCTCAGGAAGGGTGGATGTATATGGGGGAGCGGGAGATCATCAACGCTCCGGAAAAATTCTACGAGGAACCAGGGAAACGGCATCTGAACCTGGTGTTCCAGTCCTACGCCCTGTGGCCCCATATGACCGTGTTTGAGAATGTGGCGTTTGGTTTAGAGGTGGCGAAGGTACCGAAGCAGGAAATCCGGCAGAAGGTAGAAACTGCTTTGAAACGGATGCAGATCGAAGCGTTCATTGACCGGTATCCCTCAGAGCTGTCCGGAGGTCAGCAGCAGCGGGTCGCCATTGCGCGGGCGATCGTGTCAGAACCGGAGGTATTGCTGCTGGATGAGCCGCTGTCGAATCTGGATGCGAAGCTGCGGGTCGAGATGCGCAGTGAGATCAAGCGGCTGCACCAGGAGCTGGGGACGACCATTATCTACGTGACCCACGATCAGACCGAGGCGCTGACTATGTCCACCAAGATCGCCATTTTCTTCGAGGGAGTTTTAGAGCAGGTGGCTCCGCCGCTGGAGCTCTACCAGAATCCGGCTTCCCTGCGGGTGGCAGACTTTGTGGGAAATCCTAAGGTCAATTTTGTGCCGGCGAAGGCTTCGATGGAGCAGGGCAGTCTGGTGGTGGAAAGCGCGTTGGGGAAAATGACGTTCGGACCGGAGACTCTGACTGGGGAGCTTCCGAAGGAGTCCTCCTTTGAGGCGGTGCTGGGGGTACGGCCGGAGCTGGTGGAGATCCGCACCCAGCCAGGGGATGGTGCCATCCCGGCCCAGGTATATTCGGTTATGCCGGCCGGATCGGAGACCACGGTGTATCTGAACGTAGGAGCGGAGCGGCTTCTGTCCAAGCAGAACGGGTTAAAGCAGTATGAGCCGGATCAGCAGGTCTATCTTGATATCGACTTAGACAAGATCAACGTCTTTGCCAAGGAGAGCGGAAGACTGGTCAAGCTGGCGGCCGCAGAGGAAAAATAGGAAGAAGGAGGCTGCGGAAAGCAGCAGGAAAGGAGAAGGCGATGAGAAAAAACAGCAAGCGTATGGTATCGATGATCCTGGCGGGTATCCTGGCAGCATCGGCGCTGACCGGGTGCGAAAAGATCGAGGAGACCCAGCCGGCAGTTCAGGAAACGGCCCAGGGAGGGCAGAACGCTCCGGCAGAGAGCGGGACGTCCCAGGGGGAGAGCCAGGCTCAGGTAACGGCAGAGGAGCAATGGGCCATCGACGCGGGACTTTATGAGGACGAAAGCTCCGACGAGCTGTATCAGAAGGCACTGGAGGAAGAAGGCGGCAAGGTAGTGATCTACTCCATTTCCAGCAGGATGGCCAAAGTCAAGGCCAGCTTCGAGGAGGACTATCCGGGGATGACCTTGGAGGTCTACGACATCAACGCCAACGATATGTCCACCAAGCTGAAGACCGAGTATGATTCCGGAATCCGGACGGCGGACGTGATCCATTCCAAAGAACAGACCGGAGATTACATGATCAACTTCTTCAACAAAGGGATCCTTCACAATTATCAGCCGGAGTCTATTTTCAAAGACGTGAAGGAAGAATACAAGCAGGACATGACGCCTCTGTATTTTGAGACCGACTGGTGGTTCTATAATACCGGCGCGTATGACACGGCCCCGATCACCAACTGGTGGGATGTGACGAAGCCGGAGTGGACAGGAAAATTCGTGCTCCAGAATCCTATCGGGACCGTCAGCTACATGGCTCTGTTCACCACCATGGTGGAGCATGCGGACGAGATGGAGACGGCCTACAAGGACTGCTATGGGGAAGACATTGTTCTGGCAGAGGACGAGCCGACGGCGGCCCATGCCTGGATCAAACGGGTGCTGGCCAACGATCCGGTCATCTTTGACTCCAACAACGAGGTGATCCAGGCCATCGGCGAGGGCACGGAATCCAGTCTGGTGGGCTACACGCCTTCGTCCAAATACCGGGAGCGGGAGGACAAGGGGTGGAATATCGAGGCAGATCCCCTTCACATGGAGCCTGCGGGCGGCGTAGCATTCATGAATTTCCTGGCTGTGGTCAACGAAGCGCCTCATCCCAACGGAGCGAAGCTGCTGATCCGTTACCTGATGGGCGGAGAGGACGGAAATGGCAACGGCATCCAGCCGTTCAACACCATCGGCGGATGGCCGGTACGTCCGGAGACCGTTCCCGCAGAGGGCAACGTACCCCTGGAGGACATGAAGCTGTGGATGTTAAACTATGATTTCGTGTATTCCAACCTTCAGGATGTGCAGGACTACTGGTATCAGTTCCGCTAAGGGACCGGCCGGGGGAAAGGAGGCTGGAATGCCGGATAAAATCAGGGATTTTAGAAAGTGCCGGGAGTATCTGATCTGTATTGATTCCGACGGGTGCGTGATGGATACCATGGACACGAAGCACAAGACCTGTTTCGGCCCCTGCCTGATCGAGGCGTGGGGGCTGGGACCCTGGAAGGACCGGATCCTTTGCCGGTGGAATGAGATCAACCTGTATTCAGCGACCCGGGGGATCAACCGGTTCCTGGGGCTGGCTCAGATCCTGGAGGAGATCGACCGGGAGATCACGCCGGTGGAAGGGGTGGCCGACTTAAAAGCCTGGGCGGAAGGAAGCAGAGAACTGTCCAACGACGGCGTAAGGCGGGCCTGGGAAAGGACAGGCAGATCCATCTTTGAAAAAGCCCTGCGCTGGTCGGAGCAGGTGAACCGGCAGATCAGGGCCATGGACCCGAAGGAGAAACGGGCCTTTGCCGGAACCAGGGAGGCGCTTGAAAAAGCCCATGCCATCGCTGATGTGGTGATCTTATCCTCCGCCAACCGCCAGGCGGTCCAGGAGGAATGGGAGCGCCAGGGATTTCTCCCGTATACGGATCTGGTGCTGGCCCAGGACGCGGGGACCAAGGCAGAGTGTGTGCGGCTGCTTTTGCAGCTGGGCTATGATCCGGACCGGGTACTGGTGATCGGGGACGCCCCCGGGGACTGCCAGGCAGCTCTGGAAAATCAGGCGCTGTATTATCCGATCCTGGTGAAGCGGGAGCCGGAATCCTGGAACCGGTTTACGGAGGAAGCGTCGGAAAAGCTGGTGGCAGGAGGATACCGGGGCGCCTATCAGGATCAGGTGCTGAAGGAATTCTGGGAGAATCTGGAGAAATAAAATATAGAGAGAAAGGCTGCCGGGACCCACGATCCGCCCCGCCAGCCTAACCGCAAAAAAACACCGCCGCATGTTAGCATCCATGCGGCGGCGTTTTGGTTGCAACCCTAATTTTTAAGGTTTTTTTGAAAATGGTCTCGTTCCTGGACCGGCGCCCGGGCGGGTGTGATAGAGTGTAATGCATCAAGGAATTTCGTAAAAGTTTCTTGATAGGTTTTTGCCCTGGCCCCTGTCGGGGAACTCAACTCTTTTCATCCGTTCAATTAGTTAATGCAGGATCCTGCAGGTTTATTGCAAACTTTTTAAAAATTTTTTTTCATGCCGTGGTTCTGGCATAATCTTATAAATGATTATAAGTAAAAACTATAAGGCTGTCAAGAGCGAAACCGACCGAAAATCCTGGGTAAAAATTTCACAATTCGACGATTCTCTCCGCCAGGGCCCCGGCCGGGCCGGGGCGGAGGGAACGGGCTGTTTTCCGGGAGAACGGGGATGGTCGCCGTGAGATTGTTTTTTCACAGGTACAAGACAAGGAGATTGAGGAATCTGCGGGGCACGGATTTTAACAAAAATTTATCAAAAAGCTCCGGGAAATTGGGCATACCTAGGAATTGTATCCATAAAAATACAGTATACAATGTGAAAAATAGAATTGAATGACTTCTTTAATTATGCTATACTGTAAAAGATGGCAAAACGAGAGATTTTGTCGATTAAAGAAAGAAAATGATAACAGAAAGAGGGTAAGGGTTCATGGGATTGGCTACATTTAAAGGCGGCGTTCATCCTTATGAGGGGAAAGAGCTGTCCGAACACAAGCCGGTACAGGTCCTGATGCCGAAAGGGGAATTGGTATATCCGATGTCCCAGCATATCGGCGCGCCGGCGGCTCCGCTGGTGAAGAAGGGCGACAAGGTCCTGGCTGGCCAGAAGATTGGCGAAGCAAGCGGATTTATTTCTGCAAATGTCATCTGTTCCGTTTCCGGCACGGTGAAGGCCATTGAGCCGCGGCGGGTTGCAAGCGGCGCGATGGTGAACTCCATCGTGGTGGAGAACGACGGCGAGTACCAGACCGTAGAGGGCCTGGGTGCAGACCGGGACGCGGCGAAGCTTTCCAAGCAGGAGATCCGCGACATTGTTAAGGAAGCGGGTATCGTAGGCTTAGGCGGAGCAGGCTTCCCCACGCATGTAAAGCTGACTCCGAAGGATGACAGCAAGATCGATTATATCCTGGTGAACGGCGCAGAGTGCGAGCCGTATCTGACCTCCGACTACCGTCTGATGATGGAGGAGCCGGAGAAGATCGTAGGCGGCTTAAAGGTGATCCTGCAGCTGTTCGAGAACGCCAAGGGCGTGATCGGCATCGAGAACAACAAGCCGGAGGCGATCAAGAAGCTCCAGGAGCTGGTGAAGGACGAGCCCCGGATCGAGGTATGTCCGTTAAAGACCAAGTATCCCCAGGGCGGCGAGCGTTCCCTGATCTACGCGGTGACCGGCAGAAAGGTGAATTCCTCCATGCTGCCCGCAGACGTGGGATGCATCGTGGACAACGTGGATACGGTGATCTCCATTTATATGGCGGTATGCAA
Source organism: Candidatus Ventrimonas merdavium (assembly GCA_018715565.1). Classification (GTDB taxonomy): domain Bacteria; phylum Bacillota; class Clostridia; order Lachnospirales; family Lachnospiraceae; genus Brotaphodocola; species Brotaphodocola merdavium. The sequence continues at coordinate 11,832 of DVLJ01000122.1, forward strand.
GACCACCCCGCTGATGCGCAGAGTCGTGACGGTGACCGGCGACGCGGTTGCCAACCCGCAGAACTACAGCGTGAAGATCGGGACCAATATGCAGGAGCTGGTAGAGGCGGCCGGCGGCTTTAAGACCGAGCCGGAGAAGCTGATCGCCGGCGGCCCGATGATGGGTATGGCCCTGTTCACCACGGATATCCCGGTGACCAAGACCAATTCCGCCCTGCTGTGCATGACCAAGGACGAGGTTGCGGCCAACGAGGAGACGGCCTGCATCCGCTGCGGCAAGTGCGTGAGCGCGTGCCCCAGCCACATCGTTCCGGTGATGATGATGAAGGCGGCCTTAAAGGGCGACTGCGAGGCGTTTGAGAAGTACAACGGCATGGAGTGCATGGAGTGCGGAAGCTGCACCTTCATCTGCCCGGCCAAGCGCCCGCTGACCCAGGCATTTAAGGAAATGAGAAAAACGGTTGCGGCCAACCGCAGAAAGAAAGGGTAGGAGGGGACTAACAGATGAACAAATTATTAAACGTATCCTCATCCCCGCACGTCAGAAGCCATGAGAATACCCAGAGCATCATGATGGATGTGATGATCGCCATGCTTCCGGCCACCGCATTCGGCGTATTCCAGTTTGGACTGAACGCTCTGCTGGTACTGATCGTGACGGTTGCAGCCTGCGTGCTGAGTGAGTATGTATTTGAAAAGATTACCAAGCGGACCAACACCATCTACGATCTGAGCGCGGTGGTGACCGGTATGATCCTGGCGCTGAACATGCCCGCGGATATCCCGCTGTGGATCCCGGCGCTGGGCGGCATCTTCGCCATCGTTGTAGTAAAGCAGCTGTACGGCGGCCTGGGACAGAACTTTATGAACCCGGCGTTAGCAGCCCGTTGCTTTTTGCTGATCTCCTTTACCGGCCAGATGTCTACCTTTACCCTGGACGGCTGGAGCGGAGCGACGCCTCTGGCTGTGATCAAGGGCGGCGGCACCGTGGACCTGGCGGCTATGGTGATCGGTAAGATCCCGGGCACCATCGGCGAGGTTTCCGTGATCGCTCTGCTGATCGGCGCGGCTTACCTGGTAGTGAGAAAAGTCATCTCCCTGCGGATCCCGGTTGCTTATATCCTGACCACCGCAGTATTTGTATTTATCTTCGGACAGCAGGATCTGAACTATGTCCTGATGCAGGTGTGCGGCGGCGGCCTGATCTTCGGCGCGTTCTTCATGGCGACCGATTATGTGACCAGCCCGATCACCCCCATGGGCCAGATCGTGTTCGGTATCCTGTTAGGCCTGCTGACCGGCCTGTTCCGTATCTTCGGCGGTTCGGCAGAGGGCGTGTCCTATGCGATCATCATCAGCAACCTGCTGGTACCGCTGATCGAGCGTGCGACCATGCCTAAGGCATTTGGAAAGGAGGGCAAATAATCATGGCGAAAGGCGGATTTATGAAAGATGCAATGATCTTGTTTGCCATCACCATCGTATCCGGCGCTTGCTTAGGCGGCGTATACGAGCTGACCAAGGCGCCCATCGCAGCGGCAGAGTTAGCGGCCAAAGAGGCGGCTTACCGCACGGTGCTCCCGGAGGCGGCTTCCTTTGCGGAGAGCGGCACGGCGGAGAGTTTAGCGTCTGCCAATGAGCAGATCGCCGGACAGGGCTTCGGCAACGTGACCGTAGACGAAGCAGTGACCGGTATGGACGCTTCCGGCGCGGAGATCGGCTATGTGGTGACCTCCACTTCCAAGGACGGCTACGGCGGCGCCATCACGGTTTCCGTCGGCATCCAGGCGGACGGCACCGTATCCGGCATTGAATTTTTGACCCTGGCCGAGACCGCAGGTCTTGGCATGAACGCGGCCAATCCCGAGTGGAAGGGCCAGTATGCAGGCAAGAACGTAGATGCGTTTACCGTGACCAAGAACGGCGCGTCTGCGGACAATGAGATCAACGCGATCAGCGGCGCGACGATCACGTCCAACGCGGTCACTGGCGCGGTCAACGGGGCAGTTTATTACGTAAAGAACTGCCTGGCACAGTAGGAGGTGGGAAGTCATGAATAAATGTGTAGAACGTATCTACAATGGTATCATCAAAGAGAACCCGACCTTCGTGCTGATGCTGGGTATGTGTCCGACCCTGGCGGTTACCACCACGGCGATCAACGGCGTCGGCATGGGACTGTCCACCACGGCGGTTCTGGTGTTCTCTAACCTGATTATTTCCGCGCTGCGCAAAATTATTCCGGACCGGGTGCGTATTCCGGCTTACATCGTAGTCGTAGCATCCCTGGTTACCATTGTGCAGCTGCTGTTACAGGCATTTATCCCCAGCCTGTATGAATCACTGGGTATCTTTATCCCTCTGATCGTTGTAAACTGTATCATCCTGGGCCGTGCCGAGGCTTACGCGGCAAAGAACGGTCCGGTGGAATCTGCGTTTGACGGCGTTGGCATGGGCCTGGGCTTTACCGTAGGCCTGACCTGCATCGCGATCTTCCGTGAGATCTTAGGCTCCGGTTCTGTATTCGGCATCGAGTTCATCCCGGAGGCGTACCGGATCGCCATCTTCGGCCTGGCTCCCGGCGCGTTCTTCGTACTGGCAGGCCTGACCGCACTGCAGAACAAGTTCAAGGCTCCGTCCGCGACCAACGGCTCTGTGGCGCCTTCCAAGTTAGCCTGCGGCGGCAACTGCTTAAGCTGCTCCGGCAGCGCCTGCATGGCGAACCACAACACCTTAGAGACCAAGCGTCTCGAGGAGCTGGCAAAAGCCGAGGAAGCCAAGAAGGCGGCTCTGGCCAAGAAGATGGCCGAGCAGGCGGCGAATGCCGGCAAGAAAGAAGAATAGGAGGGGCCGAGTAGATGAAAGAATTGATTTTAGTAATTGTAGGCGCTGCTCTGGTGAACAACATCATCCTGAGCCAGTTCCAGGGCCTCTGCCCGTTCCTTGGCGTTTCCAAGAAGGTAGACACTGCTCTGGGTATGGGCGCGGCCGTTATCTTCGTTATCGTGCTGGCGTCCATGGTAACCAACCTGATCTATACCTTTGTGCTGGTCCCCACGGGGCTGACCTATCTGCAGACCATCGCGTTCATCCTGGTCATCGCGGCTCTGGTACAGCTGGTTGAGATGTTCTTAAAGAAAAATATGCAGTCCCTGTATCAGGCGCTGGGCGTGTACCTGCCCCTGATCACCACCAACTGCGCAGTATTAGGTTCCGCTCTGACCAACGTGCAGAAGGAGTACAACTTCCTGCTCAGCGTGGCCAACGGTCTGGGTACCGCGGTTGGTTTCACCATTGCGATCGTATTGCTGGCAAGCATCCGTGAAAGCATTGAAGACAATGACATTCCGTTCAACTTCCAGGGATCTCCCATCGTGCTGATCACCTCCGGACTGATGGCCATTGCTTTCATGGGCTTCTCCGGCCTGATTTAACGGGAGGTAGCGAAGATGAATATGATGGGATTGCTCATGGCGGCAGGGATCATCGGTGCGATCGGTATTATCATCGGTGTACTCCTGGGACTGGCCAGTGAAAAGTTAAAAGTAGAAGTAGACGAGAGAGAGACCCTGGTCCGGGCAGAGCTGCCGGGCAACAACTGCGGCGGCTGCGGTTTCCCGGGCTGTGACGGTCTGGCAAGCGCGATCGTAGCAGGAACGGCTCCGGTCAACGGCTGTCCCGTAGGCGGCCCGGACTGCGCGGCGAAGATCGCTGCGATCATGGGCGTGGAGAGCGGCGCCACTGAGAAGAAGGTTGCCTTTGTAAAATGTAAAGGCACCTGCGATAAGGCCCGCATCCAGTACAACTATTACGGTATCGACGATTGCGCCAAGATCGCGGTGGTGCCCGGCGCCGGCGCCAAGGCCTGCACCTACGGATGTATGGGCTACGGCTCCTGTGTCAAGGCCTGTGCCTTTGACGCGATTCACGTAGTGGACGGCGTAGCCGTAGTAGACAAAGAAAAGTGCGTATCCTGCGGCAAGTGCGTAGCCGCCTGCCCGAACCACCTGATCGAGCTGGTTCCGTACTCCGCAGAGCATCTGGTACAGTGCTCCTCCCACGACAAGGGCAAGGACGTCAAGGCCAAATGCGACAACGGCTGCATCGGCTGCACCCTGTGCACCAAGCAGTGTGAGTTCGATGCGATCCACATGGAGAACAACGTGGCCGTGATCGACTACGAGAAGTGCACCAACTGCGGCAAGTGCGCCGCTAAGTGCCCGGCGAAGGTGATCCTGTAAGGCTGGAACGGCCTGAGAGGAGACCGCGCCGCGGGACCGGAGCAGGGAAAGCCCTGAGATCCGGGAAGAAAGAAGTGTGAAATGAAGAACGCCATGGGCGACCGGCGAGAGGCTGGTTGGCTGTGGCGTTTTCCTATATGAATCTGATCGAGCATTGGGGAAGCGGAATTCCACGGATTATTGGAAAAGTAAAAGCGATGGGATTGAGAGAGCCAGAATTTATTGGTGGAGAAGTTGACCTGCGTATTAATATTTACAGAAATCCGATCAACGGCTATGATATGAAAAATGGCGTGAATGTCATAGATGGCGTTGAAACTACTGCAGAAGTGCCGGAAAGTGCCGGAAAAGTGCAGGAGAGTGCCGGAGAGTACCGGAAAAGTGCCGGAAAAATTTTAAGAAAAATGGTTGAAAATGAATGGCTGAGAAAAGAAGGTGCGTCCCGCAACATTATTTATGTGAT
>DVLJ01000123.1 GCA_018715565.1 Candidatus Ventrimonas merdavium
TGGATCAATTTTCAGATTCATGGTACTGTTATCAATTCAGATACTGTTCCGTGAATAATTTAGGATAAACTCATTTTTACAGTTTTCCCTTCTTTATTTTTTGACAATATTTTTATCTGTTTTAAAATCTGGAATGCTTTCTTGGAGAATAGAAAACTATATATGAAAAAACCGCCGCTCTATCTATCGAGTGACGGTTTTACAGATATTAATGAATAAAGATTTTATTGTAAATTTAAGGCCAGCTCCACCAGATTTGCCAGCTCAGAACTACGCAGATACTCCCAAGCCGCATCCTACCGCCCCACAGCAAGATACCCATCCCGGGTCTCCTGCGGCACCATGCTCCCGCCGGTCGCCCAGGCGATATGGACCGCTTGTCCCATCTTTCCCTCAAGGCCCTTCTGCTGGATATACCGGCGCATATCCTCCGGCCGGATCAGCGCCGCAAACGCTGCGCAGGAGCTGGGCTCGATAAAGATCTCCTCCTCCGTCAGGAGCGCCCGCATCAGCTTGTAAAGCTTCTGGTCCTCAATGGTCGCGATCCCCGCCAGCATCGGCTCCACCACTTTCCCTACGAAAGCGGACGGCCGTCCAACAGCCAGACCATCTGCGTCTGTCCGCCCGTCGATCCCGAAATCCTTCACGGAAACGCCGTCATGGAGCCCCGTAGCCATCCCCAGGAGCATGCAGCAGGCGTGTGTCGGCTCCGTAAAGAAGCAATGGACATGATCGCCGTAGATCTGCTTCAGCCCGTAAGTGATGCCGCCCGGAGCGCCGCCGATCCCGCAGGGCAGGTAGACGAACAGCGGATGGTCCTCGTCCACCAGGATCCCCATCTCATCCAGCTGAGCTTTCAAGCGCTCTCCTGCCACACTGTAGCCTAGAAACAGATTTTTAGAATTTTCATCATCGACAAAATAGCTCATCGGATCTTTATCCGAATTCTTCCGCCCCTGCTCCACAGCCGCGCAGTAATCATCCTGATATTCGATCACTTCCACGCCGCGGCTGCGCAGCAGATCCTTTTTCCACTGTTTCGCGTCAGCCGACATATGGACGATCACCCGGAATCCCAGGCGGGCGCTCATGATCCCGATGCTCATCCCCAGATTTCCCGTACTGCCCACCTGCACCGTATAGCGGCCGAAAAACTCCCGGAGCTCCGGCTTTGCCAGGATGCGGTAATCATCCGTTTCCTTCAGGAGCCCTGCCTCTAAAGCCAGGTCCTCCGCATGCTTCAGCACCTCATAGATCCCGCCCCTGGCTTTTACCGATCCAGATACCGGCAGGTGGCTGTCCATCTTCAGCATCAGCCGTCCTTCCATCCCTGCGCCCCAGACGCGGCACAGGTGATCTTTCATTCCGGGGATCTCTCTTAACTCGGATTCAATGATCCCGCCTGTCTCCTCCAGTTCCGGGAACACGGTCTCCAGATAGGGGGCAAAGCGCTGCAGGCGTTCTGACGCGTCCTGGATATCCTCCGGCTTTACCGCGTCCACTCTGGTCTCTTCCCAGGACACCGTCCGGTCATTCATCCAGAACGTCTCTTTTAATACGGCGGCGTCTGCCACTGCCGGGATCCGGCCGGCCATATCCTGCAGCAGCCGTTTCCTGCCAAGCACATCGGAGCCCTGGGCGTCCGGCAGGGAAGCCCCCATGACCGCCGCCAGCGTCGGCGCCACATCGATCAGGCGCACGCCTTCGATGGATCCAGACGGGATCCCGGCCCCTGTCATCATGAAGGAGGCCCGCATCTCCGGGAATTCCTCGCTGTAGCCGTGCTGCGCCTTCTGGGTCAGAGAAGTCCGGCAGTACGTTCCCGTCACGTCGTCCCGGATCTCATAGCCCTTCTGGGATACCAGCACGTAAGCCGCCTCCGGAAATCCGCCCCGCTCCCGGGCTTCTTCCCCGGTCAGGACCTCCAGGATCCCGCTCTCCGGATGCTGCGCCATCCATTCCATCACCTGGGCCAGCTTCTCTGCCGCCGCCCTGTCCTCCGGATGGTGCAGGCGGATCTCTGCGGTACCGCCCGCTCTCTGGCTGAACGCTTCCCAGCCGATGACTGCTCCCTTCTCATCGGTCTCGATCAATCCTGCTTCCCTCAGCAGCACGTTCGGACAGATATTGTGCGTATTATCCAGAGAACCGTGGTCGGATACCACGCATACCACCAGATCCTCCCCGGCGATCCTGCGGGCTTCTTCGATCAGCTCGCCCAGCATCCCATCGATCTTCTGAAGGCTCTCCGCCGCTTCCCGGCTGTACACGCCATTCTGATGCGCGCTTTCATCAAAGCTGGCAAAATAAGCGGACAAGAAAAACGGCTGTCTTGCTTCCCTTCTGGGCGCCAGCTTCTGTCTCAGCATCCACAGCGCCGCGTTCCCTCTCTGCCGGTCTCCCGCGTCCGACAGATCCAGACCGCCCGCATATCGCCCGATCTCCTGCTCCATCTCCCCGATCAGGCCCTGAGGACAAGCGACCGCGTCAATAAATCGGCTGTCCAGCTCGCTTCCGTCCCACCAGTATTCTGGAGCGATATAATCTCCTTTTGCTCCTACAGAAGTGGGGAACGCCACACTGGCGGAGCAGTATCCAGCCTCCTTCGCCGCCTCCCAGAGAGTCTTGACCCGTCTGTTGGCAAACCAATGCCATGCCCCCAGGTGCTCCCCTGTGGGATCAAAGATCCCATTGTTCACGATCCCATGGACCGACGGGTTGGTCCCGGTGATCATACTCTGATGGCACGGGTAGGTAAAGGTGGGAAATACGCTTTTCATCCCTTCTCTGGCCGTCAGCCCTTCCTCCACAAAATACCGGGTGATATTGGGGAGACAGACCTCCAGCCTCTCCTGCTCAAATACGAATTCCGGCTTCAGCGCATCCACGGACACCAGCAGAACACTTGGTCTTGCTTTTCCTGCTTGACTCATCCTCTTTATCTCCTTTCCCTTCGATACGATAACCATCCTCTGCCGTCATGCTCTCCTCGCAGATCTGCGCAGGAAACCGGCCTGCAGGATCGGTCAGATTTTCTTTACGCCCAATATAGCACACTTTTGCACAAAACGCAAGGCATTTTGTGGCATATCGAGTATTTTTTATGTATTTTTTGCATTTGAATTCCACAGTTTTCCCTTGAAGTGCATATCATTTTCTTGTTTTACATATTATCACCCAAAATCGCACATATTCGCAACCTCTTTGATTTCCCCAGTAACGCAGCATGGAATGGAATACGCGGACCTAAAAAAGGAGACGTTCCCACAGAACGTCTCCCTTTCCAGGCTGTGCGCCTGACGGCGCGTTTCTATTTTTGATCGTTACACTAGCTGTCTCCGCATCCGCTCCTTTTCCGCGGCCTCGTCTTCCATCGGATACCACATCGGCTCTAACAGCCGCACGCAGCAGCGCTCTCCCTCCCGGAAGGAGATCCGGTGCGGCGTCTGCACCTTCAGCTGCTGGCTGCCTACCGGGATGATATATTCCGTCCGGTCGGTCAGGAAGATCCGTTTTTCTACAAAAGTCTGATATCCTTCGTCCTGGGTCAGGGCGATGGCGTTGGGCCGGGAGGCCACCACCATCCGCTCTGCCGCGTCCCCAGGTATGGTCAGATCCAGGGGCTGCTCATCGTCGCCTTCCGCGTAGACCTTTCCATCCCGGACCACCACGTTTAAGAAGGTACTCTCGCCCAGGAAGCTGTGGACGAACCGGTTGATCGGCTTATTGTATAGGTTCTCCGGGGTGTCGATCTGCATGATCTTCCCCATATCGCACACCATCATCCGGTCGGAGATCGCCATGGCCTCCGACTGGTCGTGGGTCACGAAGATGATCGTAAAGCCCAGCTTTTTCTGCAGCTCCTTGATTTCAAAACGCATCGTCTCCCGCAGCTTGGGATCCAGGTTGGACAGGGGTTCGTCCAACAGCATCACCTTCGGCTGGGTCACGATCGCCCGGGCCAGGGCAATCCGCTGCTGCTGGCCTCCGGACAGGTCCGACGGGTACGTCGTCTCCAGCCCGTCTAAGCTGGTGTGGTGCAGGGCTTCCTTCACCTTGCGCTCGATGTCCGTCCGGTTCATCTTCTGCAGGCGCAGGGGGAAGGCCACATTTTCAAACACATTCATATGGGGCCACACGGCGAAGGCCTGGAACACCATGCCCAGCCCCCGGTTCTCCGGCGGCACATACAGGTTCTTGCTCTTGATGGACACTGGTTTCCCGCAGAGCTCGATCTCGCCCTCGGTCAGGTCCTCGAACCCGGCGATCATCCGCAGGGTGGTAGATTTTCCGCAGCCCGACGGTCCCAGGAAGGAAAAGCACTCTCCTTCCTCCACCGACAGGTTAAAATCATCCACCGCAACAATATCGCCCAGGGTCTTGGTGGTAAATTTTTTTGTCACATGACGCAGTACGATCTGTTCCACGCCCTACACCCCCTTCCGGTCCTTGGTGATCTGGGTCACAATGGTGTTGCAGATAATGATCAGAACAATGGCTACCGAACCAAGGGCCGCCGCCTGGGGCATCATGCCCGCGTCCCGCAGGGAGTAGATCTGCACGCCCAGGGTCCTGGTATACGGTCCGTACAGCAGCACCGAGGTGGTAACCTCCCGCATGGCCGGCAGGAAGATCAGGAAGAATCCCGATACCATGGCAGGCCGGATCAGCGGCAGGGTGATATCCTTTAAGCTCTCCGTATGGGACGCGCCGCAGGTCCGGGCCGCCTCCTCCAGGGATGGATGCACCTGTAAAAGGGCCGCCGAGGACGTCTTCATAGAGAAGGACAGATACCGGGCCAGGTATGCCACCAGGATGATCCAGATCGTGTTATACAGGTTCAGGCCCAGGTCGCCGGACCAGGCCAGGATCACGCCGATCGCCAGCACCGTTCCAGGGATGGAATACGGGAGCACTGACAATACCTCCAGCACGCCCTTTCCCTTCGGACGGATTTTCTGCACAACATAGGCGATCAGAGTTCCCAGGAACATACAGATGATGCCTGCGGAAATGGACACGAACAGGGAGTTCCGGATGGAATCCAGGGTGCCCGAGCTGGAGAACACCTTCACGTAGTTTGCCAGCGTAAAGTTCTCCGGGATCAGCGGCAGGCCGTAAGCCTTTACCAGACCTACCAGGAAGATCATCGCCAGCGGCACGATCACGATGAAGATCAGGGTCAGGACTGCCAGCAAAAACAGCGGCAGTTTCGCGCCCCGCAGCTTGATCAGGGTGGGACGCATGCTCTTTCCCTTGATGATGTCGTAGCTTCCGCTGCTCAGCACCTTCTTCTGGATCACCAGCGCGATAGCCACCACCAGCACCAGCATGATCGACAGGGCCGCGCCCTGACGGATGCCGTCAAAGCTTCCGCCCGACCGGGAGATCACCGCGTAGATCCGGGTCGGCAGGGTGTAAATGCCCTGAGAGAAGCCCAGGATGGACGGCACGCCGAAATGGGCCAGGGAGCTGATCAGGATCAGCAGCGCCCCTGCGGAGATTGCCGGGAGCACCAGCGGCAAGGTGATCTTCCGGATCACCGTGGTCTGCTTCGCCCCCGCGATCCGGGCCGACTCCTCCAGGGTCGGGTCCATGCGCTCCAGGGCGCTCACCACCTGCATGAACACAAATGGGAAGTAATAGGACAGCTCTACAAATACGATCCCGCCCAGGGAGTTGATGTTAAACGGCGCCTTAGACAGATGGAACACGTCCATCAGCCAGCGGTTCAGATACCCGGACCGTCCGTTTAACAACAGGTCCCAGGCCATGGCTCCCAAGAACGGCGGGAACATGTACGGGATGTTGAATAACGCCCGCATCAGTCCTTTGGCCGGGATATCGCTCCGCCCCAGGAGCCAGGCGTAGAACACGCCCACGATCGTCCCCAGCAGGGTCACCCAGAACGCGATCTTGATCGTGTTCCACATGGACGCCAGGTTATCCTTGTCCAGCAGCTGGGTGCTGAAGAGCTCCGGGCTGAATTTTCCCTCAAAGAAAAATGCGTGGTAAATGATCATAAAGACCGGGATGACTACGATCACGGCCAGCAGGATAAAGCTCAGCCCCGTCATGGCCTGATCCAGCCCGAAATGCCTTCCGTCGATGGCCGCCAGATCCCGGTTGTTCTTTCTTCTTGAAAAGTAACTCATCGTTTCCCCTTTCCAGCCAAATCCCTGCAGTCAGGTTCAGCTTTCATAATAACGAGGGTTCAAAAGCCTCAGCCCGATCTCGCTTCCTTCCTTTACGATCCCGTACTGGATGGCGTCCAGCGTGCTCTGCTGCACCCGCAGCTCCTTTTCTCCCAGGAGCACGAAGTAGTCATACTCGCTCCCCAGGAACACGCTGCGCTTCACCTTCCCCCGGATCGGAGAAGCGGGGTCGAACACGATATCGTTCGGCCGGATCCCCAGCTCCACCTTTTTGGTGAGATCTAAGTCCTCCGGAATAGGCTCCTCCCACGGGATCAGCTCCTTGCCCCCCTGAAGATAGCACCGGCCGTTCTGCCTTACCACCGGGATAAAATTAGACACACCGATGAATTCAAACGCGAACCGGCTTTCCGGCCGCAGGATGATATCCTCGTCCGTTCCCACCTGGCAGAGGCTGCCGTCCTGCTGCATGATCGCCATCTTGTCGCACAGCTGCAGGGCAGACTGCTGATCGTGGGTGATGTACAGGATCGTGGTGCCGATCGTCCGCTGGATCTCCCGGATCTCCGCCAGCATCTGCTCTCTCAGCTTCGCATCCAGGTTAGTGATCGGCTCGTCCATCACGATCAGGTCCTCGCTTCCTACCAGAGCCCGGGCGATCGCCACCCGCTGCTGCTGTCCGCCGGAAAGCTGGCTGGGCAGGTGATTGGCGTATTCCCGCATGTTCACCTGATCCAGGGCGTGCATGGCCCGCTTTTCCGCCTCCGCCTTCGGGACCTTCCGTTTCTTCATGGGATACAGTACGTTTTCCTTGACCGTCATGTGGGGCCACACCGCGTAATCCTGGAAAACGATCCCGATGTTCCGCCGCTCCGCCGGCACGTTCACCCGCCGCTTGGCGCTGAACAGGCACCGGTCCCCTACATAGATCTCTCCGGTCTCCGGTTTTCCCAGCCCCAGAAGGCAGCGCACCAGGGTCGTCTTGCCGCACCCTGACGGGCCCACCAGGCACATGATCTGCCCGCTCTCCACCTCCAGGCTGAAATTCTTTAATACGTAATGATTGCCATAACGAAACGTAATGTCTTCAAATCTTACTTTCGCCATGTGGATCCTCCTTTAACTGACAGCAGTGGAGCCCCGGAGGGGACTCCACCGCCGCACTGGTTCTGCCATTCTGTTACAGACCGAAGATCTGGTCGAATGCTTCGCTGTTCTCTTCCTCTTTCGCTACCATATCGTCCAGGTTGGCGTCCATGGCTTTGGCAGCGATCGCCGCTACGTCCACGTCCTTCTGCTCGATATCGTTTCTCACAGAGATCAGGTTGTTCTCGATCAGGACCTGCTGGCCTTCTTTGGACAGAATGAAGTCATACAGCAGCTTGCCGTTTTCCTCGTTGGCACAGTTTGCCACCAGACCGATGGGGCTGAAGATGGAAACGGTATCCTCCGGGAATACAAACGCGATGGGGGATCCCTCGTTGGCCAGGTTCGCCGTTACATAGTCTAAGCACACGCCTACCTTATACGCGCTGGCAGCCAGCTGGTTGTGGGTCGCGGTGGTGCCGCTCTCCAGATAGCAGCCGTTGTCCTTCAGCTTCTGCATATAGTCCACGCCGTAGTTCTCATTGCACATGATGGCGTTCCTCCAGTATTTGGAGGTGCCTGAGCTTCCCGGATCGGTCATAACGATCTGATCGTTCCATTTCTCATCCAGCAGGTCGTTCCAGCTCTGGGGAGCCTCCTCCGGCGTTACCAGGGCCGTGTTGTAGGCGATGCCCATGTTCATCAGACGGGCGCCGGTGTAATAGCCGTCCTTGTCAATGTAAGCCGCGTCAATCGCCTCTGCCTCGGGAGAGGTATACTGCTGTAAGATGTTCTGCTCCTTAAAGGATACATAGTCCGCCGGGTCGCCTACCCAGATCACGTCCGCGTCTACCTGTCCGGCCTGCTGCTCCGTGGCGATCTTGGTGATCACCTTGCTGGTGCCCGCAAAATAATATTCCATCTTAACATTGGGATATTTTGCCTCAAACGCCTCCTTGATGGCGATCAGCTGATCCTCCTGCATGGAAGAATACATCATGACCGTACCCGAGTAGCTGGTATCGCTCCCTCCGGCGGCCTCCGTTCCTGCCGCCTCGGCTTCTGCTGCCTCAGCTCCTGCCTCTCCGCCTTCCGTCGCCGGCGCCTCTGTCGCCGCCGGAGCTGCCTGGGTCGCCCCGCTCTGCTCCGATCCGCCTCCGCAGGCCGTCAGCCCAAGGATCATCGCACCTGCCAAACCTACGCTCATCAACTTCTTTAAGGACTTCTTCATGAAAAAAATGCCTCCCTTCGTATTCTTTCTTATTTTGCGGCCACAAAATAATTTTCACGCTCACCAATGGCATGTTGCACAATTATTATAAAAATAAATCCCATAAAATGTACAGTTTAAATATAGTAGAACCATTCTAAATACAAATTTTGAACTACCCGAGAGGGGGGAAGGATTATATAATGATAATCAGAGACAAGCGATACTCCTGATACGCACAAAAAAATTTACGAGAGAATAGGAAGGTAAGCTATGAAACTGCCAAAAAAACAACGTGACACCAACCCATCTATCCTGCGCCATTTTCTGACAGTCCTGTCTGCCACGGTATTTCTGGCTCTGTTTCTTCTTCTGTACAATGTATTCCAATGGTCTGCCCTGCAGACGATCACTTCTTATAATAATGATTTCGTGGAGAGCGTGAACACCCTGTCCGCGTCCCTGCTGAACAATATCAAGAACTCGGCCATGCAGATGTTCTACACGTCCTCCATCAAGACCCTGCGCACCAGCCAAAGCCTCAGCAACTCCCAGCGGATCCTGGCCATCCGGGATCTGGGCAATTTTGTCAGCAGCTCCGACTTTTTGGACAGCGTGATGATCTACAACAGCAGCCTGGACATGAT
>DVLJ01000124.1 GCA_018715565.1 Candidatus Ventrimonas merdavium
CGTATATGGTGTCAACACTTTGTTCTAATTATAAAAGCTTGCTATCCTTCCCTCGGCTCATTCTCACTACAAAAACCTTACCGACTTTCAGCTTCATTTCCGAAAATCAGTAAGGTTTTTCTATTATTGAAGTATTCTATTATCTAATGAGTGATACCCAAAATGTTGCCAAATCGTTGCCAGAAATTAAACAAATTTGCTTGAAACCCGCACAAACACTAAGTTTTTAAAAGTCATTTCATCACTCAAACTCAATCGTCCCCGGCGGCTTAGAAGTCAGATCATAGAACACGCGATTAACTCCCTTCACCTCATTGATGATCCGGCTCATCACCTTCTGCAGCACTTCCCACGGGATCTCCACCGCTTCCGCAGTCATAAAGTCAATGGTGCTCACCGCCCGCAGCGCCACAGCGTAATCGTAGGTCCGCTCATCGCCCATTACACCCACAGACCGCATATTGGTCAGTGCAGCGAAGTACTGGTTGATCTTCTTATCATAACCGGCGTTGGCCACTTCCTCCCGGAAAATGGCGTCTGCGTCCTGGACGATCTTCACCTTTTCCGCAGTGACCTCGCCCACGATCCGCACGCCCAGTCCCGGCCCCGGGAACGGCTGGCGGAATACCAGGTACTCCGGAATGCCCAGCTCCAGGCCGACTTTCCGCACCTCATCCTTGAACAGATCCCGCAGCGGCTCGATGATCTCCTTAAAATCCACATAATCCGGCAGGCCGCCCACATTGTGATGGGACTTGATCACCGCAGACTCTCCGCCCAGCCCGGACTCTACCACGTCCGGATAGATGGTGCCCTGCACCAGGAAATCCACAGTTCCGATCTTCTTAGCTTCCTCCTCGAACACCCGGATGAACTCCTCGCCGATGATCTTCCGCTTCTGCTCCGGCTCCGTCACCCCGGCCAGCTTCTCATAATACCGCTCCTGGGCGTTCACCCGGATAAAGTTCAAGTCATAGCTTCCGCTGGGGCCAAAGATCGCCTCGACCTCGTCCCCTTCATTCTTCCGCAGCAGGCCGTGATCCACGAACACGCAGGTCAGCTGCTTGCCTACCGCCTTAGAAAGGAGTACTGCCGCAACAGAGGAATCTACGCCGCCGGACAGGGCGCACAGCACCCGGCCGCTGCCTACCTTCTCCCGGATCGCCTGGATGGACTGCTCCACAAAGGCGTCCATCTTCCAGTCGCCGGAGCAATGGCAGACATTGTATACGAAATTAGAAAGGATCTCCTTGCCCCGCACCGTGTGCAGCACCTCCGGATGGAACTGGATCGAATACAGTCCCCGTTCCTGATCCTCGGCCGCCGCCACCGGACAATCCTTGGTGTGGGCGCAGATGGAAAATCCCGGAGCCGCCTGGGAGATATAGTCAAAATGGCTCATCCAGCAGATGGTGCTCTCCTCCACCCCGGCAAACAGCGGGGACGCCGGATCCACGAACACCTCGGTCTTTCCATACTCCCGCACCGGAGCCTTCTCCACCTTTCCGCCAAGCACATGATGCATCAGCTGCGCGCCATAGCAAAGGCCCAGCACCGGGATGCCCAGCTCAAACAACTCCCGGCCGCAGGTAGCCGCCCCGTCCCGGTAGCAGCTGTCCGGACCGCCGGTCAGGATGATGCCCTTCGGCTCCATCGCCCGGATCGCGGCAATATCCGTCCTGTAAGAATAGATTTCACAGTAAACATTGCATTCCCGGACCCGGCGCGCCACCAGCTGGTTGTACTGGCCGCCGAAATCAATCACGATGATCTTTTCTCTGTTCACGTGTTTTCCTCCTGTTTCTCCTAAAAACCTAGAAAAATTCTGCTGTCCACGGCAAGCTTGTATGCAGGCCGCGGACAACTGGATAACCTCCATTATACCGAATTTGTCCCATGGTTACAACTGATTTCTGTTCAGAAATTTCCATAATCTTTTCCTCTGGAAACGCCTGGAAATGGACAAATTACCTGCATGTTCTCAATCGTCCTCACTCCCGCTCCCGGAGCCCTCCGCCCCCTTCCGCAGCTGAGCCGTCTCCCGCCCCAGCTGCTTCAGGCTCTCGATGAGACGGTCAAACGCCCCATATTTATACAGGTTCATGACCACGATGCCCAGAGGCACCGCCAGGATCATGCCGGAGATCCCCCGGACCTTAAAGCCCAGGTACAGAAGCACCAGCGTCCACAGCGCCGGAAGCCCCATGGTATCCCCCACGATCTTCGGCTGGATCAGCTGGCGCACCACCTGGGTCAGCACGTACAGCAGGGCCAGCCCCACCGCCAGGGGATACTCTCCCGCCAGCAGCTTTATGATTGCCCAGGGGATCAGCACCGTCCCCGTGCCAAAGATCGGCAGGAAATCCAGCATCGCGATCAGCACCGCCAGCAGGCCGCTGTAGCCGATGCCCAGCACCAGAAATCCCACGAACAGCATGAACGCCACCACGAACATGATCTTGAACTGGGCCAGGAAATAGCCTCCGATCAGCCGCTTCACGTCCGCCTTCAGATATCCGTAATAGCGGCTCCCCCCGCCAGGCAGATGGTTCCGCCAGAACTCGATGATCCGGTCCCGCTCCGCAATAAAAAAATAAGAAGACAGGATCGTCACGATCACATTGACCAGGAGCCCGGGGATCCGCATCGCCGCATTCCCGGCAGCCTCCACGGTCGGCGAAGCGATCGTCTGCACCAGCGCGCCAAGGGCCTGGCTGACGCTTCCCGCCAGCTCCTGCCAGTCCTGCCGCACCCCCTCAGGAAGGACCTGGAGCACCCCCGCAAACCGGTCTACGATCCGATCCACCTCCAGGGACGCCGTGTGATACAGCTCCGGCAGATCCTGGATCAGGCCGTAAGCCTCCATGATCAGCCGGGAAATGATCACATACGCCAGCCCGATGATCGCCGCCAGCACCGCCACCACGATCAAAGCAGAGCTGTGCTTGCGGACCATCTTCAGCCGCCGCTCCAGCATCCGCACCAGCGGATTGGCGATCATCGCGATCACCCAGCCGATCACGAACGGCATGAAAAATACCAAAAGCTTCGGCCCCAGCAGGCAGACCAGCCCGATCTCCCCAAGGGGGATCACGATATTCAGGATCATACCGGCATAATATCTGCCGTCTTTCATCCGCTCACCTCACTTTTGCCGCGCTCCCCGGCCTAACGCTTCCGCTCCCCCAGATACCTCCCAAGGAACCCAAACAGCGCCTCCATCTCCTCCCGGGTCCCGATGGAGATCCGCAGATAGTTGTCCAGTCTTGGCTGCTTAAAATACCGCACATAGATCTTCTCCGCCCGCAGCGCCTCATAAAGCTCCGCCGCCGGCACCGACTCATGGGCCGCAAAGATAAAATTCGCCATGGAATCCGGGAAGGAAAATCCCAGCTTCCCAAGCTCCTCCTTCGCCCACTCCCGGGTCTCTATGATCCGCTCCACCGTGCTCCGGAAATAGGCTTCGTCCCTCACGGCCGCCGCTCCCAGGATCTGGGACGGCAGGTTCATGGTATAAGAATTGTAGGAATATTTCACATCCTGCAGCGCCCCTATCAGGGCAGGATCCCCCACGGCATAGCCGATCCGCAGCCCCGCCATAGAGCGGGATTTGCTGAACGTCCGCACCACCAGCAGGTTGTCATAACGCGCCGTCAAAGGCAGCGCAGATACCCCTCCAAAATCAATATATGCTTCGTCCACGATCACAATGCTGTCCCGGTTCTCCCGGACGATCGCCTCCACCTGGTCTAAGGGGAGGAGCAGGCCCGTAGGGGCATTGGGATTGGGGAAAATGATCCCCCCGTTTTCCTTCCGGTAGTCCTCCGGGCAGATCCCAAACGCCCCGTCCAGCGCCGGCGTCTCGTAAGGCACCTGGAACAGCTCCGCCCACACCTTGTAAAAGGAGTAGGTCACATCCGGGAACAGGACCGGCTTTTCCGAATTGAAAAAGGTCAGAAAGCTCATGGCGATCACATCGTCCGATCCCACGCCCACAAACACCTGGTCCGCCCCCACGCCGTGATAATCAGCCAGGGCCTCCACCAGCTCTGCTGACGCAGGATCCGGGTACTTCCGGAACCGGTCCGGATCCATCTCCCGCAGGGCCTTCTCCACCCCCGGAGCCGGAGGATAGGGGTTCTCATTGGTATTTAGTTTGATCAGCCGGTCCCCCTGGGGCTGTTCTCCCGGCACATAAGGGACCACCTTTCGGATATTCGCTTCCCAGCCTTTCATGGCGCGCCGCCTCCTTTATTATCCAGTCTTTTCCGATTTGCACCAGCCCATTTTACGCCAGCCCATACTCCTTCGCCAGCTTCTCAAACGCCGGCATCGACCGCTCGATCTGCTCATAAGACACACAGTAAGCGATCCGCACATATCCCGGGCAGGCAAAGGAGCTTCCCGGCACCAGCAGCAGGTTGTACTTCTGGGCTTTCGCGCAGAACGCCTTCTCGTCCGCCTCCGGGGCCTTTACGAACAGGTAGAACGCCCCCTCCGGCTTGATGCAGGAAAAGCCCAGGGCCTTTAAGCCCTCGTACAGGCGGTTCCGGTTCCGGTCATAGGCCGCCAGATCCACCGTAGCCCCCATCTCGATGCAGCGCTTGATCACCCGCTGGATCAGGGACGGCGCGTTCACGCAGCCCAGCACCCGGTTAGCGATCACCGCCGCCGTAAAGACGTCCTTACTGTCCGTCACCTCGTCCGGGATCACCAGATACCCGATCCGCTCGCCAGGCAGGGACAGGGACTTGCTGTAGGAATAGCACACCACCGCGTTGTGATAGAACTTCGTGACATAAGGCACCTCCACGCCGTCATACGCCAGCTCCCGGTACGGCTCGTCCGAGAGCAGCACGATATCCGTCCCAAACTCGGCCTCCTTCTCCCGCAGGATCTGTGCCATCCGCTCCAGGGTCTCCTCCGGATACACTACGCCGGTGGGATTGTTGGGGGTATTGATGATCACCGCCTTGGTGGCCGCCGTGATCTTCTCTCGGAACTCCTCCAGGTTCGGCTGGAAATCCGCCGTATTGGGAGAAATCTCCACCAACTTCCCGTCGTAACCACGCACATAGTTCTTATATTCCAGGAAATAGGGGGCGAACACGATCACCTCGTCTCCTGGGTCCAGGAGCGTCTTCAGCATCACATTCAGCCCGCTGGCCGCGCCTACGGTCATCAGGATATTGTCCTGGCCAAACGACGTCCCAAACCGCTGGTTCAGGGACTGGGCGATCGTTTCCCGCACGTCCTCATACCCGGCGTTGCTCATATAGCCGTGGACGAACATCGAGTCCTCCTCCCGCAGCGTATCCAGGATCGCCTGCTCCACCTCCTTGGGAGCCGGGACGCTGGGATTGCCCAGGCTGAAGTCATACACGTTCTCCGCGCCGTAGATGCCGGCCAGGCGCTTCCCTTCCTCGAACATCACGCGGATCACCGAATTGTTCTGTACCAGCGGTCTCATCTTTTCTGAAATCATCGTCTTATCCTCCTCATTCCTTTGATCCATCCTTCCCTTAGAAACAGGGAAAGCCGGTCCCCTCTGCGGCAGACCGGCTGACTTTTATCCCTACCGCCTGCGGGCGTTCAGACTGTAATACACCGCCATCAGCCCGGTCACGATAAAGTAGAACCAGGTGGTGGTATTGCTGAACCAGGTGGTAAAAAACGAAAGCATCATATAAGCCGCAAACTGTGCGTAGAGCAAAAATCCCAGGGGATTCCGCATTTCCCGGATCTTCACTGCCAGCAGGTAGGCCGCCAGGCCCAGCAGGCAGGAGAACAGCAGCACGCCGATCCATCCAAAATCATAGTAGGCGTCGTAAAACATCGTCAGCGTCGTCAGCTCCTTTTTATCCACATAGATGGGGAAATTGATGAGCTGCGGGAAAGCAAACTTCAGCCCCGTCAGCGCCCACAGGGGGAACAGCCCCTTTAAGCCAAGGCTGTGGGCCGGGAGCACCTCTACCATACAGTTAAAGTTTTCGTAGTTATTGGCGATATACATATAAGGCTGCGTGATGAAGATCGGCATCGCCTCATATTTCATCTCAAAGATCCCGTTCAGATACGCCACGTCATGGCTCCTGGCCACAGTCAGGATCAGGTACACCGGGATCATCAGGAGCACCATGACCGCCAGGTAGAGCGGGTGGAACCGCTTCTGCAGCGAGATATACGTGAACACAGCCAGGACCACCGCGAACACGAACTGGAACCGGGATACACAGAGGATCGGGATCAGCAGGGCGATCACTGTCAGCACCACTGCGCCCACCGCCGCGCCTTCGCTCCCTCTTCCCCTGGCCATATGGAAATACAGCACCGTCAAAGACGGCACCAGCACGCAGGAGACTGTCACATAATGGATCCCCGTCAGATGGAACTCGGAATACGCATGGGGAACGCCCCGCACCAAAAGCGGCACATACCCAAGCACCACCGCCTCTACGATAAAGCAGAGCAGGGACAAAAACGTCAAGATGCAGATCAGCCGGAACACCGGAGCCGGGTTCCCGGAAAAGCTCCTCCATCTCCCATAAGCGTCATAGCCGGAACCATAGACCCGCACCAGGGCCTCAAACACACACCAGAATCCCAGGAATGCCAGCGCAAAGCAGATCCAGGTCATCAGGGCCCAGTCTGACTGGAGATGGCTCAGCTGAAAGCAGGCCAGCCCCTGGCCTCCCACCCAGAACAGGGAAAATAATCCCCGCAGATGGATCAAGCTGCCGAATCTGCGGTAATCAGAAAGATACAGCCAGCAGGCCGCGCCGATCAGCGCCAGGCCCGCCGGGATCGGATATCCAAACCCCGCCAGCAGATAACTCGCCACATAACAAATCAAATACACTACCATCGCACTGTTCCATCCTGTCTTTTCACTTGGTGTTCTAAATCTGTGGAAATGGCTGCCGCTCATCGATCAGCGGCAGCCAGAACCAGTTCTGTCCGCATTTATCCTACAAATGCTTTCATGTATTCTTCTACTTCTTTCGCCGTCGTGAACATCATCGCCCGCTCGGCTACGTCCTTTAACGTCTCCGTGCTGTACTCGGTGATCATCTTTCTGGAGCGGAGGATCGCCGAAGCGCTCATGCTGAATTCATTCAGGCCGAAAGCCAGCAGGAGCGGGATCATCAGCGGATCGCTGGCCGCCTCGCCGCACATGCCCACCATGATGCCGGCCTCCCGGGCGCAGGTGATGACATGGCGGATGCTCCGCAGCACTGCCGGGTTAAAGGTGGAATACAGATAGGAGATCTTCTCATTCCCACGGTCCACAGACATGGTATACTGGGTCAGGTCATTGGTCCCGATGCTGAAGAAATCCGCCTCCTTGGCAAATACGTCCGCCATCAGGGAAGCCGCCGCGGTCTCCACCATGATCCCTACCTGGATCTCCTTGTTAAAGGCAATGCCCTTCTCCGTCAGCTCCGCCTTGATCTCCTCGATCAGCGCCTTAGCCTCCCGCAGCTCGTCTAAGCAGGTCACCATGGGGATCATGATCTTAATGTTGCCGTATGCGCTGGCGCGCAGCAGGGCGCGCAGCTGAGGACGGTAGATATCGTCCTTCCGGTCCAGGCACAGACGGATGGCGCGGTAGCCCAGGAACGGGTTCTCGTCCTTCGTCAGTCCCATGTACGGGATCTCCTTATCGCCGCCGATATCCAGGGTACGGATGATCACCGGCTTGCCGTTCAGCTTCTCCGCCACAGTCTTATATGCCTCAAACTGCTCGTCCTCCGTAGGCATGCAGTCCCGGTCCATGAACAGGAATTCGGTACGGAACAGGCCAACGCCTTCGCCGTCGTACTGCAGTACCTTGTCCACATCCTCCGGCTTGCCGATGTTCGCCACCAGCTCTACGCTCACGCCGTCCCGGGTGATGGTCGGCTTGCCGATATACTGCTCCAGTTCCTTTTTCTCTTTTAAGAAGGCTTCCCGCTTTCCCTGATACTCCGCTGCCAGTGCCGGGTCCGGATTCACATAGACCACTCCGGTCGATCCGTCCAGGACCACGTCGTCGCCATTCTTTACATGCTCCATAAAGCCGGTCACCGCCACGACAGCTGGGATCTCCAGCGCTCTTGCCAGGATCGCGCTGTGGGAGGTCTTGCCGCCCAGCTCCGTCACGATGCCCATCACATTCTGCGGATTGATGCCTGCCGTCATAGACGGGGTCAGATCCTTCGCCACCAGGATGGTCCCTGCCGGCAACGTCGCGATATTCACGGAGGCAACGCCCATCATCACCTTCTGCAGACGGGTCTTTAAGTCCCGCATATCCGTCGCTCTCTGCTGCATCAGCTCATCGTCCATGCTGGCAAACACGTTGGCATACATGTTAAATACCTGCTCGATGGCATATTCGCCGCAGATCTGCTCCCCACTGATCAGGTTCTCAACCTCGCCGGTCAGCATAGGGTCCATCAACAGCATCAGGTGGCCGTTCATGATCTCCGCTTCCTTCTCCCCGACTCTGGTAGCCAGATCAGCGGCCATCTCCTCCGTCTCTTTCATGGTCCGGTCCAGCGCTCCCTTAAAACGCGCCACCTCCGCGGCTGCGTCCGCTACCGTCTCCCGTTTGATCACCAGATTTACCTCTTCCACGATCACGGCCTTGCCGATCCCGATGCCGGAAGAAGCATTTGTTCCCTGAAACATCTTAGAACCTCCTTATTAATGTATTTATTATGAAAACCACCCCTGATCACGGTTCCCCGTTCATCATTGTGATATCCCATACCAGTTATTCGCCCAGGCCGTTCTCGATCAGCGCGGTGATCGCATCCATCGCCTCCGCCTCGTCCGGTCCGTTGCACACCAGCTCGATCTCGTCCCCGCATTTGATGCAGGCTCCCAGCACGCTCAGGACACTCTTGGCGTTGATCTGGGAATTCCTGGAATACAGGGAGATCTCGCATCTGTACTTGATCGCCTCATTGCATAAGAGCCCCGTGGGGCGCAGATGCAGTCCGGAAATGTTAATGATCTTCAGTTTCTTCTTCAGCACGATATCCCTCTTTTCTGTCAGCCGGCTTCCGATCCTTCCGGCGTCTCCTCGGATGTCTCTTCCGAAGGGTCCGCGGCGGATGCGCCTGTGCTCTCCCCGCCGGCTCCCTCGCTCTCGTCCGTCTCTTCTGTCTCGTTCTCTTCGTCCGCGGCGCTGGTCCCGGCCTGGATCAGACCGGATCTGCCGCTGACCTCCAGCTGGAAATCCTCATAGGATACGATCTCAAAGACCGCATCCGCCTCAAATCCCAGTACGCCCGGATGGGTTCCTTCCCCAAGGCCCTGGGCGTCCAGATAAGCGCCCAGATCCTCGCTCTCGATGCTGTCCAGATCCTCGCTCAAGCCCTGTACCTGCACCGCGATCGTGGCCGGCACAAACGTATAGGAAAAGTCCTCCGATCCTTCCCGCAGCTCGATATCCTTCGCGGAAAGAGGTACGGTCCGGGTCACCAGACGCTCTACCTTCAGCCGGACTTCCACCATCGGATCTTCCGTATCCAGCAGCTCCACGCCCTCCGGCAGGTAGTCCCGGATATCCACCGTCACCACCACATCCTCGGTCGCGCCGCTTAAGCTCAGCTCAGAAGCAGGGATCGTCACCTTATTGACCGAAGCCAGATTGGACACCCGTCCTGTGACCGCCACCTCCCGGACCTGGGTGGATACGCCGGTATACTCATAACCAGGCGCCACCGATCCTGTGATCTCAAAGTCCAAGGGAAGCATCTTCACCCGGTTGATGATGATCTCACAGAGCACCTCTGTGACATCCACCTCCATCCGGTCGCTCAAGGTCACCTCGTTGCCGTTGGCGTCGTAGAATTTCGGCGTTAGGATCCGCTCCGTATTGCCGCTCAAGCCTTCTATGTTCACTTCCACTCCGGCGGAGCTGATCTGGCCCACCTGAGAGATCGGGCCGGTCACCGTCACCTCTTCCGGACTCAATACCACGCCGCCGTAATCATAGCCGCTGGCCGCTGTTCCGGTCTCCCGCGCCCGCAGCGCGAACGGCTTGCTCTGCAGCTCCTCCGTGGCTACCCGCACCACGCTGGGCTTGGGGGTCACATTCTGTACCAGGGACTCGTTGCGGAGCATCTCCACCTTCACCTGCACGGAGCCGGTCACATCGTAGAGCTCCGCCAGGTCCACATATGCGCGGAAATCAGAGGAGCTGACGCGGTAGGCGTCCCGGGTATGCACGTCGTAGGTCACGGTCACCGTGGACTTGCCGCTGATCTCATAGGTGCGCCCCGCCTCGGTGAGCACCTGCTCGTTCAGGATCTCCAGAGGCACCTCCCGGCTCCCCCCCACCAGCGGGTTGGATACGTTCATCACCACCAGCCACACAAAAAATGCCAAAAAGAGAGAAAGAATTTTTAGTCCAAGATTATTAATCAGCTTTTCTTTCATTCTTCCATTTTCCCTTCCAAATCCTGAACCGGCTGCTGCCGGCTGCTTCCTGTTCTTCCAGAGTGGCAAGGGCCGCCTTCAGGGTCTCCGCGTCCGGGATCCGCCGCAGGCTCCCGCCCTCTACCAGGGACACCCGGCCGGTCTCCTCCGATACCACCAGGGTCACGCTGTCGGTCACCTCGCTGATGCCGACCGCCGCCCGGTGCCGGGTCCCCAGATCCTTGCTGATCATCATATTATCCGACAGCGGCAGGTAACAGGTGGCCGCCGTCACCCGGTTGCCCCGGACCACCACCGCTCCGTCATGGAGAGGCGTATTGTGCTCAAAGATATTGATCAAAAGCTGGCTGCTCACCAGTCCGTCCACCTCGATGCCGGTCCGCTCGATCTCGCTTAAGGAAACGTTCCGCTCGATCACGATCAGGGCGCCGGTCTTAACCTTGGACATCTCAAAGCACGCCTTTACGATCTCATTGACCGTGCGCTCGGAAAAGCCCACGTTCTCCCGGTTGTCGTCAAAGGGGAGCAGATCCGAGATCAGGTTCCGGCTTCCCAGCTCCTCCAGCGCCTTCCTCAGCTCCGGCTGGAAGATGATCACCAGCGCCGTCACCGCGATCCCGCCGCTCTTCTCCAGGATCCAGAGGATCGTATTCCACCTGGCCAGCGCCGCCACTAAGGCAAACAGAAGGATCATGGCGATCCCCCGCAGAAGGTACCAGGCCCGCGTCCGCTTGATCCATAACAGGGCAAAATAGACCAGGATCGCAATGATCATGATCTCGATCAGATTCCCCACCGTAATCTGGGGCAAAAAGGAGATCCAGGAACGGACCCCGCGGAACATTTCGCCCAAATTCCGGAACATACCCGCCATATCCAAAGCCTCTCTTTCCCATGTCAACTGCTTCCGGCAGGCGCCGCGGCCCGCCGGTCATCCCTATCGTCTGGCAGGCCGTTCCCGGCGCACCGGGTTGTTGATCCGCTGCACCCGCACCTCCGGCTTGGAAACCGCCACCTTCGGCACTGCCTTGACGTAATACACATAATCGTCGTCTTCAAACTGCGTATACTCGGTCCGCGTGTAATCCACGGCGAACACAAAGAAATGGTAGACGCCTGCCAGGAGCGCAGAAAGCAGCGCGCCCACTAACAGCTGCGTCACCGGGAGCGTCACGCCCAGCAGATAATCCCCGGCGAACGCCGCGCCCAGCTGCGCGATCGTCCCTACCACCACGGCGATGGTCCAGGCATAATCCACGGACATCGTCCGCACCAGATAGACCACCAGCACGCCCACGGCGCATACCCCGATCATCACCAGCATGGTCTGGTTGGATACCAGGTTCTGGATGATCTGAAGAAACTTCTGGGTGATGTCCACCGAAGCGTCATTGGTCAGCACGCCGGCGTTCTGCTTGACATACGCCAGCATATAATAGATCACGATGCCGCAGCTTACCGGGATCACCGTGATGATCCCGGCGGAAAGTCCCGCCAGCAGAGCCACCGCAAAGGGGATCTTCAGAAAAAATGCCATCGGCACCAGCACCAGCCAGTAGCTGTCCCCCGGCTGGAACCCATAATACAGGAGCGCCACCAGGATCAGGAACACCGCCGTGATCAGCGTCACTTCCATAGATACCGCGTACAGGTGGGCCAGCATCACCACGGCCAGCAGACAGGCGATCGCACCGTAAGGGAGCACCGCGCAGATCAGCGCCAGCACCGCCAGGACGATGGGATTCACCAAACGGCTCTGAAAGCCGATGTTCTGGCTCATCATCCAGAGCGCCGAAAAACTGAACACGAACTTGATCAGACCGTTCGCCAGGGTCGCGTATCTTCCGTAAAAGGACTTTAAGCGTTCTTTAAACTCGAGAAATATCATCATAGCGGCCGCCCTCCTTCGTCAGCTCTTTCGTCCGGCTCTGAAACTCATACCGCTTCTCCAGCCGTTTCAGCTTGGCCACATAGACCTTCATGCCTCTCCGGGCATACTCGTACCGCTTCCGGTACACCAGGAAGGTCACAAACAGATACACAGCCAGCCCTGCCAGATAGAGCAGACCCGCCGTCTTCGCCAGACCGATCACCTCGTCTAAGTCGATCGCATTCAGCAGGCGCTCCAGGTGATACAGCACCCAGACC
>DVLJ01000125.1 GCA_018715565.1 Candidatus Ventrimonas merdavium
CAACCTGCGCCACCTGTTCGCCCGGACCTACTACGACCAGGAAAAGGACTTAAGCAGACTGGCGGACATCCTGGGGCACAGCAGCGTCAACACCACACGGATCTATACGATGGAAAGCGGGAAAGAGCATGCCAGACAGCTGGAAAAGCTGAATCTCTTGATAACGGACAACAGAATGTATCTTCCGTTGTATCCATTGGCTTCAGATTGATTTTCATTATACTACATAAATCCAGGAAAGTCTAATGAATTTGTTCTCTTCTGCACGTTTTTTTCACGGAGGCGAAGGAACGGGCCGGATTTTTCCATCAAAAACAGGCTGGAACAAGGCAAAAGCCAGGGCCAGCTTTTTTATTGTGCATTATTTTCCGAAGATCTAGGAGATCATCTGTCAAAATCTGCCGATCCACCCGCCCAGGAACCGCGCCGCCCTGGATCAGAGGCTTCCTCCGTCATCCCGATGCTTGGCCGCAGCGTCGGGATACAACGGAAGATACATTCTGTTGTAAAGGTTTCTAACCGGAAAAGGAGGCAGAACATTATGAAGCGAAAAAACGTACTGACGCCGCTGGGGATCCAGATCAAAACGGCGATGATCCAGCAGAACATCACCGGCAGAGAGCTGGCCAGCCGGATCAACCGGTCAGAGGCGACAGTCTGTGAGGTGATTTCCGGCAAAAACAGGAACGAGGCGACCAGACGCCGGATCCTGGAGGAACTGAAGTTGACGGAGGAGGCCCAGTAGGACGACCGGCAGGCCGGGAGCAGAACCTGCTGGCAGCAAGAGGGATTGCTTTGTCTCCATCAGAGACAGGCGATAGATCATGAGGAAAGGAAGAAAAAGAGTATGGAAGTGCTCAACATGGTTCAGAAGAACTACAAACGCGCGTTGGCATGCTTGCTGACGCTCGCCATGACGCTCACCAATGTGGGGACTGATCTGAGTGTCGCGTTTGCAGCGAAGGAACAGGCGCAGGCTTTGTTCCAGCTGGATGGCGGAGACCTTCAGGCGGCGATCCGAGATGCCGAGGCATCCGGGGAGGCCATTGACGGGGCTTCCCTTCAAATGACGGGAAGCGCAGCCCTGGAGGATTCTTACAAAGAATTATTAGGAGGAAATGGAGCCAGCGTGTATGAGCTGGACGCAGAAGTGGATGACAGCGGCGCGCCCGACGGAACAGCTCTGCAGATATATTATAATGCAGATACCGACAGCGTGATCTTTCTGTTCATCAACGACAGCGAAAATCCGGTAGAATTCCGTGCCAACGTAGACGGCTATGAGACCGCCCGTGTGATCGTAGACGCCGCCAGCGCCGATGATGAGGATGCAGACGCGGACACTCCGGTCAGCTCCGCCGGCGGCAGCGCCTCAGCAGGAAACGGCAGCGCCTCCGCAGAAAATGGCGGCGCCTCAGCAGGAAACAGTTCCTCCGCAGGAAACGCTGCTGATAACGGCCAGACTCCTGCCGACGGCCCTGACACAGAGACGGGGACCGGCGAGACCGACAGCTCCAATGTGGTGATCGAGATTGATGGGACCGAAAACTCCGACGTGGAGGATGAATCCAACGAGACCGGCAGCCCGGATGTGGAGATCAAGGTCGAAGAGACCGAGAGCGATGAGACCGAGACCCCGGATACCGATACTGGGAGCGGCGAGACCGAGACCCCGGATACCGATACCGGCAGCGATGAGGACGAGACTCCAGATGCGGAGACCGGGAGTGACGATACCGAAAACTCAGAGATCGAGATCGAGACCGACGAGACCCCGAGCGCCGACGCAGACACAGAGGCTGGAACAGATGATACGGAAGATGTTGAAGTGAAGGTTGAAGGGGATGAGACAGAAAGTCCGGCTGCGGGAACTGATGAAACTGACAGCTCGGATCCAGAGCATGGAGTCAGCGATACCGATGTTTCTGGCGTTGGAAGTGATGCGGGCTCATCCGATCATTCAGACGGCAGCACTTCAGACGACAGCGCTTCAGACGACAGCGCTTCAGATGACAGCGCTTCAAACAACAGCTCATCAGACGGCGGAGCGGAAGGCGGACTGGACGACGGTTTCCAGACGGCTTCTATCTCCCGAAACGCAGTTCCGCTGGTAATGGCTTATGAAGATGGTCAGATCCTGGACGAAGAGATCCTGGATGAAGATATCTTAAACGAAGATATTTTAGACGAAGATGAGATCCTGGACGAAGACGGCGCAGTGTATCGAGGCGAGCTGGATGGAAAGGTTTACGGCACGATCACCTTGGCATACGGAGCTTCTGCCAGAGCCTTTGTGACAAAAGCCGCTGAGATTACCCAGATCCCAGAAGAAGATGGATACCGGATCTCCTATACGGTAACGCCTGACGGACAGGCAAAACTGAGTCATGAGACGAAGTCTGTAGAAGGCGGCGGAACAGCCTCGTTCCAGGTAAAGCCCGCAGCTGGCTACGAGATCGCGGAAGTCAGAGCCAACGGTGTGGAATTGGAGCCTGAGGAAATAGCGACTCCTTCCGGAAGCTCCGACAGGATCGCCTACCAGATCCCGGACGTTTGGGCGGATCAGGATGTGGAGATCCTTGTTTCCCCGGTGGAAAATCCCGACTATCCCGCATTCTTCCATGAGGAGACCGTGGGAGACGTTACCATCACCATTTCGGCCGAGACTGGCATCCTTCCGGCAGGCGTTTCCGCCCAGATCCGGGAAGTGACCCAGCAGGTGGAAACGGCAGTAAAGGAAAAAGACCAGGATGAGAATGGAGAGCAGAATATCGCCGCAGTTCTGGCCTATGACATCACGCTGTTTGATAAAAATGGCGTAGAGCTGGACAACAGCTGGAGCGAGAACGGCGGGGTAAGAGTTTCCTTCACCGGCGCGAAGATCGCGGAAGAAAGTCAGAACGTAGACGAGGTAAAGGTCAGCCATCTGGATCTTGGGGAAGCTTCCGTAGAAGATGGCATCACCGCCGAAGATATCCAGGACATGGAGCAGGTGGGGCTGGCGAAGGATGTTTCCGATGGCCGGACCATTGATACGATTGGATTTACGGCGGAGCATTTTTCGGTGTATACTGTGACCTTTCAGTTTTATGGAGGGGCCAAGCATCGTGTGGAATTTCATGTGGTTGATGTAAATGGATATTCCATTACAAACGCATATGATGATGATATAAAGGCCAATGAAACGTATTATACTCTTTATGGCAAGCGAAAAATGCAATTTGATGAGGATTTTATAAGTGACGAAGTAATTCCGGGCGTAAAGCCAATTATAACTGGAGAAAACGGAGAGCTTTATTTCTTTAAAGAGGCCAGAGAGTATGCGCAAGATGGCAAGATAATTACGCATATTCAGTATAATCAAGATAAAAGTACAAAGAAATATATTATAAGGTGCCGTTATGAGGGAATGAACGAGTGGCATAATCTCGATACGAGTAACATGAAGATATATCTAATTTACGGCACTGCTGATGCAAAGAGTAAATATGAGCGTGGCGAGTCGAAATGGAAGGTAGATCCCCCACTGGCTATAGAAAAAACAACAGATGGAATTATAGTGAAATCCGAAGTAAATGTAGACCCAGATTACAATTACATTCATATCACGATTCCGGAAGACTTTGAGGGCGATGAAATCAACATTAATTTAACAGAAGCACTTTTAGAAACATGGGAAGGAAATTTTTATATTCCAGCGAAGGAGAGTGCAGCAACTAAAATTGATATACAGAATCTGTCGGGCAAGACATTTGGTTATTTAGATGGTTCTATGGAAATAGGAACTTATCAGGCAGTAAAACCTTATGAAGAAGGAAAAGATCCCACATATAGTTTTGAAAATAAGGAGGGGTATGTCACAACGGCGAAATGTTTTGACGGATATGTGCCATATTATCGTTACAGTATAGGAAGAGTGGGTAACACAGCCTTGTGCTTCCTTTATGGACGGACAGCTACAGAACCGGATTTGCTTGATTCCGCTGTTGACGCTCAGCTAAAGCTTATGGGGTACGAAAAGGGGATAGAGGATCTAAGCCAGTATTATCTGGACTTCTGTAATAGCAAATATGGGACCAGCCATACAAAACTAGAAGAATTTGAAGCGATTCAGCTTTGCAGTACGATATTTGACAGAGATCCCGGATCCGAGTACATCAAGGAAAGCAATGGAGAAGTAGCAGAACTAGGATATAATCTTCTTTATAATGCAGTAATAGGCATAAAGAGTAAAGACGACTATGAGGATGTTAAATCGAATGCAGGAGTAACGCACTCTGTAGGATCCTATATGAGTGGATACAACAAATATGAGGAGGTTTGCAAAAAAGATTGGAATAGCATTGTTTCTGGAGAAACTAAGGAAATGTCAGATAGCATTCAGTTTGTCTGCAATGGGCCGCTGATGACGAATGGTATACAGACTATGTCTCTTGGGTTCCAGGCTGGCTTCCAACTCGCCACCACCAACTACCGCGTCATCCACGAATACTACTACGGCAAGGATCTCGATTCCGCTGAATTAGAAGGAAGCGTAGAAGGCGAGTGGATCAACGCAGCTCCGGGGACCATCGTAAAAGCATCCGAAGTTACCAAGCTTCCGGACTACAATGGCAGCACCTACACCCAGGTATCTTCCGACGATGACCAGATCGTTTGCGAGATCGGAGGGGACAACACCTTAGTGATCAAATACCTGCGGAAGCCTGCAGACCCGGATCCGACCCCAGACCCAGATC
>DVLJ01000126.1 GCA_018715565.1 Candidatus Ventrimonas merdavium
GAGGAAAACTCGTCATCCCCCACCACCTCCACGCTGGTGTTTAAATCCCCTTCGGAAATGCTCTCGATCGCGTCGGAGATCCGGCTGATGTAAGCGATGGACTTCTCCTGCAGGATCAGAAAGGTCAGGGTGAAAATGGCGATGCCGAAGATGACGTATCCCAGTACGATCACCGTATCCGAGCTGGAGATCCTGGCAAGGAGCGCGTTGCTCCACTGGGCCTCCTCGGCATAATCTGCCAGCATCGAAAGATTCGTCACCAGGAACAGCTCTACCAGACAGGTCACCAGCGTGCTGTACATCACGTTGGCCATGACCCGTGTGTGATAGCGATGGCTCAGATCGCTCCTTTTGTGCTGATTACTTTTCAATTTTGTATCCTACCCCCCACACCGTGGTGATGATCTTATCCTGTCTCTCGTCTTCCTTCATCTTCCCGCGGAGCCGTCTGATATGTACCATAACGGTGTTGTTCGCCTCGTATACCTTCTCGTTCCACACCTTCTCGAAGATCTCGTCGGTGCTGAACACCTTGCCTGCGTTGGAAGCCAGCAGGTACAGGATGTCGAACTCGATGGGCGTCAGCTTCACTTCCTCGTCGTACACGGTCACCTTGTGATTGTCCTTGTTGATCGTCAGGCCCCGGATGCTGATCTCGTTCTTCGCGCTCTCGTGGACGCCGCTGTTGGGGTTCAGCTGGGTGTAGCGCCTCAGCTGGGACTTCACCCGGGCGGTCAGCTCCAGGGGATTGAACGGCTTCACCACATAGTCGTCGGCGCCGGTGCCCAGCCCCAGGATCTTATCCAGATCCGTAGACTTGGCGCTCAGCATGATGATCGGGATGTTGTTCGTCTCCCGGATTTTCTTGCACATCTCCAGGCCGTTCATGCCAGGCATCATGATATCCAGAAGGACCAGATGGATGTCCTCCTTCTCCAAAAGCTCCAGACCGTCCTGGGCGTTGGATGCCTTAAATACTTTATATCCGTCGCTGACCAGATAGATCTCTACCAGATCCGCGATCTCCTGCTCGTCGTCTACTACCAGAATATTGGTCTCAGCCATATCCGTTCCTCCTCATGTCATTCTATACCCTAGTTTAGCATAAAATGTCGCCTTGTGCCTTACTTTTTTCTGTCAAATCGTGTAAGAATTTCCTCATGGGGACCGGGCCGATCCGGGGGGCCGGGCACGGGCTTAAGCGCCAAGAGCGCTCCCGGCCCTCTCCCGGACCGGAAACGCTCTCTCATGCTTCCCTATCTTTCTTTTTCTGTTTTTTTCTGCCGTTTCAGGGACGAAGTCCCTCTGGGGCTGTCTTATTCTCCCAGCCGCTCCGGCGGCTCCGCAGGCACGAACACCCGGGTATTGTGCACATCGGGACCGGCGGAGGCTTCCCTGGCCATGGCGATGGCCTCCTGGCAGAACTGCTCCTGGGCCGCTACCAGGACCTTGCCCCGCTTGTCGATCTTCTCGTAGGTGCCGTCCGGCTGGAGCACGTGGGCTTTCACATTGTCGTCCAGCTGGACCCGCAGGATGTGGATCACCCGCTCCATGAGCGCCGGATCCTCCACCGGGAACATGATCTCCACCCGCTTATCCAGATTCCGCGGCATCCAGTCGGCGCTGCCCATGTAGACCTCCGGGCTGCCGTCATTTTCCACGTAAAGGATCCGGGCGTGCTCTAAGAAATTGCCCACGATGGAGTGGACGCTGATGTTCTCGCTCAAGCCCGGCACCCCGGCCTTTAAGCAGCAGATGCCCCGCACCACCAGCTCGATCTTCACGCCGGCGCAGGACGCCTCGTACAGGCAGGCAATGACCTCCTTATCGCAGAGGGAGTTCATCTTCGCCATGATGTGGGCCGGCTTCCCTGCCCGGGCATGGGCGGTCTCCCGCCGGATCATCTTCACGCACTTGCTCCGCAGCCACAGAGGGGCTACCGCCAGCTTGTTCCACGCCGGGGGCTCCGAATAACCGGACAGCATGTTGAACACCGCCGTAGCGTCCTCCCCGATCTGGGGATGGCAGGTGAACAGGCCGCAGTCCGTATACAGCTTGGCCGTGGAATCATTGTAGTTGCCGGTGCCCAGATGGACGTAACGGCGGATGCCGTCCTCCTCCCGGCGCACCACCAGGGTGATCTTACAGTGGGTCTTTAGCCCCACCAGGCCGTAGATCACGTGGCAGCCAGCCTTCTCCAGCTTCTTCGCCCAGTTGATGTTGTTCTCCTCATCAAACCGCGCCTTCAGCTCCACCAGTACCGACACCTGCTTGCCGTTGTCCGCCGCCTCCGCCAGAGCCGCCACGATCGGCGAATGGCCGCTGACCCGGTATAAGGTCTGCTTGATGGCCAGCACCTCCGGATCCCGGGCCGCCTGCCGCACAAAGTTCACCACCGGATCAAAGGTCTGGTAGGGATGATGGAGCAGGATATCTCCCTTCCGGATGTTGGTAAAAATATCGTCGCCGTTCATAAATTCCGGCACCGGCTGGGGGGTATAGGGCGGGGTCTTTAACTCGTCAAACCCGTCCATGCCGTACATCTTCATCAAAAACGTCAGATCCAGGGGGCCGCTGATCTCATAGATGGCATCGCTGTCCACCGCCAGCTCCTTCTTGAGGATCTTTAACAGCCGCTTATCCACCTTTTCCTCAACCTCCAGGCGGATCACCTCGCCCCACTGGCGCTTCTTTAACTGCTTCTGGATCTCCGCCAGCAGATCCTCCGCCTCCTCCTCATCCAGGGTAAAGTCGGCGTTCCGCATGATGCGGAAGGGATGGGCGGATACGATGTTGTAGTTTAAGAACAGCTCCTTCATATTCCGCTCGATGATCTCCTCCAGGAGGATCACCCGCCGCTCCCCGTCCGGGCCTTCCGGCAGCTCCACGATCCGCGGCAGGCCGGAGGGCACCTGCACCATGGCGAACTCTAAGTCCTCACTGCCGTCCTTTTTCTGCACCAGGGCCGCGATGTTCAGCGACTTGTTGCGGATCAGGGGGAACGGCCGGGAGGAATCCACCGCCATCGGCGTCAGGACCGGGTACACGTTGTCGTGGAAATAGCTGTCCACAAACTGTCCGTCTCCCTCGCTCAGCTCCTCATGCTCACAGATGATCTGCAGCCCCTGCTGGCGCAGGACCGGGAGCAGGGAACGGTTATAGGTGGAATACTGCAGCTCCACCAGCTGATGGGTCTTTTTCGCGATCAGGGCCAGCTGCTCCTCCGGACGCAGCCCGGCGATATCCGGCTTTTTGTATTTGGCATGGACCTGATCCTTTAAGGACGCCACCCGCACCATAAAAAACTCGTCTAAGTTGGAAGCGGTAATGCTTAAAAACTTCAAACGCTCAAACAGGGGAATACTCCGGTCCCGGGCTTCCTCCAGGATGCGGAAGTCAAATTCCAGCCAGCTCAGCTCCCGGTTCACATAATTTGCCGGATCAGTAAACATCATCTC
The DNA here is from genome assembly GCA_018715565.1 of Candidatus Ventrimonas merdavium. Taxonomy (GTDB): domain Bacteria; phylum Bacillota; class Clostridia; order Lachnospirales; family Lachnospiraceae; genus Brotaphodocola; species Brotaphodocola merdavium. The sequence continues at coordinate 3,459 of DVLJ01000126.1, forward strand.
TGCATCTGCCATATCTTACACCCTCTTTTTCTGTTTCAGCACTGGACGCACGCCGAAGATCTCCTCGAAGAAATCGCCCTTTTCCTCGATGGACAGCCGCTCCAGGGTCACGTCCCCTTCATATTCCGTGGTGATCACCAGCTGGTTCCCCCGCACCGCGATCCGGCAGTCCGCCAGCTTGTCCGCGTGGCTCCGGTCCATGGAATTGGCCAGGCGGAGGATCGCCGTCAGCTTGGCGATGGTCAGGATCAGCCCCGCCGTTCCCTCAAGCCGGCTGTCCCGGGAAGGACTGTTCTGCAGCTCCACCTCATTGTAGCGGAAATCCACGATGTGATATTTCACCACATTGGCCACGATCTCCCGGTCCACATGGGACAGACCGATGATCTCCGTGGACATGATGATATTGTAGGCGCACTCCGTCGCGCCCCGCATGGTCACGAACTTGCCGCAGGGATGCAGATCCGCCGCGATCTGCAGAAGGAGCCGCTCCCGGGACTTCATGCCATGGAATTTCTTCAGGCTGTCAAATACCTTTAGCGCCGCTGTCTCCACCGCCTGGACATGGGGCATATGGCACTTGTACCGCTTGGCCATGTTCCGGGAAGCGGCGATGATATCGTTGGAAAAGCTGTGATTGAACTTGATCAGCTTTTTCTCCTCCGCGTACTCGGCGGCAATCCCGTCGCCCATGCGGATCCCCGGCACCCAGATGTTCTCCGCCCCGGTCATCTCCAGCACCCGGTGGAAGATCGCCGCCGTGGGGAACATCAGGGAGGCGTACTCGCCGTTGATATCCAGCGCCTCCTCCAGCTGGTTCCGGGACTTGCCCAGAAGCCACTGGTACATCTCGTCGAACTGCTCCCGGGTCAGCCGCTCTCCGCGCCGGTTTGCATGCATCTTATAATACAGGTTCAGGATCGGATCTCCCACCGCGATCAGATTGCGGATATTCCGGTCCTTTAAGTACATCTTCCGGAAGGTCACCAGCTCGTTGTCCACCAGCTCCCGCACCAGCTCCTGCTCCAAATGGGTGCTGGCTGATACCTGAGAAAGCGCCGCCCGCAGCTTTAGCACGCCCAAAGGCATGTTCTGGGTGGACACCAGCGCATCTTTATCGAACAGGGAGATCTGGACGCTGCCGAAGCCCACGTCCACGATGGCCGTGCCCTTCTGGATCGTCTTCTGGAACTCCGCGTCCTTTAACGCCACCGCCTTGTAGCTGATGAAGCGCTGCTCCGAGTTGCTGATCACCCGCACATGGATGCCGGTCCGCACCCGGATCTGCTCCAGCACGATCTGGCTGTTCTTCGCCTCCCGCATGGCGGTGGTGGCGTAAGCCCGGTAATCCGACACCCGGTAGCCCTCCATGATCCGCGCAAAATCCTGCAGCACCCTGCAGGTCTCCTCCACCATCTGATAGCTGATCTTTCCATCGGAAAAGGTATCTCTCCCCAGTGCGATCATATGCTTCACATGGTCAATAGCCCGGACGCCGTTCTTGTCCGAGATCTCATAGATCCCCATCTCCAGCTCAAATGACCCCACATCGATCGCCGCAAATGTGCGTACCATCCTATCGGCTCCTTTCTGCTCTCTGTCAACTGCTGTACACTCTGTCTCAGCCGTTCCATTTCCATTCCGATTACTCTGCATCAACCGCTCCATCCTATCATGGGGATATGCGGTTCTTTATGTAGTCTTTGTAAAATCCAGGGAAAATTTTCGGATTTTGCTTACTTTTCGCATTTTGCATGCTCTCGCAGCTTTCGCATTTTAGTAATTCCCCAGGATCCGCAGGTTCTGGGCTTCCTCGCCGATGCCTAGAAGGGCGTTCTTCACCGCCGCGTCCTCTAAGCTGCCCTCGATGTCCACAAAGAACCGGTATTCCCAGTTCCGTCCCAGGATGGGGCGGGACTCGATCATCACCATGTTGATATGGTTGAAGATAAAATTCCCCAGGATGTTGTACAGCGTGCCGCTCCGGTGGGGCAGCTCAAAGCAGATGCTGATCTTCGCCGCATCCGCCCGGTACACCGGCTCCCGGCTCAGGACCACGAACCGGGTGGTATTCCCCTGGTTGTTCTGGATCGCCCGGTCCAGCACCTTCAAGCCGTACAGCCTGCCCGCGATCTCGCTGGCCACCGCCGCCTGGCTGGGATCCTGATCCTCCAGCACCTTTTTGGCCGCCACCGCCGTGTTCACCATGCTCACCTGCTGCCACTCCCGGTGGCTGTTGAGATACCGGGAGCTCTGCATCAGCGCCTGGGGGTGGGAATAGACCGTGCGGACCTGCTCCAGATCCCCGTCTGGCGTCCCCAGGAGGGCGTGATCCACGGGAAGGAACGTCTCCGCCACGATATAGTTGGAATAACGGCTTAAAAGATCGTACATGTCCACCACCGCTCCTGCGGAGGAATTCTCAATGGGGAGCACAGCGTAATCCGCCCTTCCTGCCCGGACCTCCTCCATGGCGTCCTCAAACCGCTCCACATGGTAGACATCCGCATCCTCCCCAAAATAATGCAAGGCCGCCCCGTGGCTGTAGGCGCCCTCTACGCCCTGATACACCACTCTGGCGCCCTTTGCGCATATCCGGTCGATCCGGCGAAAGCCAAGCTCCGCCCCTTTTCCATGGCGGGCCAGCAGCTGGTACTGATACCGGCGGCTGATCGCCATCATCTGGGAAAATAATTCCTGCACGGCAGTCTGGTTAAAATCGCCGTGGGCCATGGAGGTGACGGAAGCCAGCTTCTGCTTCTCCCGCTCTCCGTCGTACACCGCTTTGCCGGACAGGATCTTGCTCTCCGCCACCTGCCCGCATACCTCCATCCGCTTCTCAAACAGCGCTACGATCTGGCTGTCGATCTCATCCAGCTCTCTTCTGCATTCCAGCAAATCCATACTTCTCTTCCTTTCGCTCCTGCTGTTCCTTTCTCTCCTGCTGCTCTTTCTTCAGCATGTCGATGATCCGCAGGCGGGCGTAGGCCCCGGCCCGCTTCCTCTGCTCCGGGGGCAGGTCCTTGATGTAGAACGGCTCGCCATATTCGATGGTCACCTTCCCGGGGCGGATGAAGGGCAGATGCCGCTCAAAGATCTCCGAGGTGCCGGTAATGGCTACCGGGACCACCGGGCAGCCGGACTTCTCCGCGATCTTTAAGCTCCCTTCCTTGAACGGGAGCATCTCCAGCACATCCTCATCCCGGTTGCGGGTGCCCTCCGGGAAGATCCAGATGGAGATCCCGGACTTGACCTTCTCGATGCCCTCTAAGATCGTCTTCAACCCGGCCTTTAGATCCTCCCGGTCCAGGAACAGGCAGTTCACCGCCCGCATCCACTGAGCCAGCAGCGGCCAGCTCTCCATCTCCTTCTTGGCCACAAAGCCCAGGAGCCCGGGGACCGTAGTATAGCCGACTAAAATATCAAAATAACTCCTGTGGTTCCCCACATACAGCACCGCCCCTTCCGGGATCCGGTCCAGCCCCTTCACCTTCAGCCGCACCCCGCTGATGCGCAGGATCATCCGGAACATGGCCTGCACCACCTGAAGGCTGTGGCGCTGCTGCCGCATGGGATCCTTCTTGCCCACCTGGGTCGTACCGATCAATAAGGGAACGCTGGAGATCAGAAATCCCAGCAAGAGCAGAACTACTAAAATAAATCGTATCATGGTTGTCCTCACTATTTACCGCGCAGACAGCGCTCTTGTATTTTCATACTATCCGTTTAAGTATATAAAAAAAGAAGGGCAAAAACAAGTAGATTTTGCCCCTCTTTTTTCACATCTTTTTTCAGACAGGTCCCATTCTGGGGGATTCTGTTCCCGGATGCCCGACATATTTTCCCATTGTGCCGGAAAATAGACACTTTACGTATTTATGTCCTGGTGATCCGCTCAAACAGCAGCCCCGCGCCGAACCACAGAGGCGCGAAATCCAGGCGGATCAGGCCGTTGATGCTGGTCTGGCTCCCGCTGTAATCCCAGGGGCAGATCCCCCGGGACCGGAGCCAGGCTCCGGACAGATACTCGCCCACAAAAATGAGCACCATATACAGCATCCCGTGGCGGATGGTCCGGTCCCGGACGCTGACATCCCGTTCTCCGATCCAGCGGTCTACCCACCGGCCGATCGGAGCCAGCAGGGCGGCGCAGCCATAGATGGGGAACATCAAAAGAGAGGTCCGTCCCATCAGCCGCCAGTCGTGGGCCAGGATAGATTCCACGGAGGTGAACACCACCTCCATACACCAGCCGGTCACACCGCATTTTAAGAAATGCACAGGGATCCGCCTCAGATTTTCCATCGTTGTTCTTATCGCTCTTATCTCCATAGGGGCAGTATGCCGCAAACGATGGAAAAGTATACAGCGCTCTTACAGGAACCGGTTCTGCTCCGGGCTGTAATGATAATCCAGCTCCTCCAGCTTCGCCTCTACCTCCTGCCGGTCTAAGTCCAGGCTGGCGCAGAGCTCCTCCAGAGATGGGAAATGATCCCGAAGCTGGGTATTGACAAAGCTTAACATCATCACCGGGTCTTTTAAGACTGCCGCCATGTTTTCTTCCTCCGTTTCTCATGTGATCGGATCCTTCCGGATCTGAGCCCCTCTGGTCTCATCCGGTCATCCGCTGACAATGGGCGCCCGCCGCCCCTATCTTTTTCCCCGCGTCCATGGTACAATGGACACAAGGAAGCGGTCATTGTGAAAAGGCGCGTTTCCGCGAACGCTCCCTGCCGCCCATCATACACGGATTCCGGCAGGATTACAAGACCCATACAAGAGAAAGGACGTTAAATGACACAGAAAAAACGCATTCTCGTGGTGGCCACCGGCGGCACCATCGCCTGCAAGCGCAGCGAGGCCGGGCTCAAGCCGGTCATCACCTCCAACGAGCTGTTAAGCTTTGTCCCGGACACCGCCCGGTTCTGCCAGGCCGACGCCGTCCAGGTCTTAAACATCGACAGCACCAACATCCAGCCCGCCCACTGGCTCCTCATGGCCCGGACCATCGAGGACCGGTACGGCGACTACGACGGGTTCGTGATCTGCCACGGCACCGATACCATGGCTTATACGGCGGCGGCCCTGTCCTACCTGATCCAGGGCTCTCAAAAGCCCATCGTGATCACCGGAGCCCAAAAACCCATCGACTTAGAGATCACCGACGCCAAGACCAATCTGTCCGACAGCCTGCTCTTTGCCAGCTGCGAACGGGCCCACGGAGTGAACATCGTCTTCGACGGCAAGGTCATCGCCGGGACCCGGGGGAAAAAGGAACGGACCAAAAGCTACAACGCCTTTTCCAGCATCAATTTCCCCTACATCGCCGCAATCCGGGACGGGCGGATCTTCTTCTACCTGGACGACAAGGAGCAGACGGCCGGTCCGGTCCGCTTCTACCGCCAGCTCAATGACCGGGTGGCCCTTTTAAAGCTGATCCCATCCATGGACGGCGGCGTACTGGACTACATGGCCGACCACTACGATGCCGTGATCATCGAATCCTTTGGCGTCGGCGGCATCCCCACCCGGGAGACCGGGGATTTCCACGACTCCATCCGCCGCTGGGTGGAATCCGGCAAGACCGTGGTCATGGCCACCCAGGTCACCAACGAGGGTAGCAACATGTCCGTCTATGAGATCGGAAAGACGATCAAGAAGGAATTCGGCCTCCTGGAGGCCTACGACATGACCCTGGAGGCCGCAGTCACCAAGCTGATGTGGATCCTGGCCCAGACTCGGGATCCGGAGGAGGTGCGGAGGCTTCTGTATACCACTGTGAACCGGGATATGCTGTTTCCGTGGGAAGGGGGAGAAGGAAGATAGGGGAAACGTGGCTGCGAATGATAAAGCAGTGAATGATAAATGATAATTTTAAGTTTTTTGAAACATTGTTTATCAGCCTCCGGCGAAAGCCGGAGGTGTTCTTTTTCAAAGAAGTGTCTGGATCCAACACTTCATCTGCCAAGAAAACCGCGGCAGATATTCCGCCACGGTTTTTCCTTTAAAGCATCGTTTTCAATTTTGGTTTCATAGATTCCGCTACACCCAATAGTTTCATCGCTTCGTCCGCTGAGACCGAAAGGTTTTTCATCAGATTCCTCATGGATGTCACTAAGGTATCAAGCGAACCTTCTGCACGGCCCTCCGCACGGCCCTCTATACGGCCTTCCATACGTCCTTCTTTACGACCTTCTATGCGTCCTTCTTTCCTGCCTTCCTCAACTCCGCTCTGCTTGATCCGCTTTGCCTCATGGTCCAATACTTTTCCACCCATAACCGCCTTCACTCCCTTCTGCACGGTGGGATATCTGACCGCAAGATTTTCCATCACTTTGTAGATCATATCAACGATCAGGACTTTGGAGTAGCTGGTCAGCTGGCCAGCTTCTTCCAGACCGATCAAATGCTGCCGGATCCGTTCATAATCGTTCTTCAAAAGTACCAACTTCTGTTCACTGCCGTTCATCTCCCCAAATTGCCTCTCGTAGCGGAAAAGATAAAACGGCAGCAAAAACAGCAGTCTTTTTTCAAAGATCTCATCCAGAGAATAGTTCTGCACCTTCATGACCGGAATGCCGTAGGATACCTCTCCGCCTCTTGTCAGGATCCGGATCTGCATCTCGTCTGCGGTTCTGCTGCTGTGCCTCAGATACATCACTGCCGACTCCGGAAATCGCACCGTCAGGACCTGATCTTCCAACTGATGATGGGTAAGGGCGATCTGCGAATCATACTCAAACATCCGGACGATCATCGTGTTATCCAGGGTACTTTGGCATTCCACATGATATCTCTTTTTCAAGATCCAAAAACAGGAATCGGTGACCCGTTCCTCCTGCTCTCCATCCTGCCGGTTCAAAAAGTGTTCATTCGGCTCCGGCTCCACCGCTTCATCCTCAGAATAGTGTTCGCCAAAGGCTTCGTTGATCACCGGGATGATCAGGCTGCTGCAGTCCGTCAGCAGCGTCCGGAACACATCGTCGTATGGCGTGCTGGATAGGTTCTTCTCACATTCTTCCATAATACTGCCTCCTCCTTTCCAAATGTTTTATCCTTCGTAAGATCGTGATAAACAAGGAAAGGATTCAGCCGTTCCGAAACTGCAGGCTGCAAACTGTAAACTACAAACAGCAAACTACAAACTGCATACCTCTTTGGTGCCCTGTCTCAGATGGGAATCCTTGGTGTTTATAATATCATTATATCCATTTCCAGATCCAACATCAATAGAATTTTTTCGACAAATCACGCACAATCATGCTGGGATGGGGCCGAGATCGGGGCGATCCCTGCCGTCCTCTTTCTATATTTCCCCAAAACACTGCAGCCGCCCCAAAGCCGTTACCGTGTCTCGATCTCCCCCAGCATCTGCACCCGCCGGTCATGGCGGCCGCCCTCGTACTGGTTGTCCAGCCATTCGTCCACGATCATCTTGGCCATCTCCACGCCGATCACCCGGGCGCCGAAGGTCAGCACGTTGGTGTTGTTGTGCATCCGGGACAGACGGGCGCTATAGGGCTCGCTGCAGGTGCATACCCGCACGCCCTTCACCTTTCCGGCAGCGATGCCGATGCCGATGCCGGTGCCGCAGATAGCGATGCCGTAATCCGCTTCTCCGGCCGCCACGGCCCGTCCTACCTTCTCGCCAAACTCCGGATAGTCGCAGCTCTCCGAAGAATTGGTGCCAAAATCGATCACCTCATAGCCCTTGCTCTCCACATAGGCCTTGATCGCTTCCTTCATCTCTACTGCGCTGTGGTCATTTCCCATTGCGATCTTCATATGTTCTCTCCTTTCTCTATACCCGGGCGTTCTTCGCCGTCAAAAATAGATCCAGCACCGTCAGCGCCGTCATAGCCTCCACGACGACCACCGCGCGGGGCACTACCACCGGGTCGTGGCGGCCGTGGATCGCGATCTCCACATTCTCTCCGTTCCGGTTTACCGTCTGCTGCGTCCTGGCGATGGACGGGGTCGGCTTAAATGCCGCCCGCAGCACGATCTCGCTGCCGTCGCTGATACCGCCCAGGATCCCGCCTGCATGGTTGGTCCGCTTTTTCACCGTCCCGTCTCCGTCGGTGTAAAAAGCGTCGTTATTCTCCGAGCCCCGGGACCGGGCCGCCGCAAAGCCATCTCCGATCTCAAAGCCCTTCACCGCGCCGATGGACATCACCGCCTTGGCCAGGCAGGCGTCCAGCTTGTCAAAGACCGGTTCTCCGATCCCGGCCGGAAGCCCCTGGACCCGGCACTCTACCACGCCGCCTGCGGAATCCTGCTCCGCCATCAGCTCCTCCAGATAAGCCGCCGCCTCCTGGGCCGCCTGGGCGTCGGGCATGTTCAGCCGGTTATTGTCCCGCTCAGCCAGGTCGAACCGCTCCCGGCTCACCGAGACCGGACCGATGCTGACGGTATAAGCCGTCACCGCAACGCCGTAGGTCTCCAGAAGCTTGCAGGCCACCGCCCCTGCCGCCACCCGGGCCGTCGTCTCCCGGGCCGAGGACCGGCCGCCGCCCCGGTAATCCCGGAAGCCGTACTTTTGATCAAATCCATAATCTGCGTGACCAGGCCGGTAAATGTCCTGGATCGCGCTGTAATCCTTAGACCGCTGGTCCGTGTTGCGCACCATCATGGCGATGGGCGTGCCTGTGGTCTTCCCTTCAAATACCCCGGACAGGATCTCTACCTGATCGCTCTCCTGCCGGGCGGTGGTGTACCGGCTCTGTCCCGGCTTCCTCCGGTCCAGATACCTCTGGATATCTTCCTCACACAAGGGAAGTCCCGCGGGACAGCCGTCGATGGTCACCCCGACGCCCTTCCCGTGGGACTCGCCCCAGGTCATGATCCGGAAGATGGTTCCCCATGTTGAACCTGCCATATGCTCCTCCGCTGTTCCTTTGTTATCCCTTGTTCATCCTTTGGGCATCCTTTCGGGATCCTTTCCCGATCCCCTTATGCCGATGCCGCTCTGTCCCGCCGCTTAATCGCTTACCTTCACGATCACGCAGCTGTTGGGCTCGTTGCACTTGATCTCATTAGAGCTCATCACCAGGAGCTTCTTCTCGTAGTCGATCTTGAAGAAGGTGATGCTCCCGCTCTCATGGTTGATGGACGCCAGATGCTTGTCGTCCGGGAAAATGGAGATGTCCTTGGGATACTCTCCGCTGATCGGCAGGCAGCACATCTGGGTCAGCAGGCCTGTCTCCTCATCCCGGGAGTACATGGATACCGTCTCGTCCCCTGCGTTGCTGCAGAACATGTGCTTCTCATCCGGAGAGAACCGCAGGGAGCAGGCCGCCGTCAGGTTGCCGTGCTTTTCTCCTGTGGTGGAGATGGTCTGGATCTTCTCGATGACCGGCACCCGGTCGCCTGGATCGTAGGTATAAACGTCGATCACGTTCTTCTGCTCATACATCAGATAGATGAACTTCCCGTCGCTGCTGAACCGGAAATTCCGGGGCGCGGACTCCAGATCGCACCGGATGGCGTCTACCTGCACCATATGCTCGTCCTTCTCGTTGAACCGGTAGATCTTCACCTGATCCAGGCCGGAATCCGCAGCCATCACGTACTTGCCGTCCGGCGTCCGGCGGAAGCAGGTCACATGGGGACGGAAATTCCGGTCCGCCACGCTGCCCAGGCCCTTGTGGAACACGCTGTCCACGATCTCGCCCACGCCGCCGTCCCGGCGGAGGCGCAGGATGGTGGCCTTGCCGTCATGGAATCCGGATACGAGCACATACTTGTCATTCTTATCCGTGGAAAGATGGCAGCCGCGCATGCCCTTGATCTTCGCGCTGTTCAGACGGGAAAGGCTTCCGTTCTCCAGGATCCGGAACGCCACCACCCCCTCGTCCGCGATGGAGTACAGCGTCCGGTTGTCGTTGGAAGCGATCACGTAGGAGGAATTATCTACCTCCACCTCGCAGCGCTGCTTGAACAGCCCTTTTTCCACATCCACATCATAAACGGTGATCCCCTTCGCCTTTCCTGTATAGGAATAGGAACCTACGTATGCCATATATTTTGCCATGATCTCATCCTCCCTGAGCACAGTGTCCCCGGATCCCCGGGCCTTCTCTTGCACAGGACCCCTCCATTTCCTCCGGCCCTGCCTTCTGTCAGTGAGTATACCACACATTTCGGAAAAAATCTATTGAGAAGTGAAATCTGGCAGATATGTATAAGTTTCCTTTCCTGGCGCATACTACCGGATGTAAAGGAGGTAGTGCCATGAGAAACAGCATTTTGGATTACACAGCACTGACCATCGCCATCATCGGGGCGGTAAACTGGGGGCTGATCGGCTTTTTTCACTACAACCTGGTGGCTTCCCTGTTCGGGAGCATGTCCTGGCTGTCCCGGATCATTTACGCGCTTGTAGGACTGTCCGGACTTTATCTGATCAGTTTCTACATGAAGACCGGCGACAGCGCCGATTAAGCTGCAGATCACACCCTCACAGGGACCTTGACAGGGAGCGGGCGCTTCCTTTTAAGGTCCTTTTTTCTCCCGATCTTTTCTCCCGTTTCCCCTGTTATTTCTCCTGTTTTTGTGGTATGCTACAAAATGGATGAGTTGGAACCATTTGTCATAGAAAGGAGACCTTTCATGCGTATCACATACATTCATCACAGCGGTTTCCTGGCGGAGACCGGCCAGGCCCTTCTGCTCTTTGACTATGCCGGAGGGACCCTGCCTGAGCTGTCCCGGGACAAGGCTCTGATCGTGTTTGCCAGCCACCGTCACGGGGATCATTTCGATCCGGCCATCTTTGCTCTGGCAGACCGGCATCCGGATGTGACCTATGTCCTCTCCGATGATATCTGGGAGAACCAGGTGCCGGAAGCCCGCTTTGGCCAGACCCGGTTCGTGGATCCGGGCAAGGTGCTCCGCTTGAACAAGGGCGGCGGCATCTGCATCACCGCCTTCCGCTCCACCGATGAGGGCGTGGCTTTTATGATCGAGACCGAGGGCAGGACCATTTATCACGCCGGGGACTTGAACGACTGGCATTGGAACGGGGAGGCCCCGGAGTGGAACCAGAAGATGCACACGGATTATCTGCGGGAGCTGGAACGCATCCACAGCCAGGGCTTTGTGCCGGACGCGGCCATGGTGCCTTTGGACGGCCGGCTGGAGGACAAGTTCTGCCTGGGGCTGGATGAGTTCATGACCGCCGTGGGAGCCGGGATGGTATTCCCCATGCACCTGTGGGAGGACTACAGCCTGATCGGGAAGCTGAAGGCCCTGCCCTGCTCCGAGGCCTACCGGGACCGGATCGCGGACATTGAAAAGCCCGGCGACGTATTCGAGGTATGACCGCCATGGAACAGACGAGAAGGGAGCGGGAGATCCTGCTGCTGGCGATGAACGCAGGCCGGATCCTCTTAGAGAACGGCGCAGAGATCTTCCGCGTAGAAGAGACCATTGACCGGATCTGCCGCCATTTCGGCCTGAAATCTGCCAATGCCTTTGTGCTCAGCAACGGCATTTTCCTGACCTGCGGCAATGAAACGGAGACCCAGTTTGCCCGGGTCCAGGTCATCCCGGTGAACGCGGCGAACCTAAGCCGGGTGGCGGAGGTCAACCAGCTGTCCCGGCGGATCGAGTCCGGCGCCTACACCCTGGAGGAGGCGGAGGCGGAATTAACCCGCATCGAACACATGCCGGGATTTTCCAGACGGATCCAGACCACTGCCTCCGCCATTTCCGGCGCCTGCTTCTGCTTTATGTTCGGAGGCGGGATCCGGGATATGCTGTGCGCCATGGTCATCGGCGCTCTGCTGCAGGTGTATCTGATGCTCTTAGGCAAGCCCCGCTTTTCTAAGATCGTCTGTCACCTGCTGGGCGGGGCCGGGGTCACGCTCCTCTGCCTGCTCTGCTGCCAGACCGGGCTGGGGATCAGCCTCCCGGCCATGCTGATGGCGGACATCATCCTCATGGTGCCAGGGATCGCCTTTACCAACGGCATCCGAGATATCGCCGACGGGGACTATATCGCAGGCTCTGTCCGGATCCTGGACGCGATCCTGGTATTTTTCTCGGCGGCGCTGGGCATGGGCGTTCTGATCGCCCTGTGGAACTATCTGGGAGGAGGGGTGCGCTTATGAGCCTTGTCATCCCTCTGCTCCTCCAGGCCCTGGCGTCGGGCATCGCATCTGTGGGATTTTCCCTGCTCTTTGGCGCCCCCGCCCGGTGCTTTCCCTACTGCGGGCTGATCGGCGCGGTCGGCTGGACCGCCTACCTGATCCTGGAGATGACAGCGGCCCCCACCCTGGCTACCCTGGCCGCTACCATCCTGGTGGTCCTGCTGTCCCGCTGGTATGCGGTCAGGGAGCAGTGCCCGGCCACCATCTTCCTGACCTCGGCCATGATCCCCCTGGTCCCCGGCCGGGGCATCTACTGGGCCACATACTATGCGGTGAACGGGGAGCTGGAGCTGGCCATGGACACCGGATTTGAGGCATTTAAGATGGTCGTGGCCATCGTCCTGGGCATCGTCCTGGTCCTGGAGCTTCCCCAGAGATGGTTCCGGGCGGCGAGAAGGAAGCCGCGGCAGGAAGGCTGACCCGCAAACAGGACTGGTAACCAGCTGCAGACCGCGCCCCTTTCGGGCGCATCTTAATAGAAAAAAGGAGAACAAGATATGCTGATCATCAAAGGCGGACGGGTGATAGACCCGAAAAGCGGCACAGACGCGGTGATGGATGTGCTGGTAAAAGACGGAACGATCGCGGAGGTATCCGCAGGCGGAGCGGAGCCCTGGTTGGCAGAGGCCGGGAACAGGGGAGAGGAGATTTCTGTCCTGGACGCTTCCGGACTGGCGGTGGCCCCGGGGCTGATCGACGTCCATGTCCATTTCCGGGATCCGGGCTTTACGTACAAGGAGGACATCCAGACCGGAGCGCGGGCGGCGGCGGCAGGCGGCTTTACCACCGTGATCTGCATGGCGAACACCAAGCCCCCGGTGGACAATGTGGAGACTCTGGAATATGTCCTCAGCGAAGGGAAAAAGACCGGCATCCATGTGCTGACCGCCGCCAACATCACCGTTGGTATGAAGGGGGAGCAGCTGACGGATATGGAGCTTTTGAAAGCCCATGGCGCCGCCGGCTTTACGGACGACGGGATGCCGTTAAAGAACGCGGCTCTGGTGAAGCAGGCCATGGAGGAGGCGGTGCGGCTGAATGTCCCCTTAAGCTTCCACGAGGAGGATCCGTCCCTGATCGCCAACAACGGCATCAACCAGGGGGCGGTGTCTGCCCAGCTTGGCATCGGCGGCTCTCCCGCCGCGGCAGAGGACGTGCTGGTAGCCCGGGACTGCATGCTGGCGCTGCACACCGGGGCGGTGATCGACATCCAGCACATCAGCTCCGGCAATTCGGTTCGGATGGTGGAGCTGGCCAAGCAGATGGGCGCCCATGTGATGGCGGAGGTGACGCCCCATCATTTCACCTTGGATGAGACCGCGGTCTTAACGCACGGCTCCCTGGCCAAGATGAACCCGCCCCTTCGGACTGCCGCAGACCGGCAGGAGATCCTCCGTGGCTTAAGGGAAGGCGTGATCGACATCATTGCCACAGACCACGCGCCCCACAGCGCGGAGGAGAAGTCCCGTCCCCTGACCCAGACCCACAGCGGCATCATCGGTCTGGAGACTGCCCTCTCCCTGGGCGTGACCCATTTAGTCCGGGCCGGTCACCTGTCCATGGTCCAGCTGCTGGAAAAGATGAGCCTCAATCCGGCGATCCTGTACCATCTGGAAGGGACAAAAGGCTGGCTGGGCGCCGGCGCTGACGCGGATCTGGTGATTTTTGACCCGGAGGCTTCCTGGACGGTGGAGCACTTCCAGTCCAAGTCCTCCAACTCTCCCTTCATCGGGGAGACCCTGCACGGCGTGGTGCGCTATACCATCTGCGGCGGGAAGATCGTGTGGGAGAACCGGTAGGATGGGTGCTGGAAAACCTGGTCTTGCGGTTCCAGATATTTACGGGTATAATGAATGAGGGCGCACTGATACGCGTCAATGCGATACAAGATCGGAAGGAGAATCATTATGAAGATTGCAGTGATCAATGAAAACAGCCAGGCCGCAAAGAACGACCTGATCGTTTCCTCTTTGAAGAAGGTGGTAGAGCCCATGGGCCACACCGTACATAACTACGGCATGTACACCGCTGACGACGCCGCTCAGCTGACCTACGTACAGGTTGGCATCCTGGGCGCTGTTCTGCTGAACAGCGGCGCGGCAGACTATGTTATCACCGGATGCGGCACCGGCGAAGGCGCCATGCTGGCGATGAACAGCTTCCCAGGCGTGCTCTGCGGCCACGTAGAGGACCCGGTAGACGCTTATACCTTCGCCCATGTCAACGACGGCAACGCCATCGCCCTTCCCTTTGCCAAGGGCTTCGGCTGGGGCGGCGAGCTGAACCTGGAATACATCTTTGAGAAGCTGTTCGGCTTCGGCCACGGCCAGGGCTATCCCAAGGAGCGCGTGGTTCCGGAGCAGCGGAATAAGAAGATCCTGGACGGCGTCCGCGCCGTGACCCTGCGCCCGATCATCGAGTGCCTGCAGGGCATCGATCAGGAGCTGGTGAAAGGCGCTTTTGCCGGCGAACACTTCAAGGAGCTGTTCTTCGAGAACTGCCAGAATGAGGAGATCGCGGAGTATATCAAGACCCTGCTGTAAGCTGCAGCTCATCTCTGGATAAGATGAAAAGAAGGATGCCCTGGCTCGGTATGAGCCAGGGTATTTTTGTCCGTTCCATTCAGCAGAAGGGGCCGTTGCAAAATAGATGAGAAATCATCTATGGAGCAATGGCTCCGTTTTTATGTCCAAAAACAGAAAACGGACTCCGAAGAGTCCGCAATCCGTGGTATAATGAATTATGCCTACTAATTTAAAA
>DVLJ01000127.1 GCA_018715565.1 Candidatus Ventrimonas merdavium
CATGTTGGGCAGAGAGAGGGAGTGAGGAAGGATGAGAAAATCAAAATAGCACCGTCTTAACTCAGCCTCTGCGTCCTGGGGATCAATGGTGATCTGACTGACCCGTACGCGGGGATTCTGCTTGCGGAACGCAGTGATCGCTTCCTGCTGGGGCCCCTGGCTGATGGCTCCAAGCACCAGAGCATTTTCCTCTGTCGAACGAAAATCCTCCATAGCCCGGACACCGTTTTCCATAAGAAGAAGGGCGGGGGAAATATATTCATAAAAGGCCTGGCTGCAGCGGTTTAAGCATACATTGCGTCCCACTCGGTCAAACAGGGAAACGCCCAGTTCCTTTTCTAAACGGTTTAAACTGGCGCTTAAAGCTGGCTGGGCGATATTGAGCTTTTTCGCTGCCCGCGTAATGTGCTCCTCCCGGGCGATCTCACAGAAATATTTGAGCTGCAGCAGATCCATACAGAGTTCCTCCTTTTAAATGGATTCATATAGTAAACGTTATAGATCGGTACAGGATTGATATTATACTTTTGGTCCAAACAATGGTAACATATCTTTATCAGAAAAGCAATGGGAACACAGAAAAAATAAGGGGGAACGAAAATGTGTGATTTTGATGTCCTGGTAGACCGCAGAGGTACATCCAGTATTAAATGGGATCGCGCTAAGGGGAAATTCCATACGGAAAAAGATATTATTCCGCTGTGGATCGCCGACACAGATTTCCACGCTCCTGTGGAGGTGAAGGAAGCCATCCAGCGCAGAGCGGATCACGGCGTATTCGGCTACACCTTTGCCATGCAGGATTATCTGGAGTCTGTGGCGGGCTGGTATCGAAGGCAGCATGCCCTGGATGTAAAGACAGAGTGGGTATGCCCTACATATGGCGTGGTTACGGCGCTGTACTTTTCTATCCTTGCATTGACAGAGCCGGGAGATCCGGTGATGATCCACACCCCGGCGTATGATCCTTTTTTCGCCATAGTGAAGAATACGGGCCGGACGCTGGTACGATCTCCGCTGATCCATCGGGACAATTCCTATCATATGGATTTCGCGGATATGGAAGAAAAGATGAAAAAGGGAGTAAAGCTTTTGATCCTCTGCAATCCCCATAACCCCACGGGCCGCGTGTGGAGCCGGGAGGAGATGAGCGAGGTCGTCCGCCTGTGCAGGAAATACGACGTATATCTGGACTCGGATGAGATCCATGGAGATCTGGCATTGTTTGGAAATACCTGCATATCCGCCCTGGAATTTCCGGAGATCTATGATAAGCTTTCTGTCTATACGGCTCCTGGAAAAACCTTTGGCCTTGCCGGGATGATCGCGTCAAACCTGCTGATCCCTGACAGCGGGATACGGGACAAGATCAATGGTAAGCTGCGGGGCGCGTGGATCATGAGCCCCAATATCTTCGGCCTGGAGGCGGCTAAGGCGGCCTACGATCACGGGACCGAATGGCTTAAAGCAGAAAAAGGATATCTGGAAGGAAATTCCCGTTTTGTAACGGAGTACATAAAAAACCATATGCCGAAGGCACAGGTCACAAAGCATGAGGGAACGTACTTGATGTGGATCGATCTTAGCTGTCTTGGCCTGGGCGACGACCTTTACCGCACACTGGTGGAGGAGTGCGGCGTGGGCTTTGGTGAAGGCGCCCAATACGGAGAGGAGGGGAAGGGATTCGTCAGAGTGAATATTGGCTGTGCCAGAGAGCTTTTAGAAAAAGCGCTGGAGGGAGTGGCTCAATTGTATCAAAAAAGAATAGGAGGCTGAGTGATGAGTAGTACGAAGGAAAACAAAGGGGAACTGCTGAAATTTAAAGATTGTATGGGCTTTTGTATCGGCCAGATCATTGGTTCCGGGATCATGGTGCTGACCGGGATCGCTTTGGCCAAAACAGGTCAGGGCGTGCCCCTTGGATTTATCGTGGCCGCAGGGATCATCATGATAACCATGGTACCCCTGGCCGTATTGGGAGCCGGGATGCCGGGAACTGGCGGAAACTATGTGTATGTGCGGGAGCTGATCGGAAGAAAGTCCGGGTTTGTCTATGTGGTGATGTTTGCCGTATCCCAATGCCTGATATCAACATTTGCACTAGGCTTTGCGGATTATCTGATCGCCGTGGTACCCGGCGTCAACCGGACGGCCGCTGCCATGGCCCTGTTAGTGATCTGTACGGCATTTAACATGGCTGGCGTAAAACTGCTGCTAAGCTCCAGACGGCGATGGTCGCTATCCTTCTGCTTGCGCTGGGCGTGTATATCGTGTTTGGTCTTCCGCGGGTTGATTATGGCTCTTTCTTTGAGCCCGGAGCCATTATGCCCAATGGTTTTATCAATTTCCTGACGGCTTCTGCTCTTCTTTATTTCCCTATGGGCGGTGCGAAGTTCATTGCGGAGCTGGGAGGAGAAATTGAAAATCCCGGGAAGAATATTCCCCGGTCTATGTTCCTGTCCACTGGCATTGTCGCAGTGTTCTATGCGTTCATGGGCGTTGTGGCGGCAGGTGTTCTTCCTATCGATCAGGTTGCAGGCAAGACACTGGTAGTATCCGCGGAAGCGATCTTCCCGCGGCCCGTTTACCTGTTTTTCGTTATCGGCGGAGCGCTCTTTGCCCTGGCGACGACCCTGAACGGAACCCTTTCCTGGATTACCAAAGGCCTTTATGTGGCTGCAAAGGAAGGATGGATCCCGGAGAGCATGGCGGATGAGAACAAAAAGGGCGTGCCCTATAAGCTGCTGATCCTCTTCTTCATCATCGGCGCGGTCCCGATCCTCACGGGCATGGATGTGTCCTTCATCTCTTCCCTGGGAGTCGGTCTTACGGTCATCTGCAATGTGCTTCCTGTCAGCGCTGCATTCTTTTTTGTAAAAAAGAAACCGGAGGCGTATGAGCGAGCTTTAAGGTGTCCGAACCAGCGTTAAAGGCATTGTCCGTTGTGTCAGTGATCCTGCTCCTGGCCACCGGATGGCTGAACTTAAAAGACTTGAACATGCCTACATGGATCAGCCTTGCTGTGTTTGCGGTCCTCTGCATCCTCTATGCGAACGTGAGAGAGAAAAAGGTGATCGAGAAGGCCGCACAGAAATAAGAGCGGGTATTTTTGACAGACCGGGCCTGCGGCCAAAGCTGGGTTTCGGATAATTACATAGTTTTGAAAAGGAAAAAACCGCTGCGGAACCCTCCGCAGTGGTTTTTGAGACAGTAAAGGAACGAGGTTTTTATGGAGTCATATGCAATTATTGGATTCGGCACGGCGGGTTATCACGCGGCCAGAGCGATCCGGGAGGCGGATAAGGAGGGGAAGATCGATGTGTTTTCCAACACAGGGGAAGCCCCTTATAATCCTATGCTTACCACCTACTATGCCAGCGGGAAATTGTCCTATGAGGCCATGTTCCCCTTTGGCAGTCTGGAGGAGATCAAAAGGGAGCTGGATATCCGCATGGTGAGCCAGCCGGTTGTAGAGCTGCGGGCAAAGGAGCACATGATCAAAACAGCGGAGGGGATCTGGGGCCCTTATGGGAAGATATTGATTTCCGCCGGAGCCTCCGCCATTGCTCCCAGGATCGAGGGGCTTGACGGGAAGGATTGCTTCCTGATGCGGACCTGCCAGGACGCCCTCCGCCTGAAAAAAAGGCTGGCAGAAAAAAATGTAAAGAGCGCGGTGGTAGTGGGCGCGTCCATGGTAGGGATCAAGGTCGTGGAGCTGCTGGCAGACCAGGACATCCAGACGGTCCTTGCAGATCTGGCGCCGTACATGTTCCCCACTGCAGCCTATGAGAATGTAGCCCATGAGATCGAGCGGCGGCTGCAGGCCAGAGGCGTGCGCCTGCTCTTTCAGAATACCGTTGCCCGGGTCCTGGATGGGCCTGACGGGAGGATGGCGGTGATGACCCAAGGGGAGGAGATCCCTGCGGATATAGTTGTGCTCTGCATCGGGACCAGGGCCAACATAGGGTTCCTCCGCCCAGAGGAGATCAAGACCGGGAAAGCGGTCATCGTGGACCCCCATATGGAGACATCGGTCCCGGGGATCTTTGCGGCAGGGGACTGCTGCGAGGGAAATAACCTGGAGAGCAATGAGACGCAGATCATCGGGCTGTGGGCGAACGCCAATTACCAGGGGCTTACAGCGGGAAATTCCATGTCCGGAGGACAGAAGAAGTTTGACGGCAATATCCTGCATAATATCACCCATTTTATGGATATGGATTTTGTAGGCTTCGGGGATAACCGTATCCAGGGACAGACGTTGGAAAGCGGCAGCCTGGAAAGCGGGCTCTACATCAAGGCCGTCTGCCAAGGGCGGCGGATCGTGGGGGTCAATATCCTGGACAGTTACCGCATCAGCGGGATCATCAAGAATTATATGCTGCGCCTTTTAAGGGGCGGCGGAAATGAACTGACAGTATTCCAGAAGGGGATGCTGGTCCAGGCTGGAATGGATGGGAGATTTATAGACAGATTGGAGGAAGCGGTCAGTGGAACGGATTGATCAGTTATTGAAGGCCAAGATCCCCTGTGAGGAGACAGGGATCACGATTAAGCATACGATCTGCGATATATGCAGTCCATCCTTTCACTGCGGCGTTGACGCATACGTTAAGGATGGAACGGTGATCAAGATCGAGGGGACCAAGGGACATCCCATGAATGACGGGCTTTTGTGCACCAAGGGCCTTTCCAACCGACAGTACATCTATCGGAAAGACCGGATCCGCACCCCCTTAAAGCGGATCGGAAAACGGGGGGAGGGAAACTTTGAGCCGATCACCTGGGACGAGGCGTACAAGATCTGCGCAGAGCGTTTGCTTGGCTGGAAAGAAAAAGAGGGGGCAGACAGAGTCCTGTTTTTCGGCGGCTATACAAAGTGGTTCCGTCCCTGGCTGCATCGGTTTGCTTTTTCCTTCGGCACAGAAAATTATGCCACGGAATCCAGCACCTGCTATACCTCCGGCCTCATGGCCTGGGAGATCGCTACAGGCAAACCGGCAAAAGGGGATATGGCCCATTGCGGAGTGTTCTTGGGATGGGCCTTTAATCCCTATCATTCCCGTTATCTCGGCGGGAAAAAGGCGGACGAGGCCAAAAAGAGGGGCGTAAAGTTTATTATTGTCGATCCCCGCGTGACGCCGGCTGTGGAAAAGCTGGCTGATATCCATCTGCGCCCGCGGGGCGGTACAGACGGGGCGCTGGCCCTGGGCATGGCGAATATCCTGATCCAGAACGGATGGATCGACAAGGAGTATATTGACCGTTACGTACACGGCTTTGACGCTTTTGCCCGATATGCCGCGGGCTTCCATGAGGGCAATCTGGAGGCTCTGACAGGCGTGCCGTATGAGCAGGCTGTGGAGGCATGCCGGATGATCCACGAATGCGGCCCCATGGCCATCAATGAATCCAGCGCGCCTCTGGCCCACCACAGAAATGGAATGCAGAATTACCGGGCTATCATGGCGCTGTCTGCCATCACCGGAAATTATGACCGGGTGGGAGGGCAGCAGCCTGCGGATCACACCTATATCCATCAATGCTCCGGTTTTTTGACACGGGAAAAGGAATTTTTAGAAGCTGTAAGGCCCGCTGGCGCCAAAAAGCCGGTGGGGGCGGAGCGCTTTCCTCTTTGGTATGCGCTGGAGGGAGAGGCCCAGGCGACGGATATGGCGCGGCAGATCCTGGAGGAGAAGCCATATCCCATCCGCGCCCTGTTTGCGCTGGGATTGAACCTGCGGATGCTCCCGGATACAGAGCAGGTGGTAAAGGCCCTGGAGAAGCTGGATTTCTTTGTGGACACCGATCTGTTTTTGACGGATGCGGCGAAATATGCAGATATTGTGCTCCCAGCCTGTTCCTCCTTTGAAAGAGGGGAGTTCAAGACGTATCCCGGCGGCTACGCCGTTTATACAAACCCTGTGATCGAACCCTTGGGGGAAGCAAAAAGCGACGCTCAGATCCTCTGTGAGCTGGCAGGCGTCATGGGCTTGGAGGACGATCTGTTAAAGAGCGGCTACGAGGACAGCATCCGCTATATGATCCAGGACCTGTCCGTGACCGTGGAGGAATTAAAGGCCAACCCCCTGCCCACGCTGGTCCCAGAGCGGACTCCGTATAAAGCAGGCGGATATGTGCGCCAGGGGCTTTGCACAAAGAGCGGAAAATTTGAACTGGACTCCTGCCTGATAAAAGAACATCCGGAGTGGGGGCTGGATTCCCTGCCTACCTACCGGGAGCCGTTAAGCCAGGCAGGGGAAGCCTTATATCCCTTTACACTGTGCGCAGGAGCGAGGATCCCCAATGCCATTCATTCCCGGCTCCATGAGGTACCCTGGGTGAGGAGCCTGCGGCCTTATCCCACCGCTGATATCGCGGAGGAGGACGCGGCAAAGCTGGGGATCTGCGACGGGGATCCGATCGAGATTTTTACAGACAGAGGCAGCATCCATGTAAAGGCGCATCCTACGGCGAGGGTGCTTCCGGGTATGGTGCACATGTATCACGGATACCGTGAGGCCAATGTGAACGGGCTTTTGAACGGGGACCATCTGGACCCGTATTCCGGGTTCCCGGCATACCGCTCTTCCAGGTGCGGGATAAGAAAGGAGGGATCGACAGATGAAGCTGACTCTTGATCTGGATTTAAAAAAATGTACCTCATGCGGAGCCTGCGCGATCGCCTGCATGGATCAGAATGATATTGATGTGGAGCGAGGCATCCGGCCGTTCCGGACGGTATTTGACTGGGAAAATAAAACGGGAGGGACGGGCAGGAAATTTATCCATATCTCCATTGCCTGCATGCACTGTACGGACGCTCCCTGTGTGCTGGCGTGTCCCAGCGCCTGTATTTCCAAGGATAAGGAGACGAACCTAACGGTTTTTGATAACACTAACTGCATTGGCTGCCATAGCTGCGCCATGGCCTGTCCTTTTGGGATCCCGTCCTTTGGCGAGGAAGGGAAGATGCAGAAGTGCGACGGATGCGCGGTGCGGGTGAAAAACGGTATGGAGCCTGCCTGCGTCAGAGCGTGCCCGGTACAGGCGCTGAAGCTGGTGGACATAGATGCGGAAAACAGTCAGACGGAAGGCGCTTCCCTTCAGAAGCTGGGAAAAGAGATCCTGGAATTTCAGACGTAGGACAAAGGAGGGAATGGTTCCAGAGCGTGTGTTCCGCAGGGATCCTCCAAAACGTTTCTTACAATTTCTGAAGGAAACTTACGAATTCGGTTTTCATATTGACAGGTCCGGCCCATTGTAATAAAGTGGTAACAGAGAAAATATCCGGGAATGCGCTCCGCGCGCAGACACGGAAGAGGAATGAAAAAAGGAAAAGAGGAGGATGGACCATGAGGATCAGTAAGAAAGCGGCCGGACTGCTGATGATGTCCATGCTGCTGGCGGCGTCGCTGGCGGTTCCGGCATTCGGAGCCACCAGGAAGAAGATCGCGACGGTGAACATCACGGTAGAATCGAATATCCAGCCGGGCGCACGTTTTGGGGAAGAGGAGATCGAGGTAGAGACCCGGGGAGGCAACTACTCCTTTGACTATTATGAGATCGAGAATGTGGGATTTGAGTGGACCAGAGAGGACGTTCCCCAGATCGCCATGTATTTCCGGGCGGAGGACGGCTACTATTTTTCCCTTACGAAGGCCACGGCGGTGAAGCTGACCGGGGCGACGTATGTGAAAGCCAGTAAGCAGGAGTCTTCGGAGATCCTGAAGCTGGTGGTGAAGCTTCCGCCGCTGGCGGAGCACGTTTCCGACCTGGGAACGGTTACTCTGACCGATACTGGCTTTGCTGTCTGGGATCCGGTGGAAGGGGCAGGCAGCTACGAAGTGCGCCTGTATAAGAATGGGAACGGTGTGGGGGTTTCCATGCTGTCTACCACGGACAACTACTACAATTTCCAGAACGTGATGACTAAGCCGGCCAGCTATCAGGTAAAGGTGCGCCCGGTCAATGCGCTGAACGCGGATAAGAAGGGGGAGTGGGTGGAATCCGATCCCATCAACCTGACCTCAGAGCAGGCTGCGGCGATCCGCAGCGGAGATGTTCCGGACCGTCCCGAGATCGGCGAGTGGAAGTCGGATGAGAAGGGCTACTGGTACATGCAGCCGGATGGCAGCTACGCGACGAACATGTGGCTGGAGTACGGCGGCAAGTGGTATTTCTTCGGAGAAGACGGCTACATGAAGACCGGCTGGGTACAGTGGAACGATAAGTGGTACTACCTGTCAGATTCCGGCGAGATGCTGGTGAACACCACCACGCCGGACGGCTATCAGGTAACATTTGACGGCAGCCTGAAGAGTGATTAGGCAGACCGTCGGAAGATCAGAGATCAAGATGCAGAGTCAGATGCGGATCCGGGGGAAGAGCCGGATCCAGGGAGAGAGCCGGATTCCGGGACAGAGTCAGATCCCGGCTCTGGTATCGCGTTGATCCTCTGCTCAGGGGCCCCGCCGGGAACGGCGGGGTCTTTCATTTGCCAGAGACGGTAGTATTCTTTTGTCTCCGGATCCCGGACAGTCTCGGAGCGGTTCATGGTCAAGAACTTGGTCAGCTCGTAGCAGTCGATCCAGATCTCGTTGCTGCTGTCCTTCTGGGACTCGTCGAAGATCAGCTGGAGCCCGAAATGCAGGTGGGGCGTGTCGATGTTGTTGGTGTTCTCGGTGGCGCTGTAGCCGGTGCGGCCTAAGTAGCCGATCACATCCCCGGCCTGGACGACGCTGCCCTCCTGGAGGGATCTGTGGTAGGGATAGTTCTTGCTCAGATGAGCATAGTAGTAATACCGCGTTTTGTCAAAGCTTCGGATGCCCAGGCGCCAGCCGCCGTACTGGTTCCAGCCGATGGCTTCCACGTAGCCGGATTCCACGGCGATGACCGGCGTGCCTACCTGCCCCATCAGATCATGGCCCAGATGCTGGCGTTTATAGCCGTAGCTCCTGGATACGCCGAAGTCGTCGTAATCCTGGTAGGGAAAGGTCTTAGCGATGGGAGAAAAGGCTTTTAAGCCATAGCGGCCGGCCCAGACCGGTTCTCCGGTAGCCTGGTCCGGGATCTGGATATCGTAATTGCCGACCATACCGCCCAGGACTGCCCCGTAGGCTTCCAGGTAGTAGGGATAATAGGTCAGGTCCTTGGTCAGCTCTTCCATGGAAGCGCCCTGCTGCAGCTGCTCTGCCAGGCGGTCCATGTCGCTGGCCTTATAGCGGGAGAAATCGCCGCCGTAGCGGGCTCCCAGATACGCCAGCAGAGAGATCCAGTCCAGATGGCATTCGCTGTCATAGCTGTCCACATCATAGCGAAGGGCCTGGCCCATGGCCTGAGAGGACACGTCAAAATCCACCCATTTGATATAAGAGCCGGCTTGGCCGGTATCGGACTGACCGGTATCGGAGCGGCCGGTACCAGACTGGCTGGCGTCGGACTGGCTGGAGACGGCCTCCATCACCAGCCGGGGCAGGGAGAATGGGTTTTGAGGAAGGGGGAGGAGCAGGGCCCCCAGACATAAGGCTTCAGCGGCCAGGATACTGCGATGGATCCAGAAACCAAGGTTGCGCGGCATTTGCCAATCCCCCTTTTCACAGCAATAAAAAAGCAGTGTTCCTTTCGGCAGAGCGCGCTCTGTCCGGCAGAACCTGCTTTTATTTTATGCGCGGAAAACGGGAATAGAACCCGGGGTGTCCGGTGAGGCATCCGGTAGGGCATCGGCGGGATATGCGGCGGGACACACGGCGGGACACACAGCGGGATACACGGCGGGACACGCGGATGCCATGTGACGGGTGCACAGCGGGACGCGGGCCGGGTCACATGGCGGAGATCCCGGCGCCGTGGCGGACGGCATTGTCCTGGAACCGGAAGTAATCCGGGCGGTGGCGGGACTGGGTGAACTCGAACATGATCCCGTCGCTGTTGTAGGTGGAGCTGGTGACCACGGCCAGGCAGTTGTAGTCCTCCGCGTTGAGCTCCAGGTATTTTTCATCGATCTGAGTGATCTTTTCTACGGTCATGATCCGCCGGCTGTTGACGATGACCATGTGAAGGTCCTCCTCCAGATAGCGGTAGATGGACTGTTCCCCGATCTCCGGCGTCAGTCCGGGCACCTGGTCCTTCCGGAAATAGTTGTGGTTCAGGATCAGGGCTTTGCCGTCCAGGTAATGGAGGCGCTGCAGGTACAGGACCGGAGTCCCCTCGGGGAATCCGGTACGCCGGGCCAGGGCCGTGTCGGCGATCAGCTCTGTGAACAGCACGACCTTAGTCTTGGAGACCTGCTTGTTCCGCCGGGCAGATTCCCGGAAGCTTTCGATCTCGCCCAGGGTGAAGGAAGCCTGCTCCACCGGCTGGTAGATGTTCCGCACGCCCTTCCCCTGGCGGGCCTGGACGTACCCGTCGCTGGCCAGATGGGAGATGGCCCGGCGGACGGTGTTGCGGGAGCAATCGTAATCCTGGATCAGGGTATTCTCCGAAGGGAGCAGCTCCTGACGGGGGAAGATCCCGGTCTCGATCTTTTCCTTTAAATCTTTGTAGATGGTTTGATATTTGCTCTTTGGCATAGTTTGAGTCCCTCTGTCAACATCATATGGATCACGGCGCAAGCGGGCCGGAGGCACGCTCCTGGATCGCTACTTCCTATTATATGGAAAGGGCTGGGAATGTCAAGGAAATAACGGAAACTTGTTTAAACAAATTAGAAAATTAAGAGTTGACATGTTTAAACAAGTATGGTATAACAAAAATACAGAAAAACTTGTTTAAACAAGAAGGTTAAACAAGAGGGAACCGACGAGGGGAATAAGGGAAAATTTAATGTAACAGGAGGGCATGTTTTATGGGAAAGTACACAGAAGACGCAAAAGAACTTCTGGGTCTGATCGGAGGCCGGGAGAATATCTCGGCAGTTTCGCACTGTATGACGCGGATGCGGTTCGTGCTGGCAGACCCGGGCAAGGCTGATATCAAGGGGATCGAGGCCATGAAGGTGGTAAAGGGGAGCTTTACCCAGTCTGGTCAGTTCCAGGTGATCATCGGCAACACGGTAGCAGATTTTTACAATGATTTCGTGAAGGTGGCCGGCGTGGAAGGCGTGTCCAAGGACGCGGTGAAGCAGGCGGCCAAGCAGAACCAGAGCGCGCTGCAGCGGGCGATCACCGCGTTGGCGGAGATCTTCGCGCCTCTGATCCCGGCGATCATCACCGGCGGTCTGATCCTGGGCTTCCGGAACTGTATCGACAGTATGTATCTCTTTGAGAACGGCACTAAGACCCTGTGCGACATCAGCCAGTTCTGGTCCGGGATCGACAGCTTCCTGTGGCTGATCGGCGAAGCGGTGTTCCACATGCTGCCGGTTGGTATCTGCTGGTCGGTGACCAAGAAGATGGGCACTACCCAGATGCTGGGCATCGTCCTGGGTCTTACCCTGGTATCCGGACAGCTGCTGAACGCTTACTCTGTAGCAAGCACGGCGGCGGCAGATATCCCGGTATGGGATTTCGGATTTTTCCAGGTGAACATGATCGGTTATCAGGCGCAGGTGCTTCCGGCGATCCTGGCGGCATTTACCCTGGTATACTTAGAGAAATTCTTCCGGAAGATCACCCCGCAGGTGGTATCCATGATCGTTGTGCCGTTCTGCAGCCTGGTGCTGGCTGTGATTGCAGCACACTTTGTACTGGGCCCGATCGGCTGGACCATCGGTTCCGCGATCTCCTCTGTGGTATACGCAGGGATCACCGGACCGGCCAAGGTGGTATTCGGCGCGGTGTTCGGCCTGGTATATGCGCCCCTGGTCATCACAGGACTGCATCATATGTCTAACGCGATCGACTTACAGCTGATCGCCGATTACAAAGGAACGATGCTGTGGCCGATGATCGCCCTGTCCAATATCGCCCAGGGTTCCGCGGTCCTTGGCATGATCTTCCTTCAGAAGCGCAACGCAGAGGCGCAGGAGGTCAACGTCCCGGCAGGTATTTCCTGCTACCTGGGCGTTACTGAGCCGGCCATCTTCGGCGTAAACTTAAAGCACGGATTCCCGTTCGTATGCGGTATGATCGGTTCCGCCTGCGCAGCTATCGTCTGCGTGGCTACCGGGACCACGGCTAACGCCATCGGCGTAGGCGGTCTGCCGGGCATCCTGTCCATCAAGCCGGAGTTCATGGGAAGCTTCGCCCTCAGCATGCTGATCGCCATCGTTGTGCCGTTCGTGCTGACCGTTGTGGTAGGACAGAAGAAGTTAAGCGGCTCTGAGCGGGGCCTGGTGCTGGCAGACGCAGGCACTGGCATGACCGTAGGCAGCGTGGCCGCAGACACCGTAAGGGTTATGGCGGAGAGCGCGGGAGCCGGTGCGGCAGGCGCATCCGCAGGTCTGAAGGACCATTTTGAAAAGGCAGGCGCAGACCAGGCTGGAAATGCCGGCGCAGGCGGCCAGCTGAAGGCATACCTGACCGGTAAGGCGATCCCCCTGGCAGAGGTCAATGACGGCGTGTTCTCCGCAGGGATCATGGGCGACGGTCTGGCGATCGTTCCCGAGGATGAAGTGCTGTATGCGCCGATGGACGCAACTGTAGCGGCCCTGATGGAGGATTCCCGCCATGCGGTAGGGCTGCAGACCGAGGATGGGATGGAGCTGATCCTCCACATCGGTATCGATACGGTGGATATGAAGGGCGACGGCTTTGAGTACCTGGTGGAGCAGGGACAGAAGGTCACCGCAGGCACGCCGCTGGTACGGTTTAGCCGGGAGAAGATCAAGGCAGCCGGACATCCGGATATGACGATCTGCGTGATCACCAATCCGGGCAAGGCGGAGAACATCCAGTTCCATACCGGAATGGACGTAAAGGCCAACGAGGATATCGTAGCAGAGTTTTAATGGCGGCGGATGGTTTGCCGCAGGATAGAGATCCGAAAGGGAAATGGACGGGCGGCGCGCCAGGAGGGGAGCCGGGGCGCCGCCGGAGAAAAGAGGAGATTGTCATGGCAGATTTCAGTGAAAAAGTCATTTATCAGATTTATCCCAAGTCCTTTCAGGACTCCAACGGGGACGGCATCGGAGATCTGAAGGGGATCATCCGCCGTCTGGACTACTTAAAAGACCTGGGCGTGGATTATCTGTGGCTGACGCCGATCTTTCCGTCGCCGCAGAGGGACAATGGGTACGACGTGGCGGATTACTGCAGCGTGAACCCGATGTACGGAACGATGGAAGATGTGGAGGAGCTGATCGCCGAGGGCAGGAAGCGCGGGATCGGACTGATGTTTGACATGGTGTTCAACCACACCTCCACGGAGCATGTATGGTTCCAGAAAGCCCTGGCAGGGGAGAAAAAATACCAGGACTACTACATGTTCCGGGATGGAGAGCCGGATCAGCCCCCGACCAACTGGGTATCCAAGTTCGGCGGCCCGGCCTGGGAGTATGTGCCTTCTTTAAAGAAATGGTACCTGCATTTGTTTGACGTGACCCAGGCGGACTTAAACTGGGAGAATCCCGCAGTGCGGGAGGAGTTAAAGCAGGTGATCCGGTTCTGGAAGGAGAAAGGGATCCAGGGGTTCCGCTTTGACGTGGTGAACCTGATCTCCAAGCCGGAGGTGTTCGAGAACGACTATGAGGGAGACGGACGCCGCTTCTACACCGACGGGCGGCATGTCCATGAGTTCCTGAAGGAGCTGGTGGCGGATACGGGGATCGCCGATATGATCACCGTAGGGGAGATGTCTTCCACCTCTCTGGAGAACTGTGTCCGCTATTCCAACCCGGCGGAGAAAGAGCTGTCCATGTGCTTTAGCTTCCACCATCTGAAGGTGGATTACAAGGACGGTCAGAAATGGGAGCTGATGGAGCCGGACCGGATGGCCTTAAAGGGCCTCTTCAAGACCTGGCAGGAGGGCATGCAGGCCGGACACGGCTGGAACGCCCTGTTCTGGTGCAACCATGACCAGCCCCGGATCGTGTCCCGGCTGGGAGACGAGAAGACGTATTGGAAGGAGTCGGCGAAGATGCTGGCGGCCTCCATCCACCTGATGCGGGGAACGCCCTACATCTACCAGGGTGAGGAGATCGGCATGCAGAATCCCCATTACCAGTCCATTGAGAAATACCGGGATGTGGAGAGCATCAACTATTACCGGATCCTGATGGAGCAGGGAAAGAGCCAGGAGGAGACGCTGGAGATCTTAGCGGCCCGGTCCCGGGACGATGGCCGCACGCCGATGCAGTGGGACGGCCAGGCCAATGCCGGGTTCTCCCAGAGCGAGCCCTGGATCCCCATGGGCGATACCAGCCAGGAGATCACGGTGGAGAAGCAGCTGGGAGACGAGACGTCGATCCTGTCCTTCTATAAGAAGCTGGTAGCTCTGCGGAAGGAGCTTCCGGTGATCGCGCGAGGGGATATCGCCATGATCGAGGCGGAGAACGCCGATGTGCTGGCGTACCGGCGGACCTTAGACGATCAGGAGCTGATCGTCTGGAATAACCTGACCGGCGGGGAGACAGAAGTAGGAGCGCCGGAAGGGACCGGCTGGAAGTTGGTGCTGGGGAACTATGAAGACGGCCAGGCGGAAGGGAACGCCGACGGCCGGATGCGCCTGCGGCCCTATGAGACCGTGGCGCTGGGAAGAAATCTGTAACAGAAACTCTTCAGCAGAGTTTGAGAGGGAGTATTGTGATAAAAGGAGGAGCATCGCGGGATGTGTGACCGGCGGTGCTCCTCTTTGTGTTTACAGCTCCAGGATCTCCTCATCCTCCGGGACATATAAGTTCCCGTGGTAGAACTCCTGGCCTTCCTTGGTATACAGTTCTTTGCGGCGGCCGCCGGTCTTGTCCTCCGTGTGCCACAGGACCAGATTGGGGATCTGAAGCTCCTCGGCCAGCTTGCAGGCGTCCATGACCGTGCTGTGATGCTTCTCGTAGGGCTTGTACTTCTCCCGGTCGGCATACAGGCAGAACGCTTCGTGGAGGAGCCAGTCGCTTCCTTCTGCGTAGGGGGCGCAGAGAGGATTGTAGGGCTCGTCTCCGGCACAGGTCAGCTTCTTTCCGTTCTCCAGGGTGGTGGTGAAGCCGAACTGCTTGGCTTTGGTGGAATGGATATCAAAAAAGGTCATGTCATAGCCCATGATGTTGACCGTCTGTCCGTCATGGACCGGGATCAGGTGGATCCGCTCGCCGATCAGCTTGGCGAATTTGCCCTGCAGGGTCATGTGGCAGATGGTGTCGATGGTGTGGGGAAGCTCATCGTGGCAGTAGATATGGAAGTCGCCTTCGTAGGTGCCGTTCTTCATGCGGGTAGCGATAAAACGGACCAGCCATACCACGCCTAACAGGTGGTCGGTGTGCTCATGGGTCACGAACATGTTGTGGATCTTACTGAGGTCCACGTCCATGTCGTCCAGGATCTTCAGGATGCCGTTGCCGCCTCCGGCGTCCACCATAAAATACTCGCCGTCCTTTTTCAGGGCGAAGCAGGTATTGTAGCAGTGGATCGCGGCTGCGTTGCCGGTCCCGAATACGTATAATTGCTCCATAGATCAAAACTCCTTTGCTTGCTCGTGTATCATTGGTACGTTGCTGTTCGATGTCCCTGGATTAGAACTTTCCATTTGTCCTCAAATATGTTACTATATTTTTAAAAGAAAATCAACGACTGGTCCGCAGGACTTTTTCCGGGGGGATGAGATCCTGGGGACAATGAGACCGGGGGAGGGTTACAGGATGAGAGACCTGGCATATTTAAAACTTCTTGCGCGGGAGTATCCAAGCTTGAAAGCGGCGTCCAGCGAGATCATCAATCTCATGGCGATCAATGGGCTGCCGAAAGGAACAGAATATTTTTTCAGCGACCTGCATGGGGAATATGAGGCGTTTTCCTATCTGCTGCGGAGCGCTTCCGGGATCATCCGGGAGAAGATCCGGCAGACGTTCGGCTATATCATCCCGGAGGAGGAGCAGGTGGAGCTGGCGAACCTGATCTATTATCCGGTGCGGACGATGTCCCGCCTGACGGCGGACGGGCGCAATACCGAGGACTGGCAGCGGATCACGGTGAACCGGCTGGTGGAGATCTGCAAGGAGGTCTCCTCTAAGTACACCCGCTCCAAGGTGCGCAAAAAGATGCCGAAGGAGTTTGCCTACATCATCGACGAGCTGCTCCATGTGGATTATAACGAGGAAAACAAGCGGGTATATTATGAGGAGATCATCCACTCCATCATCGAGACCCAGGTGGCGGATAATTTTATCGTGGCGCTGTGCGAGCTGATCCAGAACCTGTCCATCGACAGCCTGCACATCATCGGGGATATCTTTGACCGGGGACCCCGGGCGGATTTTATCATGGACGAGCTGATGCGCTTCCACGACGTGGACATCCAGTGGGGCAACCATGACATTTCCTGGATGGGCGCGGCCACGGGGAATCCGGCCTGCGTCTGCAACGTGCTGCGGATCGCCATCAGCTACAACAGCTTTGACGTGCTGGAGGACGGATACGGCATCAACCTGCGTCCTTTGTCCATGTTCGCGTCCAAGGTGTACCGGGAGGACGCCTGTGAGCGGTTCGCGCCGAAGATCCTGGACCAGAACATCTACGACGCGGTGGATCCGGGGCTGGCGGCCAAGATGCACAAGGCCATCGCGGTGATCCAGTTCAAGGTGGAGGGGCAGATCATCAAGCGCCATCCGGAGTATGGGATGGACAGCCGCCTGCTTTTGGAGGCGGTGGATCACGAGAAGGGCACGGTCCTGATCGAGGGGAAGGAGTATCCCATGCTGGATATGCGGTTCCCCACCATCGATCCGAAGCATCCCCTGCGGCTGACGACGGAGGAGGCGGAGCTTCTCCATACCCTGGTGATGTCGTTCATGCACAGCGGCCTGCTGCAGAAGCATATCCGGTTCCTGTATTCCAACGGGGCCATGTATACCTGCCACAATAACAACCTGCTGTATCACGGCTGCATCCCCATGCGGGAGGACGGGAGCTTTGAGGAGATGGACTGCGGCGGCAGGCCGCTGGCAGGCAGGGAGCTTCTGGACTATATCGGGGACCAGGTCCACAAGGCGTATTTCTTGGCGGAGGACGACCCGGAGAAGGAGGCGGCCAGAGACCTTATGTGGTATCTCTGGTGCGGGGCCAAGTCTCCGGTCTTTGGCAAGGACAAGATGACGACATTTGAGCATTATTTTGTGGAAGATAAGGCCACCCATCGGGAGCGGATGAACCCCTACTATAAGCTGAGCCAGCAGGAGGAGGTCTGCGACCGGATCCTGCAGGAATTCGGCCTGCCCACCGTCGGCTCCCACATCATCAACGGTCATGTGCCGGTGAAGATCAAGGACGGGGAGACGCCGGTGAAGGCGGGAGGAAAGCTGTTCGTGATCGACGGCGGCTTATCCAAGGCGTACCAGAAGCATACGGGCATCGCCGGATATACGCTGATCTACAATTCCCACCACCTGGCCCTGGCGGAGCATAAGCCGTTCCATCCGAACCATGAGAATACGCCCAAGGTATCCATCGTGGAGAAGATGAAGAACCGGGTGATGGTGGGCAGCACGGACAAGGGCAAGGAGCTGCGGGGCCAGATCCAGGACCTGAAAGAGCTGGTGGAGGCGTACCGCAGAGGCGACATTAAGGAACGGGTAGAATAGGAGCGTACATGAGCAGAGAGGATTTTTTGCAGGGCCTGGAACGGGCCCTGGAGGGGAGCATCCCGGCGCCGATGGTGCGGGAGCAGCTCCGGTACTATGAGGGATACATCCGGACCGAGCTGGAGCGGGGACGGAGCGAGCAGGATATCATGGAAGAGCTGGGAGATCCCCGGCTGATCGCCAGGACGATCCTGGACACGACGCCCGGGGCCGCTGAAGGGGCCTACGAGGACGCCGGATCCGGCTATGCTCCTTACCAGAGCCGGGAGGAAGGACAGCAGAGCCAGGAGCGCAGGAGCGGACGGATCCATGTGTATGATCTGAGCAAATGGTACTGGAAGCTGATCGGGATCATCGTGGCGGTGTGCGTGCTGATGCTGGTGTTCACCATCGTGGCAGGTCTGTTCTCGCTGTTTATCAGCCTGCTCCCGGTGATCGCGGCGGTGGCGCTGGTGATGTGGATCGTCGGCGGGTTCCGGCGATGACGCATCCGGCTGGAGCCAGGACTGGATCCTGGGCCGGAGCCTGGAAGAAGATGACAAAATTATGAACAAATTATAAATTATCCCCCCGCTCTCTTGACGGAAAGCGGGGGGATGTGTATAATGGGACCGTAACATGATTTAACAATTATGTAACAATTTGAAATAGAATATTCATGATTGGAGCAAGAACATGAGACGGTTTTCGTTATCAATGACATATAAGATGGCAGCGTTGGCAGCAGCAGCGGCAGTGATCTGGGCTCATCCCATGACAGCCCGTGCAGACGAGGCCGCGCCGGCATCCCAGGTGGTGACGCTGGCGGCGGACGAGCTGGAGGACGAGGAGGCCTATGTGGCCAGCGGCCCGGATATGGAAGTGCAGCAGGCTCTGGCTGAGGAGCTGGCGGCGGCTGAGGCAGCGGCCCAGGCCGAGGCGGCAGCCCAGTCTGAGGCGGCGGCGCGCCAGAACTTAGTCAACTATGCGCTGCAGTTCGTAGGCGGCCCCTACCGGGCAGGCGGGAACGATCCCCATACCGGCGCGGACTGCTCCGGATTTGTGAAGTACGTGATGCAGAACGGGGCGGGGATCACCATGAACCGCAGCTCCAGCGCCCAGGCCTCTCAGGGCCGGACCGTGGACGCCAGCCAGATGCAGCCGGGGGATCTGATCTTCTACGGCAGCGGCTCCCGGGTGAACCACGTAGCGATGTACATAGGCAATGGACAGATCGTCCATGCGTCCACTTACAAGACAGGGATCAAGATCTCCAACTGGAATTACCGGACGCCGGTCCGGATCGCCAGTATGTTTTAGGAGAGGTCCGCAGAGGTCTCACGCAGACCCAGAGCGGATCCGGATAGGAAAAGGATAAGGACATAGGATACAAGAGGGCAGGCTCGCGAAAGACCTGCCCTTTTGTATGCCGGAAAATGCCCCGTCAAAGGGAAAACAGCCTGACAGGGGAGCTGCCAGGCTGTTCTTGAGGGGAGTATAAATAATTAATAAGGCTGAAGAAATGGACTTTAAGGGAAATCACATTCCTTCATTTTTTATTATAGCCTATGATGGTTAAAAATGCAAATCTTTTTCTGCATATTCTGCGAATTCCTTTGCCATACTATGCTTGTAACAAATCAATGAACCTTTTTCAGGAGGTATGGACCATGAGAGACAACTACAATGATATGAACGACAGCAGAAACAGCCGGAACAGCAGCCAGAATTCCAGCCAGAACAATACCAGCCGCAACAACAATCAGAATTCCAGCCAGAACTACAGCGGCCAGAATTCCAATCAGAACAATTCCGGCCGGAACAACAGCCAGAACACCAGCCGTAATTCCAGCCAGAATAACCAGCAGCGGTAAGAGGCAGATGCCCCTAAGAGCCGTCCCGGGACAAGGGACGGCTTTTTTCATATACTACCATAAGAGCGTTTTTGCAGGTGGCAGGAGCATGTGGAATATCATCAGCAGGAGGGATTTAGAGAGGATGCTGGACGAGGGCCGGAGAATGGCGCTGGTGGACCTGCGGGATCCGGAGAGCTATGCCCGGAGCCATATCCGCGGGGCAGTGAACATCCCCTGTGAGGAGCTGATGGACCGGCTGGGAGAGCTTCCGGGAGACCGGCTCCTGGTCCTTTACTGTTATCACGGTCCCAACAGTATGCGGGCGGCCAGGAGGCTGGCGGAAATGGGGTATGAGACGGCGGATGTGTACGGAGGGATCCTGGGCTATCAGGGGAAATATCTGGTCTATTCTCGTTGACAACCCCTGCACCAGGCTATAAAATATAGGATACTGGAAACCTGCTGGAAAGCAGGACATAAGAAGGAGAACGCACATATGAAATATCTGTTTGCATCTGATATCCACGGTTCCGCATACTACTGCCGGAAGCTTTTGGAGGCGTACCGGCAGTCGGGAGCGGGGCGCCTGATCCTGCTGGGGGATCTGCTGTACCACGGCCCCCGCAACGACCTTCCGAAGGAGTACGCCCCCAAGGAAGTGATCGCCATGCTGAATGGATACAAGCAGGAGATCTGCACGGTGCGGGGCAACTGCGAGGCCGAGGTAGACCAGATGGTGCTGGAGTTCCCGGTGCTGGCAGATTATGCCCTGCTGGAGTTGAACGGCCTGACCTTTTTCGCTACCCACGGCCATGTGTACCACCAGGATAATATGCCGCCCCTGCGGGACGGGGAGATCCTGGTCCATGGCCATACCCATCTGCTGAAGGCGGAGAAGGTGAACGGCCATTACATTTTGAATCCCGGCTCCGTGTCCATCCCCAAGGGCGGGAATCCGGCCACCTACGGAGTGCTGGACGGCACTGCGTTCCGGATCCTGGATTTTGACGGGAACGTGGTGAAGGAGGTCTGCCTGGAGGATGAGGTGCAGGCATAGACAGAAAGGTGCGCCTGGCGGGATCGGGACCGCAGGCGGAGGAAAGGAATACGCGGAATATGGCGCCAAAGGTATATGAACTGATCGCCCCCTGCCATTTTGGCCTGGAGGCGGTGCTGAAAAAAGAGATCCTGGATCTGGGGTATGAGATCTCCCAGGTGGAGGACGGGAAGGTGACGTTCCTCGGCGACGCGGAGGCGATCTGCCGGGCGAACATCTTTCTGCGGACTACGGAGCGGATCCTGCTGAAGGTGGGGAGCTTTCCGGCTGCCAGCTTTGAGGAATTATTCCAGGGGACAAAGGCTCTGCCATGGGAGGAATTTATCCCCTTAGACGGAAAGTTCTGGGTGAAGAAGGCCAACTCCATCAAGAGCAAGCTGTTCAGCCCCTCGGACATCCAGTCGATCATGAAGAAGGCCATGGTGGAGCGGATGAAGCAGGCCTATCAGGCGGACGTGATCCCGGAGACGGGAGACAGCTACCCGGTGCGGGTGTCCTTGTATAAGGATGTGGTGACCGTGGCTCTGGATACCACCGGTGATTCCCTGCACAAGCGTGGCTATCGGAAGCTGACCAGCAAGGCGCCCATTGAGGAGACTCTGGCGGCGGCCCTGATCATGCTGACGCCCTGGCGGAAGGACCGGATCTTAGTGGACCCGTTCTGCGGGAGCGGGACCTTCCCCATCGAGGCGGCCATGATGGCGGCCAATATGGCGCCGGGGATGAACCGGTCGTTCCTGTCGGAGGACTGGAAGCAGATCATCCCCCGCAGATGCTGGTACGAGGCTATGGACGAGGCCCAGGAGCTGGTGGACTTAAATGTCAGCGTGGATATCCAGGGCTACGACATCGACGGAGACGTGATCAAAGCGGCCCGGGCCAACGCGGAGCTGGCGGGGGTGGACCATCTGATCCATTTCCAGCAGCGGCCGGTGAGCCAGCTGAGCCATCCGAAGAAATACGGCTTTTTGATCACCAACCCGCCGTATGGAGAGCGGATCGAGGAAAAGAAGAACCTGCCGGCCCTCTATACCCAGCTGGGAGAACGGTTCGCAGCGCTGGACAGCTGGTCGGCGTTTGTGATCACCTCCTATGAGGATGTGGAAAAATATATGGGACGGAAGGCGGACCGGAACCGGAAGATCTACAACGGGATGATGAAGACCTATTTCTATCAGTTCCTGGGGCCGAAGCCGCCGAAGCGGAAGCAGGATGACGGCGCGGAGTAAGCGGATGGGAGCGGTGAGAAAGGCGCGAATGGCAAGAAAGGCGCGAATGGTCTCCGCCCTGACGGCGGCGGTCCTGGCGGGAAGCCTGGCCCTGGGCGTCGGCGGCTGCGGGAACCGGGAAGAGGCGACCGGGGCGGCAAAGGAAGCGGATGAGGCGGCAGGGAATGTGGCCGGAGGAACAGCGGCGGAATCGGTGGAGAAGCCGATGACAGAGACTGGGAGCGCAGAGACGCCGATCGCAGGAACAGCGGCAGGTGCTGCGGGCGAGCTGCCGGCAGGACTTGCGGGAGGATCAGCGGCGGATGCCGCCCCTGCCCGCCTTCCTTCCCGCTATGACAGCCGGGAGCTTGGACGGACTTCTCCGGTGAAGAACCAGGGGGATCTGGGGACCTGCTGGGCGTTCGCATCTTTGTTGGCGCTGGAGAGCAGCCTTCTGCCGGAGGAGTCCCTGGATCTTTCGGAGGATCATATGTCCCATGACCCCCATTTTCAGCTGGGACAGGAAGGCGGCGGGGACTACATCATGTCCATGGCCTACCTGCTGTCCTGGCGGGGACCGGTGACAGAGGAGCAGGACCCGTATGGGGACGGCGTGTCGCCGGAGGGCCTGGATGCGGTAAAGCACGTGAAGGCGATCTATCTTCTCCCGGAACAGGACCGGCAGGCCATCAAGCGGGCGGTGCTGGAGAGCGGCGGCGTCCAGAGCGCCCTGTACACGGCACTGGAGGGCGGAACGGGAGATTCCCGCTATTATGACCAGGAGACCGGGGCCTATTATTATGAAGGGGACGCGGCCCCCAACCACGACGTGGTGATCGTGGGGTGGGATGATGATTTCCCCAAGGAACGGTTTGCCCTGGAGCCGCCGGGGGACGGGGCGTTCCTGTGCGAGAACAGCTGGGGGACGGAATTTGGCCTGGATGGCTTTTTTTATGTTTCCTATTATGATGGGAATCTGGGCAAGGTGAACCTGCAGTATGCCAGGGCGGAGGACCCGGAGCCTTATGACCGGATCTACCAGACAGACGCTTGCGGCTGGCTGGGACAGGCCGGATACGGAAGTGAGACCGCCTGGGCGGTCAATGTCTACACAGCGGGCGGGACGGAGGAAATCCTGGAAGAAGTGGGATTTTATACGACCCTTCCAGATTCCGGATATGAGGTCTATCTGCTCCGGGACGTGCCGGAGGATCCGGAGCTGGGGGAGGGCGGCAGCTTTTCTAAGAGGAGCCTGGCGGCCTCGGGACGGCGCAGGTTCGCCGGATATGATACGGTCTCTCTGGATGAGCCGGTAAGGCTTTCTCCCGGGGAACGGTTCGGGGTGATGGTAAAATTGACCACGCCTGGGGCGGTGCATCCCATTGCCATCGAATACGATCCGGGAGACGGCAGATGCCGGATCGATCTGAGCGACGGAGAGGGCTATCTCAGCCCGGACGGAGTCCGCTGGGAGCGGGCGGAGGAGACCCAGGGGAGCAACGTATGCCTGAAGGCCTACACCTGGGCCGGGCCGGAAATGCAGTACGAAAGGAATTAAGAGATCATGAAGCATAACATTATTTTTGCCACAGGGAATGAAGGCAAGATGCGGGAGATCCGCATGATCCTGGGGGATCTGGGCTGTCCGGTGCTTTCTATGAAGGAGGCGGGGGCGGACCCGGAAATCGTGGAGAACGGCAGCAGCTTTGGAGAGAATGCGGAGATCAAGGCCAGAGCGGTCTGGGCCTGCACCGGGGATATCGTGCTGGCGGACGATTCCGGCCTGGTGGTGGACTATATCGGCGGAGAGCCGGGGATCTATTCTGCCCGGTACATGGGAGAGGATACGTCCTATGAGATCAAGAACCGGAACATCATTGAACGGCTGGACGGCGCTGAGGGGGAGGAACGTTCTGCCCGGTTTGTCTGCAACATCGCGGCGGTGCTCCCGGACGGACGGGTGCTCCACACGGAAGCCACGATGGAGGGGCTGATCGCGAAGGAGCCGGCGGGCAGCGAGGGATTTGGCTATGATCCCATCCTGTATATCCCGGAATTTGGCAAGACCTCCGCGGAGCTGACCATTGAGCAGAAGAATCAGATCAGCCATCGGGGAAAGGCTCTGGAGGCGATGAAAACGGAACTGAAGCGGATATTAGAGGAGGCGTAGGATGAAGGTACTGATCGTAAGCGATACCCACCGGTTTGACGACAATCTGGAGCAGGTGATCGCAGAGGAAGCGCCCTTTGACGCCCTGATCCATCTGGGGGATGCGGAGGGCAGCGAATACCTGATCCGGGAGTGGGTAGGAGAGGACTGCGCTCTGTACATGGTCATGGGGAATAATGACTTTTTCTCGGAGCTGGACCGGGAGATGGAGATCGAGCTGGGACCTCACCGGATCTTTCTGACCCACGGACATTATTATAATGTGTCCCTGGGCGTGGAGACCCTGGCGGAGGAGGCGCTGGCCCGGGGCTGCGACATTGCCATGTACGGCCACACCCACCGGCCGTATCTGAACCAGGAGGGGCCGGTGACCGTCTTAAATCCCGGCAGCCTGTCCTATCCCCGGCAGGAGGGACGGCGGCCTTCCTACATGATCATGGATATGGACGATACGGGACGGGTCAGCTTCCATACATATTTCCTCGGCAAATGAAGGGAACGGCTCCGCCGTTTCCTGTCTGAGCTGGGCGCGGTCCTTCGGAACGGATAATCCCAGGAAAACGGGAGACACTGAAAGCAGGTGATCCTGGTGATCGGGACGATACAGAGAAGGAGCGTGCAGAGAGATGCGGATGACGGGAAATGCGGCAGGAGCGGACAGGCAGCGGGGGATGGAAAGAAGGGCTGCGGCGGACGAGCCGCGCGAGATGGGAGGAAGGGCTGCGGACGAGCCGAGCGGGATGGAAAGAAGGCCGCTGGCCGATCGGCAGCGTGGGACGGAACGGATAGCGGAAGCCGGCCAGCGCCAGGGAACAGCCTCAGATCATGTGGGGGCAGCTGGGCAGGAGGGCTGCCGGCCATGTGTCTGGCCATCCGGGTGCAGCGCCATTGCCTGGGAGACGGAGGACGGAAAGCATCTGTGGGGGCGGAATCTGGACTTTCACAAGCTGCCTATGGGGGCGAAGGTGGTGTATATGCCGGCGGGAACGGTCTTTTACACCTCCGGCACCAAGCTGGAAGGCAATCTGGACGAGGGGAGCCGGCAGACGGCAGAGCACAGCGTCCTGGGGATTGGCATCACGGCCCTGGGATCGGCCCCGGTATTTTACGAGGGCGTCAATGAGGCGGGGCTGATGGGCGGCCAGCTGTATTACCGGGAGCTGTCCTCCTTTGCGGAGACAGACGGTTCCGGACGGCTTCCGGTCCAGCCGCCTCTGGCGGTCACCTATCTGCTGGCTTCCTGCGCCACGGTAGGCGAAGCGGTCCGGGCGCTGCGGGAAACGGTGTGGCTGGAAGGAAAGCCCCTGCTGGGGCCGGTGCCGCCGCTCCACTGGATGTTCAGCGACGTAAGCGGGGCGTGCGCCATCATCGAGCCGGACCGGGACGGGCTCCACATCTACCGGCAGACGATGGGGGTGATGGCCAACAGCCCGGGATACCCGTGGCACCGGATGAACCTGCTGAACTATTCCCTGCTGGGGAACCGGGACTGCATCCAGCCGCTGCAGATGAACGGCGTTTCGGTGGAGCAGTGCTTCTCCGGGACCGGCTGCCAGGGGCTTCCTGGAGATTTTACGTCTCCATCCCGGTTCGTGCGGCTGGCTTTCCTGCGGCAGTTCTGTGAGAAGGGGCGGGACGAGACCCAGGGCGTGGCGTATCTCTTCCGTATGCTCCAGAACGTGGCGTTCCCTCTGGGGATGGTCTATGTGGGAGAGGATGAGGCGGTCTCTGCCGAAGACCAGGGCGTGACGCCTTACGATTACACCGTCTATACGGCGGCCATGTGCGGAGAGAGCGGCCGGTATTACTGGACGACCTACGAAAACGGACGGGTCCAGTATGCGGAGCTGCGGGATTTCCAGGAGTGTCGGCAGGTGGTGGAG
Organism: Candidatus Ventrimonas merdavium; assembly: GCA_018715565.1. Classification (GTDB taxonomy): domain Bacteria; phylum Bacillota; class Clostridia; order Lachnospirales; family Lachnospiraceae; genus Brotaphodocola; species Brotaphodocola merdavium. Next base: position 25,819 of record DVLJ01000127.1, read on the forward strand.
CTGGATCTGGAGGGCGAGGCGGATTTCCGCAAGCGGAGCTGGCGCGGCCGGTAAGGCCCGGGAAGGATGGAATCGGAAAAGTTGGGATCAGGAAAGCTGGGATCGGGAAAGCTGGGATCGGGAAGACGGCGGCAGAACGGATGCTCTGAGCCACGGACCTGCAATTTTTTATAAAATTGAAAAAAGCTGTTGACAAATGGCGGAGGCTGGGATATAATGTAATTCGCGTTGTTTGACAGCATAAGAATGGCTGGCAGACAGCTGGTTTTTCTAGGAACCGGGGTGTGGCTCAGTTTGGCTAGAGCGCCTGGTTTGGGACCAGGAAGTCGCAGGTTCGAATCCTGTCACCCCGATCCGTTTTTTCGGTGTGATCAGTTGGAACACGAAGCATTCTGCGGGTGTAGTTCAATGGTAGAACACCAGCCTTCCAAGCTGGATACGTGGGTTCGATTCCCATCACCCGCTTTGGTAAAGCAATTTACCGTGAGTCTGTAGCTCAGCTGGATAGAGCAACGGCCTTCTAAGCCGTGGGTCGGGGGTTCGAATCCCTTCAGGCTCGTTGCATATTGCAGGAAACTGTGGTATGATAGTTTTATATATATGGTGGGTATAGCGCAGTTGGTTAGCGCGCCAGATTGTGGCTCTGGAGGCCAAGGGTTCGAATCCCTTTATCCACCCTAAAAAATTCCTTCGGGAATTTTTTTTGTATCAGGAGGATGCCGAAGAGCGGAGCTTCGCGGGACGGTCTGAGAGAAAGTTTTCTTTGCAGATCGGGCCCATGGAGAGCGCTCATAAGGATCCTTGTGGATCTGCGGGTATGGCGGAATTGGCAGACGTGCAGGATTTAGGTTCCTGTGCCGCAAGGCGTGTGGGTTCGACCCCCACTACCCGTATCCGGAAGAAACCGGCGGTCCTTGACGGGAACCCGCGGTTTATGATAGAATGGACTGGCATTTACAGACAGCCGGTCTGTGTGGTGGGCCATCGCCAAGCGGTAAGGCACAGGACTTTGACTCCTGCAGTCGTTGGTTCGAATCCAACTGGCCCAGTTAGGAAACGTGGCTGAGATCCTTTGGTTGAAAGGGTTTCAGCCACGTTTTTGTCGTGGCAGTCGTAAGTGACAGCGCTCCTCTGCCAGGGGCAAGGGAAAATATATCTGGCAGCACTTGCCTTTGACAGAAAAAAAGAGTATATTTGAGTTAGTGATAACTAACAAAAGAGTGAGGACGAAAGACATGGATATCAAACAATTGGAGATTTTTGTGACCGCCTGCGAGCGGGGGAGCTTTTCCCAAGCAGCCGCCTGTATGTATATGACACAGCCCAATATCAGCAAAACGATCCGCACTTTGGAGCATGAATTGGGGCGGCCGCTCTTGGTCCGGAACGCAAAAGGGGTGCAGCCCACTTCCTACGGAAAGACCGTGCTGGAATATGCGCGGATCATCTTAAAAACCGCGGCTACGATCTCCTCCCTGGCGATCCCTGACGAGCAGGACAGCCTGAGCCTGTCCACCTATCCCAGCAATATGGCAGCGCGCTTGCTGGTGGATTTTTATCAGACATGGGGCAGCGCCATCCATATCGAACACCACGAGGGGACGGTAGAGGAGATCACCGATCATGTCCACCAGGGGATCTCTGAGATCGGGATCGTCTATGTGGCGCGTAAGCAGGCCGCTACGTTCCAGCATATCCTCTCTCACAAGAAGCTGGAATTTGTTCCCCAATGTGAAAAGAGCATCTGTGTCTATGTCGGCCCGAACCATCCCCTTTACGGTACAGACAGCGTGGATTTTTCTGAATTGCCCAATCTAAAATTCATGCGGGGGGTGCGCGACTTCTTTTCCATGGAGCATCATCTGGAAACGGTAAGCATGGGCGTTATCGACCCCAATGTCATGAAGCATGTGGTCTATAGCAACAGTGATCATATGGTCATTAATTTTCTGCTCCACACAGATGTGTGTAACCTTGGCCTGAATTTCATGTATAAGCCCTATGAGCAGTATCCTATCAAGCCCTTGGCCATCAACGGCTGTGAGCCGTTCCTGCAGATCGGCTATGTCCGCGCTCCCGGGCGGGCGCTTTCTCCTCAGGCCGACTGGCTGGTAAAACGGTTTGGGGAGATGCTGTGATGGTATAACGGACAGTTATGGGGTTCCATGAAAAACTCGTCACTGGTAAGTTTTTCCTAACTGTTGTATACTGACCAGGCACAACGCTTGACTGTAATTTCAACACTGGAGGAACTTATGAGAAAACGATTTTTAGCTATGCTGCTCGGCGGCGCTTTTCTGCTGACTTCGCTTGCTGGCTGCGGGCAGGGGACTGGAGAGAAAACAGCCAGTATCGATGATCCCGCCGAGGCACGAGACGAATTAGTGTTTGTCAATTACCGCGACATCCGGGATCTGAACCCGCATCTGTACGCCGGTGAGATGTATGCCCAGGCGATCCTCTATGACACCTTGGTGAGCAATACCGAGGACGGCTATGTGGGGTGTCTGGCTGAGGATTGGACCATCAGCGAGGACGGCCGGATCTACACCTTCGATATCCGGGACGGCGTGACATTTTCCGACGGAACGCCCTGCGACGCCAATGCGATCCTGGCCAATTTCAACGCCATTCTGGAGAACCGGGAGCGGCATACCTGGCTGGAGATGATGAATCTGCTGGTAAGTGTTTCGGCGCCAGACAGCGATACCTTCGTCATCGAGATGAGTGAGCCGTACTATCCTATGCTTACGGAATTGGCCTGCATCCGTCCGTTTGCCATGATCTCCCCCAACTGCATGATCGACGGCAGCACCATGGACGGCGTCAACGGTTACATTGGCACCGGCCCCTATGTACTTACGGATTTTGTCACTGATGAATATGCCATCTTTGAGCGCAACGAGAACTACTGGGGAGAGGCTCCGGTCATTGAGAAGATCACCGTCAAGGTCATCCCGGACAACCAGACCCGGATCATGGCCTTGGAGAACGGGGAGATCGATCTGATCTTTGGCAAGAATATGCTGGACGCCGACGCCATCAGCCAGTATGTGGACCGTGATGGATACACGGTCAGCCTGTCCGAGCCTACCTCTACCCGGCACATTGTCCTGAACACCACCCGGGATATCCTCAGTGAGCTGCCCGTGCGGCAGGCCCTGCAGCATGCAACCAACCGCCAGGCCATTTCCGAGGGCATTTTCTATGGCCTTGAACCAGCGGCTGACACCCTCTACTCCCCCACGGTCCCTTACTGCGATGTGGATCTGGAGCCCTACGCCTATGACGCTGAGAAGGCTGCCCGCCTGCTGGACGAGGCCGGATGGATCGTGGGAGGCAGCGGCATCCGCGCCAAGGACGGTAAGAAATTGGAGCTGGACCTGCTCTACAACAGCGATAGTGTTACGGAAAAGACGATCTCTGAGTATCTTCAGAGCGAATACCTGAAGCTGGGCATTTCTCTAAACATCCACGGGGAGGAGGAGCAGTCCTACCGCGATAATATGAAGGCGGGCAACTTCGACATGGTATTCAACATCTGCTGGGGGATGCCCTATGACCCTCAGTCTTCCCTGGCCGCCATGCGGGCGCCGGTGTATGGGGATTATGAGGCTCAGCAGGGGCTGGCGGATAAGGCTGAGATCGACCAGGCCATCACGGATATCCTCACCTCCACCGACGAGGCTGAGCGCCGGGAGCTCTACACCTTTGTCCTGACCAGGCTCCATGAGGATGCGGTCTATCTGCCTCTGACCTATGAGACTAACAAGGCCCTCTATACATCTGAATTGAAGGGCGTCCGCTTTGGTACTGACCAGTACGACGTGGACTTTGCAAGCATGTATTTCCAGTAACCTGTTTCTGACAGTAGGGACCGCTTCGTCTGAAGCGGCCCTTACTCTGAGCTGTATAGAAAAAAGAAAGGGACATTCATGAAACGCTATGTGATCCGCAGACTGCTGATGGCCATTCCGTTATTGGCGGCGATCTCCTTTGTCTGCTTTGTATTCATCAATATGATCCCCTCGAACCCGGCGGAGGTAGTGCTCCGGATCCAGCAGACGCCTATCATCACCGAAGAGGCGATCGCGGAGATGGAGGCGGAGCTGGGGCTGGACAAGCCCTTTTTCGCGCGCTACTTCAACTGGGTGCTGGGGTGCCTGCAGGGAGACTTCGGCATCAGCTATGTCAATCCTGCCCGCACCGTAGCTGGAGAGCTGGCCCGCTGCCTGCCCGCTACGCTGCAGCTGGCAGCGGCGTCTTTTGTGATCGTGCTGCTTCTGAGCATCCCGATCGGCTTCCTCTGTGCTGTATACAAAGATGGCTGGTTCGACAAGGTGACGCGTGGTCTGGTCTTTGTGTCTACGGCCATGCCTGCCTACTGGGTGGGCCTGCTTTTGATGTGGGGGCTCAGCGTTAAGCTGAGGCTGCTGCCGACCAATGGGAACGGCACCTGGAGGCATATGATCCTGCCGGCCTTTACTGTGGCCCTCAGCTATATCTCCACCTATATCCGCCTGATCCGGAACAATATGCTGGAGAATATGAAACAGGACTATGTGCTCTATGCCAATGTCCGGGGGCTGCCTCAGCGGTCTATCTTGGTCAGGCATATCCTGA
>DVLJ01000128.1 GCA_018715565.1 Candidatus Ventrimonas merdavium
TAGTCCATCAGGATCCAGTTGGCGCTCTGATAGCCCTCGATCTGGCGGCAGGGATAGCCGGCTTTTCCCAGGACCTCCTCCACGTTATCGGTCATGGCCTGTACCTGATTGACGTTGGAGCCGCTGGCGATCAGAAAATAATCGGCCACTACGGATACCTGGCGGATATCAATGACCCGAACGTCCTCTCCTTTTTTCTCTTGCAGGGCGCTGATAGCCAGCTTTGCCATCTCTCTGGCCTGTTCCATATCGGTATTCTCCTTTCCCATATCCGGCGCGGGGACTGCCCGTCTCCGTGGTCTCCAGGATCCCGGCAGCAAGCTCCTGCCCTTTCGGATCCTCCTGTTCGTTTTCGGCGGTCCGTTCCGCCATCCGGGCTTCATACCAGGCGTAGGCCTGTTCCGTCATCGGATTGATGAAGCTGTTTTTCTTTTTTAGATACCCCAGCGTTCCTTTCAGGATCTCGTACATGGTCCGGTCCAGGTCCTCAAAGGCCAGGGCGCGCATCTGGGGCAGATTCTCTGCCTTGTTCCGCCGGGGCTCGATGAAATCCGCGATATAGAGGATCTTATCCAGCATCCCCATATCCGGCTTGCCGGTGGTATGGCACCGGATCGCCTCCAGGATCTCCTCATCGTCGATCTGATACTTATGGGCGGCCAGCCAGGCGCCGTATTTGGCGTGGATCACCGCCGGAGCCATCCGGTCCGCAGGATCCAGCAGGACCCCGTGCTTCTCGCACCGGAGGATCAGCTCCTCATCGGTAAAATGCTTGGCGCAGTCGTGGAGCAGCCCGGCCAGCTCCGCTTTTTCCAGATCGTATCCGTACCGCATGGCCAGCGCCATGCAGGTAAAGGAAACGCTTAACGTATGTTCATAGCGCATCGGATCCAGCTTCCGCTTCATCCGTTTGCGCAGGTTTATGATGTTATCCATGGAAGTTCCCCTCCTGATACAGTCCATGGGCCTCGATGTAGGCTTCTACCGGCTTGGGCACATATCCCCGCAGCGTCTTCCCGCGGCTCTCTAAGTCCCGCAGTTCATTGGAGGAGATGTCCACCTCCCGGAAATGCAGGGGCCGGATGTCCGCCTGGTAGGTCTTAGTGAGATAAGCGATCTGCTCCTCCAGCGTCCGGGGAGCGTCCTCATATTCCCGCCCGGCCACCAGGATCACCGCCTGACCGAGCACCCGCTCCGGGTGGTACCACCGCTCCAGCTCGTAGAGGGAGTCGGCGCCGATGATAAAGTAAAACTGATGTCCGGGATAGGCCTGGTGCAGCAGCGCCATCGTCTCCGCCGTATAGGTAGTCCCCTGCCGCTTTACCTCGAAGTCGGACAGGGTAAAATGGGGATAAGGCCTCAGCGCCAGCTCGACCATGGCGCAGCGGTGGGAAGCGGCGGTCACCACATGGTCCCGCTTGTGGGGCGGATCCCCAGACGGCATGAACCAGACCTCGTCCAAGTCCCATTCCTCATAAGCCTGGCGGCCCAGCAGCAGATGTCCGTTGTGGATCGGATCAAACGTTCCGCCTAATATCCCGATCTTGGCCATGTCCCATTTCCTTTCTGTTTGTGTGTCTGCCTGCTTGTTCGGGCCTTGTTTCCTGTGATGGTCCCTTACTGGGCAGTTCTCTTGCTTTCCTTCGGAAGAACGATCTTCCGCTTCGCTTCGTCCTTGGCCGGACGGTATAAAACAATCTTCTTTCCAATGACCTGGACTACTTCGGACCGGGTACGCTCCGCCAGAACCTCCGCGATGGAGCGGCCGTCATCCAGACAGTTCTTTAACACGGTCAGCTTGATCAGCTCCCGGGCTTCTAAGGCTTCCTCAACCGCCGCCGTCAGCTCCGGGGTAACGCTGGATTTTCCGATCTGGAAGATCGGGTCCATGGTCATGGCAAGGCCCTTGAGATAAGACCTCTGCTTGCTCGTCATGATATCCTCCTATTGCAATGTCTGCTGTAATGTCTGCTCTTATTTGTAATAATCAAAGGCCAGGCCGTACATCCGCACCGTATCGCCCTCCTGGATGCCGGCTTCCTCCAGCTGCTCCAGGATCCCGGATTCCTTTAAGAAATTCTGGAAGAACTGGAAGCCCTTCTCGGATTCTAAGTTGGTGTAGCCCAGCATCTTCTCGATCCGGGGGCCTTCCACCACGAAGACGCCTTCCTCCTCCTGCTCTACGGTAAACGGCAGGTTCCGGTCGCCTGCATACTCGATCTCAAACTCCTTCTCAAATACCACGGGCTCTAGGTCCACGGTCTGCAGAAGCTGGTATACCGCGTACAAAAGCTCCTTGATGCCCTTGCCGCTGACTGCGGAAATGGGGAACACCCGGATGCCTTCCGGCTCGAATTCCTCCCGCAGGCGGGCCAGAGGATCTTCCCCGTCGTCGTAGATCGCATCGATCTTGTTGGCCGCGATGACCATGGGGCGCTCTAACAGGGCCGGATTATACTCCTCCAGCTCCTTGTTGATGGCGCGGATATCCGCGATGGGATCCCGTCCCTCCGTTCCGGCTGCATCCACCACATGGACCAGCACCCGGCACCGCTCGATATGGCGCAGGAAGGCATGTCCCAATCCTACCCCCTGGGAAGCTCCCTCGATCAGTCCAGGGATATCCGCCATGATGAATCCGGCGCTGCTGTCTAAGTCCACCACGCCCAGATGGGGATTCAGCGTGGTAAAATGATAATTGGCGATCTTCGGCCGGGCATTGGATACCCGGGAAAGCAGGGTGGATTTCCCAACGTTGGGGAAGCCTACCAGTCCTACGTCGGCGATCACCTTTAATTCTAAGAGCACCCAGAGCTCATGGCCCGGCTGGCCCGGCTGGGCGTATTTGGGGGCCTGCATGGTGGGGGTGGCAAAGTTCATGTTGCCTAAGCCGCCTTTTCCGCCACGCAGGATGACCTCCCGTCTATGTTCTCCGGACATGTCCGCAATGACCTTTCCGGTTTCAAAATCCTTGATGACCGTGCCCTCCGGTACCTTGATGACCAGGTCGTCCGCATTGGCGCCGTGGCACCGCTTCTTACCCCCTGGTTCTCCGTCTCTGGCGGCGTACTTGCGGGTGTGGCGGAAATCCGTCAGGGTGTTTAAGCCCGGATCCACCTCAAAGATGATGTCTCCGCCTCTTCCCCCGTCTCCGCCGTCAGGCCCGCCGGCCGGCACATAAAGCTCCCGCCGGAAGCTGACATGGCCGTCTCCGCCTTTTCCTGACTTAATAAAAATTTTTGCACTGTCTGCAAACATCCATACACCTATCCTTTCTGCGCTCAGGCATTCCTTTTGTGACAGCTGCACACCGGCCGGGCGGTTCCCGGCCTGAAAAGAAAGGCTTCATACTGTTCTAGTATGAAGCCTGCCAGTCAAATTATTCGTTGATGGTTCTCGGGTAAACAGAAACCTGCTTTTTGTCTCTGCCCTTTCTTTCAAATCTAACAACGCCGTCTGCCATAGCGAACAGGGTATCGTCACCGCCGCGGCCAACGTTCAGACCCGGATGGATCTTGGTACCGCGCTGTCTGTAAAGGATGTTGCCAGCTAATACGAACTGGCCGTCTGCTCTTTTCGCGCCCAGTCTCTTGGACTCGGAATCTCTACCGTTCTTGGTAGAACCTACGCCCTTTTTGTGAGCGAACAGCTGAAGGTTCATCTTGAACATGTCGTTACACCTCCTTAAATCGAATGGTAATATATGGTTTTCCATATGCTTCCTCGATGTCCTGTAGACCAAACACCAGGGAATTCATGAGAAGTGCTGCTTCCGGGCTCACATCACCGGAGAACGTGAAGCGGAAATATCCGGTCTCCTCGTCCTGCTCTGCGGCAAACCGGTCGTCCGTGAAATGCTCCACGGAGTTCGCCATGTTGAGCGTCAGGGCGGATACGGCGGAGCAAACAAGCTCCTGTCCTTCCTGATGATCGTCGGCGTATCCGGCATGTCCGGAAAGCTCGATGCCGCTGTAGTGATGCTCAGAATCAACAAATACGGTTACATTGATCATGATTATGCGTTGATCTTTTCAATCTTAACCTGAGTATAGAGCTGTCTGTGGCCGTTCTTCTTGTGGTAGCCGGTCTTGCTCTTATACTTGTAAACGATAACCTTCTTGGACTTGCCTTCCTTTACTACAGATGCAGTAACGGTAGCGCCCTCTACGGT
>DVLJ01000129.1 GCA_018715565.1 Candidatus Ventrimonas merdavium
TTATGGTAGCGCTGTCTATCAGATAACGCCAAATCCGAGAAATTTTTTCCAACAACATCCTTCCTGCAATGCAAATAAAAACTATACTCTCCATAAGAAAATTTTATTTGAGCACTGCCTTCAAAAAAATATAAGCCATCAAATGTTGCACCATCTGGAATATAAGAAATCATTAATGGCCGAATTCCTAATTTTTTTTCAACTTGTGAGTATGCGTCCATTAATGGGTCCACCTGAATTTCTACAGGATAATTTTGTCGTACTACAATGTTTGCTTCTCCTGGCAATGGATATACAATTGTCATACTCTCACGGTTTCCAACCGCCACCATCGCCGTCCCAACCACAAACACACAAACCGCCGCCACCATCAACAAGGCTTTTTTTTTGCTGAAGCATCTCCGTTTCGTCTCTCGAACCGTCGGCTGCTCTTGCTGCTGTGACTGCTCCTGTTTTTGTTCTTCGGCCTGTTCCTTCTCCAGTTTCAGCGCCGCCAACTGCTGCTCTAGCTGTTCGATCCGCTGCTGCTGTTCGTAGGCCTCCTCGGTCATCGGCTTGCTGCCTCTGGCACGGAGTTCTTCTTGGATGGCTAACAGGCTTTTTTGCTGTTCTCGCCGGATCTGATCTGCCGCTTCCTTATCCCGTTCCTGGAGCTCGTTCCACTCTTGTTCTGCCATATCCATATCTGCCAGGTAATCCTCATCGTCCCGGCCAAATATCTTTTTGGCAGTTTCTTCTATATTATTGAACTTCTCCTGGTCCTGGTTCTGTTTCACGGCATCCTCATTTTCCGAAACCCTCGTGGTCTGCGTTATTCATCGCTGCACGGCTATCCCTCACGCCATCTGTGATCCATATGCGACAAACCGACTTTTTCTATTTGCCCATCCATATGAAAATGTACCCTGCCTCCGCATTTCCCGCGGATTCAGGGTTGACTTTTTAAGCGTTACGGGTACTATAATAGTAGACATCTGTTTCAGCCGGCAGAAGATCTGCTACCGCGTTGAGGCAGGCATCTACAGATAGAAAGCAATCCAATCCAAACAGGAGGCAGCTGTTTATGAAAAAAATCGTCCTCACCGGCGGCGGGACCGCTGGTCACGTTACTCCGAATCTGGCACTGCTCCCGTCTCTTCAAGAACGGGGCTACGAGATCCACTACATCGGTTCCTATAACGGCATCGAGCGAAAACTGATCGAGGCCGCTCAGATCCCCTATGACGGGATCTCATCCGGAAAGCTTCGCCGCTACTTTGATGTAAAGAACTTTTCCGATCCGTTCCGCGTCCTGAAGGGGTATGCAGAAGCCCGTCGTCTCATTAAAAAATACAAACCAGACGTCGTCTTCTCCAAAGGCGGCTTCGTATCGGTTCCGGTGGTCCTGGCTGCAAAGCATTACAAGATCCCCACCATCATCCACGAATCCGATATGACCCCGGGACTGGCGAACAAGATCTGCATCCCGTCCGCATCAAAAGTCTGCTGCAACTTCCCGGAAACCCTGCAGTATCTTCCAGAGGACAAGGCGGTTCTGTCCGGCTCCCCGATCCGCAAGGAACTGCTCTCTGGTGACCGCCTGACCGGACTGCAGTTCACTGGCCTGTCCGCAGCCAAACCGATCATCATGGTGATCGGCGGCAGTCTGGGCGCAGTTGCGATAAACAATGCTGTCCGCAGTCTTCTTCCGAAGCTCCTGGAGCGTTATCAGGTGATACATATCTGTGGGAAAGGCCATCTGGACGACAGTCTGATCGGCCGCTCTGGGTATGTTCAATTTGAATACGTAGACGCACCGCTCCGTCATCTGTTCGCCGCGGCAGATATGGTCATCTCCCGTGCAGGCGCCAACTCCATCTGTGAGATCCTCGCTCTGCGCAAACCGAATATCCTGATCCCGCTGTCTGCAGCTGCCAGCCGCGGAGACCAGATCCTGAATGCACGGTCATTTGAAAAGCAGGGCTTTTCCACTGTTCTGGAAGAAGAACAGGTCAACAATGATACTCTGTATGAAGCCATCCAGAATACCTTTGACAACCGGAAGTCCTTCATCCAAGCAATGGAACAGAGCACACTGACCGATGCAGTCGGAATCATCATGGATCTGATCGCTTCCTATGCGGAATGACCATTCGGTCTCCTACGGCATCTTTTACTTGATCATGCCTCGCCTGAAGCTTCTCCCGCTTGCGCGGAGGAGTTCTCAGGCGATTTCCCTTGCCGGGTGATCTTGCACTCGCCCAGATCGACCCCGGTGATCTCCCGCAGATAGTTTCTGCCTCTCATCAGTCTCATTCTGCAAAGAGCTTCCGAAACACCCAGGACATTGCTGACCTCGTGCATGGAACGTCCTTCCACGATATACAGCAAGAAGACGATCTGCCAATCGCTCTTCATCGTTTTCAGCGCTCCCATGACCGTATTGTAAAGTTCTCTTTCGATAACAATCGTCAATGTGTCTTTTCCGGCAAACGCACTTACGCCAAGATTGGTCTCCTGCATCAGCTCCGGATCCATCGGGATCACCCGGTACGCCATGACAGCTCTCCAATAATCTACGCAACGGTTTCTCAGGATCCTTGCTAATACAGCGCGAATCTGATTCTCCGACCAATCCAGTGGATAATGTTCATAATAAGCAATAAACGTTTCCTGTATGATATCCTCCACTTCATCATACGGAATGCCCTTCTTCATTGCCATTAAGCGCAGAAGCGGATAATAATGTTCGTGGATCTCAGTAAAACGATCGTTCATCTCTCCCATGACTCCCCCGTTATCCTTTGTGAATGATTGTTATCCTAATGTATCTCGGATAACCTTTGCTGTTGCTTTTAATTCGTCGTTGTTCGCTTCCTGCGGGTTCCAGGCGACCATCTGCGGCCCGCCGTCATACCGCGGGATCACGTGCACATGCAGATGAAATACGGTCTGGCCAGCGCTGGTCCCATTGTTCTGGACTACGTTAAAGCCGCTGGCTCCCAAACTCTGCTTCATAGCCCCGCCTAACTTTGCCGCCAGCGGGAATAGCTTTTCTGCCACCGCCTGATCCGCCTCACAGATGTCTTTGTAATGAGATTTTGGTAAGATCAGGGCATGACCCTTCGAGGCTGGCCCCAAATCCAGAATGACACGAAATTCTCCGTCTTCATAAATGGTGTTTGACGGGATCTCTCCATTTGCGATCTTACAGAAAATGCAGCTGTCATCTTTCATAAATCTCATCCCCCTTTCCTGTTCTTTTATGTAGCAGCCCCAAACAGGTCTCACGCTGTCCGGGGCGGTCGCTCGTTCTTATATCCAATTAGTAAGGTCCCCAATCCTCATATGGGACCGTCGGTTTGGGCTTCCGGTAGAATAAGACTCCCAGCAGGATCCCAATGATCAGTCCGGCCACATGAGCTATGTTGTCCACGCCGGTACTGGTAAAGCCAAAATATAAGGAAAACGCGATCACGACCACCAGCTGCCTGGTGCTCAGATCCTCCAGCCTGCCATGGTTGCGCATCACCGCATAAAGCAGACCGCCGATCACGCCAAAGATCGCTCCTGATGCACCTGCGCTTACAGACTGGACCGGGTCATGCATCCCGGCCAGCATGGAGACCACATTGGCTCCCACACCGCACAACAGATAGAAGATCAGGTACTTTCCCTTTCCCAGCGCCCGTTCCAGATTGTCTCCCAGCACAAACAGCACCAGCATGTTGTTGATGATATGATCGATGCCGAAGTGCATGAAGATCGACGTAACAAGCCGGTAGTATTCTCCGTACTCCAGGACCAGGGGAGTGAACATCGCCCCGTGTCCGATCATAAACAGAGTATCCTCACTGGAACCTGCGATCTCTAAATATACAAAATAAAGGATATTGATAAGGATCAGGCCCCCGTTTACCCAGGCTCTCTTCCGTCCGTAACGTTCCTGTTCCATCCTTCCAGCGCTCCCGTCGGCCACGTTCCCGGCCTCCATATTTGTGTCTATTTTAGCACATTTACCGCGATTTGTTAAGGTATTCTGTTGTCTAAATTGAAAAATTTTTTAAAAACCTAGGTCAATATGGACCAATCGACGTAAATTCTCCGTTAATGGCTCACTTTTCTTACTTTAATAGATACATTTTCTCTGTCGTTTTATTTTCTTTTATTCAAACCGATATCCGTATCGGGCGATCCATACCTCATCGCCGGGATGGAGCTCTGCGGTCTCGTTATTATCCAGAAGACGGCCCGCGATGGTCGTACCGTTGGTGGAGTTCAGATCTCTGGCAAAGTAACGTTCCCCTTCCCGGTCGATCCGCAGATGGAGACGGCTGACGGTCTCCTTATCCAATATATGATCCGCCAGATTCTCCTGCTTTCCTATAATAAAAGGATAATAGGAGAGCACGATATCCTCTTGGTCCGGGCTTAAGGCGCGCAGACGGCGGAGACGCTCTCCCTGCTCCTGGGCAAGGTCCGCCAACAGGACCGTATCCGGACCTGTGTGCAGAGATTCCCCTGGATCCGTCTGCCGCCGGTACCCAAGAGGCTCCTGCTCCTGCGGCAACTCCTGCCGGAAAGTCCCGCTGCTCCTTGCGCCTTGGATGCCCATGTCGGGCCTCGGTCCTGGAGCCGCCGGAGGATCCTCTTCTGTAAACAGCATCTCCCATGGCACCTGACCGGAAATCTCCTTTTGCGGCCCAAAGCGTTCCTGCCACCAGTCTCTAAGCCGTCCCCACAGACCGGCCGGCTTCTGCTTCCTTCCATTCTCCGTGGTCCTTCTTTCTTCCCTTCGCGTTCCCCGGGCGGGCGGCCGCTGGTTCCTGGGGGCCGCCGTTCCTCCCGGCTCCCGCTCCCGCCGCTCTGCAGGCTCCGCCTCCTGCTCCTGCCGGCACTCTGTCCCGGTTCCCAACAGCCGCAGCATATCCTGGATCCCATAGTTTTCCTTTCTGCTCTCCTGATACAGGCCATAGGCCAGCACCACACAGTCCTTATCCTGATGATCCACCTTGCCCAGAAGATATTCCAGCAATTTTCCATATGCCTCTGGAAAATCCCGTTCCAACCCAGGCACCGGACACAGCCATATCCGGAAGGATTCCGGTTCAACATAGATATAGTCCGGCTCCAGCAAAATGCTGCTTTCCGGAAGCAGATACAACTCCATCCGGGACAGAGTCCCTGCGATCCCCAGGACCAGGTTTCGGATCTGGCTGTATGTTATCATCCGCCCATCCAATACCCCGGAAAGGGGCTGCTTGGATGTGATCTCATAGTAAAAACGAGGCTCGCCGTCAAATGGGCGCAGCTGGAACCGCAGCAGTCCCTCGATCCGATTGGCCTCCAGCATCCGGCGCTCATATTGGCAGATCCCCTTTGTCTCCGGCTCCAGGATCATGTAATTGTGTTTCAATTCCCTTCGATAAGTGACCTTCATGGCTGCTCCTCCGCCAGGCTCCACAGCCGGAGTGACTGTTCCGGCCGAAACACCGACATGGTGACCTCCAGGCTCCAGCCTGGTCCATCATCCTGACAGGTGATCGTATCCTCATCCACTTGTCCGGCTTCATGCCGTTCCCGTTCTACGGTTTCATGGAGCTGGAACGCCCCGACCGTCTCTGCCCGCATCCGGAACGCCTGGTTCATCAAGATCATCAGCACGAACAGCACTGTTGCCATAACGCCCGCCGCCTCTACCGTGTAGCTTCCCGGTAATGCCGCCTTCCTCATCCCTCTCTTCCGCACCTTTTTCATCGCATCAGCACCCCCGCCTCCTGCAGCAGCAGCCAGATCCCCGGCATAGCAGCGAACGGAAGAAAGGGCACGGTCTCCCGGCCGGCCCACTGCCCCTTCCGCAGCTTCTTCCATACCAGATAGCCCAGGCAAAAGACAGCGCAGCAAAGACTTCCATAGCACAGCAAAAGCAAATTTTCCCAGAAGCCCAGCAGCAATCCGCTGATAAAAAAGAACAGCCCATCGCCGGATCCCACAGAACCGCCCGAGACCATGCCGATCCCCAAAAGCCCCAGCCCCAGGGTCCCGCCTGTCAGCGCATCTGTCAGATACTGCCAGTCGCTGCCAGCTTCCGTCGTCAACTCAGTATCTGATATCCCCCTCATTCCGTCCAGCCATATTCCCCCGCCCAGCATATGGAACACCAAAAGCCCCGCTGCCGCACAGCCAAACACCAGATAGATCCACATATCCACCTGCTTCTTTCGGATATCCTGCCCTGCGGCAGCCAGCAGAAACAGCCCAAATACGATTTTATTCATACTCCGCTCCCCTTTCCCATATCGTTTCCACACCTTGCTCCCATGCCTCCCCAGCCTATCCAGTCTCCGCATCCTGGAGCTGTCTCATCGTCCCCCCGATCAGCCCCGCCAGACGGAGCTTACTGACTGCAATACGAACATGGGCCCAGGTATCCTACCTCCGACAATTTGACAGCCCGCACGTATGCGCGGATCGCACGACAGTCCGCATCCGTATGATAGCTGCTTCCAGACGGCATGATATATACCGTCTGGCCAGGATGTCCCGGACCGCAGACGCTGCATGGCGCATACCTCCCGCCGCTTTGATTGCGCAGATTCTCTATCTGCTCCAGGGTCACCCCCTTGAGATCATTGCTCAGATAATGGCAGCCCCTGTCTCGATGGTAGCGCGTACTCCCTTTTCCCACATAAACAATCTCGTCGTCCGCGTCCCCGCCTGACGCGGCACCTTCCCCATCCGTCCCCGGTTTCCCGATCCATGCCCGGCGGCGGCACCGGGCTGTCCTGGGCACTCGTCCCAGCCCCAGGACTGGAAAAGGCATCCGGATCTCATAATGTGCCACAAGCTCAAACCACTCCCCATCCTCTCGGAAAGAAGAATCCAAAACAGAAAGCCGTTCCAGGCTTCCGGTATCCGCGTACTCCAAAACCTTCGCATACAGATATCCAGCCGCCACCGCAGAGCCCAGATTCTTGCAGAAGCTTTTTGCAAAGGCGTCCGCCCCGGGGATCTGATCCAGCCGCCCCATCTCCAGCGCATCCTGCAGGTAAGCGTAGCGGCTGAAATCCTCTCCCACCGCTTCCAGCGCCGTCTGGATCTTCCGGTCCGTATTCAGGATCTTCATCGGCAGCAGCAGGCTGACAGAAGCAAATACAAACAGGGACAGCGCCAGGACTGCCTCCAGCGTCATGCTGGCGGGGGCGGAAAGGGATGCCTTTTTTCCATGGCAGCCCAGACAGACTGCATGGATGAAAAAGGGGATTCGTACTTGGAGAGTTACGATTGATGGTTTGTAATGTTTTTTCGATTGTTGCTCAGAACTGCCATACAGCAATAGGCTGTCAGTACCGCCCGGCGCTGCCATGGAAAAAGACATGCCTTTCCGCCTCCTTTCTGTCTGATTGTTTGAAACGCCTTGTTCCTTAAACCGCCCCAGCTGGATGCTTCATTGATAGGCCCGCTCCACCGTGATCTCCATCGGGTAGCTCCCTTCTCTGCGGCCCGCCAGGTTTTCCACAGGAAACAGGGAAAAGAATCGATGCTGTCCACAAAGCTCTCCCCGGATCCGCACCTGATATACTCCATGCTTCATACGAAAGCTTGTCTGCTCCTGCATCAGGTTCATCTGGATCAGGTCCATCATCCGGAACTCTTGTCTGGTGATATCTTCTACAAACAGCAGGATCTTCAGCCAGGATAGATAAGAAAGCCCCTGCTCGCCTCCGCCGCCTTCAGCTGACCCATCCCGTCCAAAAGCCAAAAGCTGATCCAGGCTGAGCGTCCAGTCTTCCTTCCCTTTTATGAGAGGAACCTTTTTCCCCGCTAAAAGCCCTTTGATATCCATTAGGGATTCCCCCAAGGCCCACACAGACAGGATAAAAAACATCGTCACCAGCAAGAGCGGGGTTGCCGCCGCGATCCCAGTGATGGCGGCGGCAAGGTTCCGGGCCTCGGCCCGTTTCTCTCCGTCAGTCATGAGATGGACCAGGTTCAGCCCCTCCCGGACCGCCAGCAGCTGGTGCACCACGTAGGACAGATTGTCCCGGTCAGACGGCCGCCCTCCCAGAAGGTATTCTACCTCATATTGGAGGACGGTTTTTTCTGGTCCTGCATAGGAGCCGGTCTCGCCGTCCGGGATCCCCTTGCAGAAATCCCGAAAATACATCCCGCAGTATTCATCTACCAACAGGTGATCCAAGAATCCGATCGTCCGCTCCCCCTCCGACACGCCGTCGGAAGGCGCATCGGTCAGCACCGCTGTCTGATCAGAGATGTCCGTGCCTTCCGGGACTACCAGCTCCAGCAGCCCGGCCTGATAAATTCCCTCCACCTTCTCCAGCCAGCCTTCCTTTTCCTTATCCTTTACCCCATGGGAAAAGGATAAGGACGCGATCTCCAGCCTGCTGAACCTACGGGTGACCGGAGACCACAGCGACGCCAGATCCGGGCCCTCGTCATCCTCATCGTCCGACTCCCATTCATCGATCTCCCGCTCCACTTCCTTCGCTTCCTCGATCAGCGCTTCCACAGAGCTTACCAAGCCGTTTGATATCTCCCGCAATGCTTCGATCTCCTTTCGCCGCGCTCCGTCCTCCGCCGCATAGGACTCATACTCCTGGATTTCCTGTTCCAATGCCGCCCGTACCGCATCCGTGTAATCGCCGCTCCTGGCTTCAAATCCCTGACGGCTTTCCGCCAGCCCTTCGGCCAGCTGATCCGCTCTTTTGGCATAGGTATCTACCAGCCCGGGGATCCGTTCCAGCTCCCGCACCAGCTTCTGGGCCTCTCTGCGGAATCCAGGACCGTCATACCGACGCAATTCTCTGAGTCCTGCCTGCTGGAGTTCTTTCTGCTTGTTCAAGCTCTCGCTGATCGCTTCCAGGGATTTTTCTAAACGGAGCGCTTCTTTGGCATGACCTCGGTAGTGCCCTGCCATATCTGTGACTGCCGCCGCCTCCTTTACGCTGTCCCAAAGTCCGGCGGCCGTATCCTCATCAAAGTCCAGCTTCCACACGCCGTACGCCATATAATCCAGGATCTCTTGTTCCAAATACCTCCCCTGGCCGTCTCCGGCGCGGATCACATCCTCAGCGGTTATGCCGCTCAGCTCCATCGGATACCAGGAATTGCTTTCCAGATACGGCTGCAGGAAATCCGCAAACTCCTGTTCCAGCTGGCTGTCCTGGGGATATTCCGCGAACAGGAGCCGATACGAATCCCACAGCTGGCGATGATACTGGCTAAAGACAGAATCCAGCGCCGAAGAGGCGGCCATCTGCAGATACCAGCGCGCCCCTGCTGTCCGGGCTGATTCCAGCATCACACAAAAGAGCGCGAACACGCACATCATGATCAGGCTGATAAATACGGTCACCTGTCCCGCCACAGATCGCTTTCCCATAATGCCTTCCCACAATGCCTTTCCGTCAATACACTTCCTTCGACTGGCTGTTGATCTCCTTGAAGATATTCTCCAGCAGGTCCGTGATCTGAGATTTAAAAATGATCACTAATCCGATGAGGACCACCAGGATCAGAACGATCTCGATCACCCCAACTCCGTCTTCCTCCCACAAAAACGCTTTGATCTCATTTCCCATCGTTGCTTCCTCCTACTACAATATATTTATGGTTAATCTCCCTTACAGCCAGTAAGGAATTATCCATCTT
>DVLJ01000001.1 GCA_018715565.1 Candidatus Ventrimonas merdavium
GTATAAGATAAGACCAACCACAAAATTTCAGAAGGATTTGAAGCGCATAAAAAAACGCGGCTTTGATATTTCTTTGCTGACCGATATTATTAAAAAGTTAGCGGCAGGGGAGCCGTTGCCGGAGAAGAACAGGGATCACCAGCTTTCCGGGAATTATACGGGATGTCGTGAATGCCATATCACCCCGGATTGGCTGCTGATCTACGAAGTGGACGGAGACCAGCTGATTTTATATCTCACTCGGACAGGCTCGCATAACGATCTGTTTTAGGAGAGGTCCAAACCAAAAAGGAAAGAGGACCATTCTATTTCTTTATTTCCGCTTATTCACCACATAGATCCCCATACACACCAGCCCCAGCGCCGCCAACGTATTCCAGGTCAGCGCCTGGCCGCTCTCCCCTAAGAACACTGCCGACAAAAGCACGCCGAACATCGGGTTCATGAACCCGAAGATGGTGACCCGGCTGACCGGGTTGTACTTCAGCAGCACGCCCCACAGGGTATAGGCCACCGCCGAGAGACAGCCCATGTAAAACAGCAGGACAAAGGCCGGGATCCCCACGGCTCCGGCCAGGGAGCCGCCGGCGGCCGCGCCCACCAGCAGGAGCACCGCTCCGCCCAGCATGAACTGGTATCCCGACAGGGTCACCACGTCAAAATCTCGGGAATACTTCTTCACCAGGGCGCCGGAAATCGCATAAAAGATCTGGGCCATCAGCACAAAGCCCTCCCCCAGGAAGGACACCTGGAACAGATCGTCCGAACCGGCTCCCGCCAGATTGACCAGCACGATCCCGGCAAAGCCCAGAAGGCAGCCCACCACCTTTCTGGCGTTTAACGCCTCATACCGGAACACCAGGCTGGTAAATAAGATGGAAAAGAACACATTCGTTCCCGTGATGATTGCCCCATGGACGCCGGTGGCGTGGGACAGGCCCACGTAAAAGAACAGATACTGGAAAATGGTCTGGGATAAGGCCAGCTCCAGGATCGCCCTTCCCGCCTTTTTCGGCGGAAGGATCCAGGTCCTATGGGTCAGGCTATGATATGCAATGACCAGAAATCCCGCCAGCACAAACCGCGCCCCCGCAAACATCAGGATCGAAGCCGTATCCGCCGGATCGATCTGGAACAGCTGATACCCGATCTTGATCGCCGGCGTTGCGCTTCCCCAGAGAAAACAGCAGACTCCCGCCAACAGAAGCACCACCTTAAGATCCGTCAGATCCAACCGTCCTTTCCGTTGTTTTTCCTGCGCCTTATCTTGTACCTTATCCTGTATTTCCCTCTGCATCATTTCCTGCCTGCCATTCCCTTTTTCGTTTTTTCACGGCCGCATCCGCAGCTTTCTGCTCATTTCCCTGCGGCCCAGATCATCTCCAGTCCTGCTCCGGCCTTCCTCTTGCCCGTCTAAGATCATCCCAGTTCCTTCGCGAATAACACCTGCGTCTTCAGCTCCTCGAACCCTTGCTTCTGATAAAACCCATACGCCGGCATGGTACGGTCCGTGATCAGATCGATCCCCGTCAGCTTCCGCTGCTTCAAAGCGGTCTCCACCCGGCCCAGAAATTCCCGACCCACACCTGCACCCTGCGCTCCCGGAACAAGTCCCAGCTCATCGATCCAGAACTCCGTCCCCGTATACCAGTGCCGGATCCGCCCCAGGCAGATCCCGATCAGCTCTCCCCCGCGGAAAAGCCCGAAGCTCAGGGAATTGGGGTTCCCCATCAATTCCAGCATATATTGATGCAGCTGCTCCGGATCCTCCCAGTGGTCGTTCCACGGCTCCCCGGAAAAGATCTCCACCATCCGCGCCTTTACCGCCTCTACATCATCCAAACTCAGCTCCCGCAGTTCCAGAGCCCCTGCTCCCATCCTGACTCCACGCTCCCTTTCCTTGTTCTGACATTGATCCTGGCATTTATTCTACCACACCTTTATCAAAACAAAAACCTTTTTTCCAATGCCAATCCGATCAATCGATCCGCCTGATCTGCCATGAACAGCGGAATGTTCAGCACATCCTCATCCAGCCTCAGATTATCCAGAGAAAAGCGGATACGGAGCCTGACCTTATCAGGGAACAGCTCCTTGAATTTCTTCAGGCTCTTACTGGCGGTGTTGGTCTCGGATTTCACCTCCACGGGGAAGATGTCGTTCTCCCGCTGAATGAGGAAATCCACTTCGTAAGGCGGATTGTTCTGGCTCCAATAACGGGGCATGACTTCAAACTGTGTGATCAACGTCTGCAGCACAAAGTTTTCGGTCAATGCGCCTTTAAATTCCGTAAACAGTCGGCTTCCTTCGCCAAAGGCCGTGGGAGCCAACTGCGCCAGACGGCGGAGCAGCCCCACATCCACCAGATAAATCTTGAACGCAGACAAGTCATCGTAGGCTGCGATCGGCAGGCCGGGAGCAGAGCTGCGGTAGACCTTATGCACCAGACGGGCATCCACCAGCCATTGCAGGGCATCCTCATACTCACGGGCTCGTGCGCCTTCCTTCACCACCTTATAGAGGAACTTCTTGTTCTCCCTTGCCAGCTGAGAAGGAACCGATTTCCAGATCATGGAGATCTTCGGGAACTCGCTGAGATTCGGATGCTTGGCAAAGTCACGCTCATAGGCTCCGATGATTCCGGACAGAGCTTCCTGCATAGCGGAAACATCCCGCGCCTCCGTCCACATCAATACTGGCTCCGGCATACCGCCGGTGACATAGTACATTTTCAGCTTCTCATACAGCGGATTGAAGAAGGCGTCGGGGATTGGTTCGAGGGTGTCCACCTGTTCCAGATACCGCGCCAGATTTTCATCGCCATTGGCAAGCAGGAACTCCGTAAAGGTCATCGGGTCGATCTGCATGAAGTTGACCTTGCCTACGGGAAAAGAGGAAGGCTTCGCCAGAGCGATCCCCAGCAGAGAACCGGCGCAGGCAATGTGATACTGGGGCGCATTCTCGCAAAAATATTTCATAGAATTAATGACCTTAGGGCAATCCTGCACTTCATCAAAGATGATAAGGGTCTTTTCCGGCAATATTTTCTGAGCGCTGGCAAGCATCAGATTCTGCAGGATCCGATCTACGTCCTTGGTGGTCTCAAAAAATTGTTTGTATTCTTCATTTTCGTCAAAGTTAAAGTAAGCTGTATTTTCATAATAGCGTCTGCCAAACTCTTTCAGGATCCAGGTCTTACCCACCTGACGTACCCCCTTCAGGATCAACGGTTTGCGGTAGGGAGAATTCTTCCAATCCAGCAGCTTTTTTAAGATAAATCGTTCCACAGAGTCACCCCTCACATTTTTATTGGAGTTTTAGGCTTCATAATCACACTTTTATTATATGCAAAAGCCTAAAAAAGCACAACTGCAATCACAAAATTATTCAGAAAAAATGTATCAAAAATCACACTTTTATTATTTTATTGTGTCTTTTTACTCCATTCGGAGTCGGAAAAGAACGATCGATACCTCTATCATCCGTTTCCCCCCACAAGCAAGACCCGGCCCGTCCCCTGCCTTTCATGCAGAGGACCGGACCGGGTCCGATCCAGATCCTATTCTGTTTGCTGTCTATCTTGCTTTCTATCCTTCTTTCTATCCTTTGCAAGCCAGTCTGCCAGACTATCGCACTGGCTTCTTGATCAGCACACTGCACACGAACGCCAGCACCGCCGCCCCGATCATCGCCAGGAACGTGCTTAAGAACGAGCCGCTCCGGTCATACAGCATCCCTGCGATCGTGCTCCCGAAGGAGGAGACCAGCAGGTTCATGTTGATGATCGAAAAGTTCACCGGGTAATGGGTCCGGCCATAGTAGTCGCTAATGAACGCCGAGTTGGTGGGATTGATCCCGCCGTAGGAAAATCCCGTACAGATAAAGCCCACCGTGATCACCCCAAAGCTCTTCTGGATCAGGGCAAATACCAGCACGCCCACGGAGATCAGGAATGCCCCCGTGATGACCGCCATGGTCTTCCCACGGCCCATCCGGTCATACATCCCGCCGAAAATCACCCGGCCGATGCCGTTGCACACCGAGATCAGTCCCACCACCGTGGCGATCGTTCCCGCGTCCACGCCCTGGCCTACCTCCGACGCTACGCCGGTGGCCTGAGAGATCAGCGCCAACCCTGCCGCGCTCAGCAGGATGGCCCATGCAAAATACAGCCAGAACGAGCTGGTCCGCAGCATTTCCATCGGCGCCCAGTCCTGAGCCTGGCTGCCCACGCTGCCCGCGGCCTTGCCAAGCACCGGTGCCTTACCAGTCACTGAGGCCTTGCCTTTCGCTGAGGCCTTGCCTTCTGCTGAAGCCTTGCCAGCCGCCGGGGCCTTGCCGGCTGCTCTTCCGCCGCCCTCCGGCCCGGCAAGCCCTTCTAAGTCCTTCGCCGTCGGCTTTACAAAGAAGAAGCCGCACACGCCCATCACCACCAGGATCAGCGCGCCAAAGGCAAAGAAAGAGTTTCTCCACGCCTCTACGCCCACGCCGGACGGGGTCACTGCCTGGTAGATCTTCCCTACCAGGAAGCTGCTGATCCCAAAGCCCATCAGAAGAAGGCCCGAGATCAGCCCCGGCTTATCCGGGAACCAGCCCGACACCGTGCTCATGACCGCATTGTACACCAGGCCCGACGCAAATCCGCACAGCACCCCGTATCCCGCGTACAGCACGCCCACGCTCTGGGCCCGGGACGCGATCAAAAATCCGATAAAGAACAGGACCGCCGACGCCCACACATGGATCCGCACCGGGATCCTCCGGTTGGCCAGCCCGCCTAAAAATCCTCCGATACAGAAAAATCCCATGCAAATCGTGAAGGTCAGGGACAGCTGCGCCTTGCTCCACTCTGGGAAATAGGCCGCCACCGGGGCGGACAGCACGCTCCAGGCGTACACCAGCCCCGCTAACAGCAGTACGATCACACCGGCGGCGGCATAAAGCCACCGCCTGTTCTTCCCGCTCATTTCTCCAGCTCCTCCAGGATCGCCGGGATCACCTTATAGAGATCCCCTACGATGCCGTAGTCCGCCACCTCAAAGATCGGCGCCGCCTCGTTGGTATTGATGGCGATGATCTGCTCCGAATTCTGCATACCGGCTACGTGCTGGATCGCTCCTGAGATGCCGCAGGCCACGTAGATCTTCGGCTTAACGGTGGTCCCGGTCTGGCCTACCTGGTACGCATGGTCGATCCAGCCTGCGTCTACCGCCGCTCTGGATGCCGCTACCACGCCGCCCAGCTTATCTGCCAGCTGCTTTAACAGTGCAAAGCCCTCCGGTTTCCCAAGGCCCATGCCGCCGGATACGATCACGTCCGCATCGGTCAGGGATACGGCGTCCTTCATGGTCTTGACCACTTCCACCACCTTCGTGCGGATATCCCCGTCCTGAAAGCACGGTTTTAACTCTACCAGCTGGCCTTTCCGGCCTGCCTCCCGCTCTGCCTTGGCCATTACGCCGGGACGTACCGTGGACATCTGGGGACGGTGGTTCGGGCACACGATGGTAGCCATTAAGTTGCCGCCGAAGGCCGGACGGGTCTGCTTGATCTTCTTATCCTCCGGATCGATCTCCAGCTTCGTGCAGTCCGCGGTCAGACCGGTGTTGCACTTTACGGCCAGGATCGGGCCTAAGTCGCGGCCGATGTGGGTCGCGCCTAACAGCACGATCTCCGGCTTATATTCCTGGATCGCGTCATAGATCACCTTGCCGTAGCCGTCGGTGGTATAATCCTTCAGCTCCGGCGCGTCTGCCAGGTAGACCTTATCTGCGCCGTACTCGTAAAGCTCCTCTGCCAGATGGGCCACGCCAGAGCCGCACAGCACCGCGCACAGCTCGCAGCCGATCTCCCCGGCCAGCTTCTTTCCTTCGCCTAACAGCTCGATAGCCACCGGCATGATCTTGCCCTCTCTCTGCTCGGCAAATACCCATACGCCGTGGTACTGGCTTAAATCTTTAACTTCTTTTTCTTCCTCCGTCTTCTCGATCGCTTTGAACGGGCATTTCTCCACGCATACGCCGCAGCCGGTGCAGGCGGTCCCGATCACGGCCAGCCGGTCTTCCATGGTGATGGCCTCGAACGGACAGTTCTTCACGCAGATCGAGCATCCTTTACATTTTTCCTTGATCACATTTACTGCCATGTCTTTGTACCGTCCTTTCCCCTTACAGATAATGCTTCTCTTTCAGTTTTCCTACCAGCGCCGCGCTCATCTCCTGGATGGTCCCGGCAAGCATCTCGCCTTTGCCCTTGGCCGGCGGGGTGAAGGAACGGAACACCTGGGTGGGAGATGCGTTTAAGCCGCAGTCCTTGGGATCCAAGCCCACGTCGTTGTGGTCCCACACCGTGATCTCTGCCTTGCAGGCGTCCACGATCCGGCCGATGTTCATGTATCTGGGGTCGTTCAGCTCTTTCACGCAGGTCAGCACGCAGGGGGTCTGTACCTCGATCACCTCATAGCCGTCCTCCAACTGGCGCTGTACGGTCACGGTGCCATTTCCCATGGACTGGATTTTCTGCACGTAGGTCACCACCGGAAGGCCCAGACGCTCCGCTACCTGGGGTCCTACCTGGGCCGTATCGCCGTCGATGGCCTGCCGTCCCGCAAAGATCAGGTCCGCTCCGCCTACCTTCCGAATCCCGGCTGCGATGGTGGTGGAGGTGGCGCAGGTGTCGGCTCCGCCGAACGCCCGGTCGCTTAACAGATAGGCGTTGTCTGCGCCCATGGCCAGACACTCTCTCAGCATATAGGACGCCTGGGGCGGTCCCATGGTCAGCACGTCTACCTCCACGTCCTGATCCTCATCCTTTACCTGCAGCGCCGCTTCCAGCGCATTGGCGTCGTCCGGGTTTAAGATGCTGGGCACGCCGTCACGGATCAATGTCCCCTTTACCGGATCGATCTTTACTTCATTGGTATCCGGAACCTGTTTTACACATACTACGATCTTCATGGTCTTGTCCTCTCCCCTCTCTTATTTCTTCAGCAGCTTACCGGAGATCACCATCTGCTGTACCTGGCTGGTCCCCTCGTAGATGGTGAACACGCGGCAGTCGCGATACATCCGCTCTACCTTGTACTCTTTGATATAACCGTATCCGCCATGGATCTGCACGGCCTTGGCCGCAATCTCATTGCAGACCTCCGCGGCGTAATATTTGGCCATGGAGGCGTTCATGGAGGCGTCCTGCTTGGTGTCCATCAGGTACGCGGTCTTATACACAAGCTGCTTGGCTGCCTCCAGCTTGGTAGCCATGTCAGCGATCATGAAGCCGATGGCCTGGAAATCTCCGATCCGGCGGCCGAACTGCTTGCGCTCCTTGGCGTATTTGATGGCCTCGTCTAAGCAGGCCTGGGCTACGCCGATGGACTGGGCCGCTACGCCCATACGCCCGGTATCCAGGGTCTTCATGGCGTTGGAAAAGCCCTTGTTGATCTCGCCCAGCACGTTGCTCTTATGCACCCGCACGTTCTCCAGGATGATATCGCTGGTGGCGCAGCCGATCAGGCCCATCTTCTTCTCCGGCTTGCCGCAGGATACTCCTTCCTGCTTCATGTCCACGATGAACGCGGTGATGCCCCGGCTGCCTCTGGACATGTCGGTCTTGGCGTAGACCACCGCAAAATCGGACAGGGGCGCCATGGTGATGAAGGTCTTGCGGCCGTTCAGCACGTAATAGTCTCCGTCCTCCACCGCCGTGGTGGTCATGCCGCCTGCGTCAGAGCCGGCTCCCGGCTCGGTCAGGGCAAAGGCTAAGATCTTCTCGCCGGTAACGACCGGACGCAGGTATTTCTCCTTCTGCTCGTCATTTCCCGCTAATAAGAGGGGACCGCCGGATAAGGAGTTGGGGGAGGATACGTAAAGGCTCGCCACGGCGCTCACCCGGGCGATCTCCTCCATCACCAGCACATAGGAACGGGAATCCGCTCCCTGGCCGCCTAACTCCTTGGGCACCTTGATCCCGAAGAATCCTGCTTTCGCCATCTTGTCCAGGATCTCCTTGGGGAACTCTCCGCTCTCCTCTACCTGGTCCAGGATCTCTGTCGTCAGTTCCTTTTCCGCAAACTCTCTTGCCAGCTTGCGTACCAGCTCATGCTGCTCTGTGAAATACATAATGCTTCCTCCTCATTTCATTTTTCCTTATGCTCCGCCTGTTCCTGCTCCCGGATCCGCTCCGCCGCCGTCTCCTTTAGCTTCCCCAGTGCCACCTTCCCGCTGGCCGTCACCGGCAGCTCGTCCACCAGGACCACATGGGAAGGGATCTTATAGTAAGCGATCCGGTTTTCCAGGAACGCCTTCAGACCGGTCTCGCTGACGGACGCTCCCGCCTCCGGCGCCACGCAGGCGACCACCATCTCCTGGAGCACCTCCACCGGAAGGCCGATGACCTTGACGGCTTTCACCCCGGGATACTGGCGGATGGCGTTCTCGATCTCCACCGGGGAAATGTTCTCCCCGCCCCGGATGATCAGCTCCTTCACCCGTCCGGTCATGTACAGGAAATGCCGCTCGTCCAGATACCCCAAGTCTCCGGTATGGAGCCAGCCCTCGGGATCGATGGCCTTTGCCGTCTCCTCCGGCAGGCGGTAATACCCCTGCATGACGTTGTAGCCCCGGACCCGGATCTCTCCCGTTTCTCCCGTCTCAACTTGTCGACATGTATCCAAGTTGAAAATCCCGACTTCGCAGTGCTCGATCACCCGCCCTGCGGAAACGGCATTCTCCTCATCCGTGTCCCCCACATCCCCGATGCTGACGCAGGGAGAGGTCTCGGTCTGGCCGTAGGACGCATGCAGCACCAGGCTGGGGATGCTTTTCCGGATCTCCAGGTACTCCTCTCTCGTGTACGGCGATCCGGCGATGATGCCCCGGCGCAGGGAGCTTAGATCATAGTTCTTCCGCTCCGGGTTGCGGACCACTGCCAGGAACATGGACGGCACGCCGTTTAACAGGGTGCACCGCTGCTCCTGAACCGTCCGCAGAACGATCATGGTCTTAAAATACTCGATCACGTACATGGAAAAGCCTGTATGGATACTGGAAAGCAGGCTGGAGGTGATCCCGAAGCAGTGGAATAGGGGCACCGCGATCAGCATCCGGTCAGTCTCATCCCACTTCATGTGGGCGCAGGTCTCCAGGGAGCTGTTGACCAGGTTGTCATGGCTCAGCATGACCCCCTTGGGGCTTCCTGTGGTCCCGGAGGTAAAGAGCATGGCTGCCGTTTCCTCCGGGCGGGTCTGCCGGATGCAGTCCTCCACCTGGGCCGCGGCCTTCTTCATCCGCTCCGCAAAGACGAAGCTGTCCTCCCCCATCCATTTCCGCTCCTTGTCCCGGCCGATGTAGATCCAGCGTTTCACCTTGCTTTCGAGGCGTTTCTTCAGCTCCTCCACCATTCCCGCGTAGATCAGCTTCTTGTAGCCCTCTCCATAGTAGACGTACTCTACGTCCGCATAGTCCAGGACCTGGGCCAGCTCATCGGTGCTGTAGCAGGTGTTTAAGAGCACCGGGATCGCCCCCACCTTTTCCAAAGCCAGGAAGGTGATGATCCAGTTGGGGGAGTTGGTGCTCCAGATGCCTGCGTGGGTGCCCTTCCGGACGCCGTGGGACAGCATCCGGGCCGCCATGCAGGTGCTTAAGTGATCCAGCTCCCGCCAGGTATAGCTGCCTTCGTCCGACGCCAGGGCGATCCTGTCGGGACAGGCGGCTGCCCGGGCCTGCAGGCATTGGGTGATTGTTTTATGTATCAGTTCCATCGTCGCCTCCAGCTATCCTTTCTGGCATTTTTCAAACGCCGCCACGGCCGCTCCCATTGCTCCCATATACTGGGCGTCCTCTGTGGTCAGCACCGGCACGCCTAATTCTCTGGCCAGCGCCTCCCGCACGCCCTGGTTCTTCGCCACGCCGCCTGTCATATAGACGTCGCTTCTCACATCCGCCCGCTTTGCCAGGGCGGCCACCCGGCTGGCCACGGAATTGCAGATGCCGGCCACCAGATCCGGGATATGGACTCCCTTGGACAGCTGAGAGATCACCTCTGATTCCGCAAACACGGTACAGGTGCTGGAGATCCGGGCGGGTTCCTTTGACTGGAGGGCATATCCGCCTAATTCATCCACGTCCATCTGGAGGATCCCCGCCATCACATCCAGGAACCGGCCGGTTCCTGCGGCGCATTTGTCATTCATCAAAAAGTTTAAGATCCTGCCCTGGTCGTTCAGCCGGATCACCTTGGCGTCCTGTCCGCCGATATCGATGATCGTCCGGACGCCCGGAGCCACTGCGTACATCCCCTTGGCGTGGCAGCTGAGCTCGCTCATCTCGCTGTCCATGGAGGAAAAGGTGGCTCTGCCGTAGCCGGTGGCCATCACATAAGCCACCTGCTCCCGGCTGATCCCGCCCTGCTCCAGGACCGCCTCAAACGCCTGCCTGGGACCGTCGGTGCCGGTCCCCGCCACTACCAGGCTCTTTGCCGCAATGGCTGTTCCGTTTTCCAGAAGCACACATTTGGATGTGGTCGATCCAATATCGATTCCCAATGTGTAGATCATGCTCTCCTCCTATTCCTGCGGCCATTCCGTCTCGATCAGGCTCCCGTCCTCCGCAAACCGCATGGGGACCGGACCGCTGACGAAATGGATGCCCGGCAGGTCTTTGATATCCTCATACAACGGCACCGACACCTCGATCGTGCTCATGGCCAGGGTATTCTTGATATGCACTACCCGGACCTTGCTGTAATCCGCGTTGTACAGGGTCTTTAAGCACATCTGGATGGCGTCCTTGTCATGGTTGGCATAGATCGGGATCTGTCCTGCCGTCATGATCCCCGTAGTCAGGCCGTTGGTCCAGGTCACGTCCCAGTCCACGTCGTTCAACACCTTTCTGGTGGTGATATCGCAGGCAGAAAGGCCGCTCCCGTTGTGATGGGCCTGGGGGGTGATCCCCCGCACGAATAATTTCTTCAGATCCAGGGTGTCCTTGAACGTGCCGCCCAGGTTCCGCCCCGTCACGTTGGGGTCGTGGCCGTTCCCGCTGATGTTCTTGCCGATCTCGTCGATGATCAGCAGGTCGATGTGGTCGAACAGGAACTTGGCCAGCTTCTCCTTGGCGATCTTTAGCAGGCGGGCGTCCGTCTGGATCATCTGATCCGGCGTGCACACGTCGATGTTGCAGATATCGTCATAAGCGTTCTGGACCACGCCCACGCCAAAGGCCACCGGGCATTTCTCCAGGAAGATCTCCGCTACCGGCGGGATCAGCTCCGCAAAGCGGTGGAACCCAAAGCTGTGGAACATGGCCGCGCCCTGATGCTTGGCGATGCCGATGGCGATCATCTTTAACAGGCCGCTTTCATGGGGCCCCCGAAAATCCGTATGGGGCTTTACCTTGTTGAAAATGACGATGCCGTCGGATTCGTATGCGTACTTATCGCAGTATAACGGGATCCCGTTGAGATCTCCATACTGTACCACGTCCATGCTGGCCAGCAGAGGAACGCCCATGCTCTCCTCCGTGATGTTGTAGCCGGCAAGCATTTCTACCTGTCCTTCCGCCACGCCGCCGCCGTGGCTTCCCATCGCCGGGATGATGAACGGCTTTGCGCCCCATTCCTTCAGCACGTCGCACATGGTGCGGACCATCACGTCCAGATCCGGGATCCCCCGGCTTCCTACCGTGATGCAGATCCGCTTGTCCCGGTACTGCTCATGATCCGGGAGCGCTTCCAGCTGGGCCCGCAGATGTCCCGCCGTGTCCGTGATCTTCTGACTGTCGTATTCCTGGTGGATCGTCACCATCTCCGGCAGCGGCACGTTCTCCATCCCGGGGACCCGTGCATGGACTTCCGGGAAATCAATAAACATGCTCATGGATCGTTCCTCCTTTTTCCTTTCATACGTTCTTCCGTTCCTACTGTCTTGCCATCTGCATCAGCGTCCATTTGCACTCCGTGACTACCGTTCCCTTCTGGTTCACCAGATTGGCGTCGATCTTTAGGATCCCCCGTCCCGGCTTGCTGGTGCGGCGCGCCTCGGTGGGCGTCATCTCCAGATGGACCGTGTCGCCGATCTCCAGGGGCGCCGGATACTTGATGCTCAATTCCAAAAACGCGATGGTCGTTCCCTCGAACATCCCGGTCTGATTGCTCATGCCGGTCATCAGGACCGGCCCCAGCATGCCGTGGGCCACCCGTTTTTTAAAGATGCTCACATTCCTTCCGTATTCCTCGTCCATATGGAGAGGGTTAAAGTCGCCGGATAATCCGGCAAAATTGACCACGTCGCACTCGGTCACCGTGCGCGCGATGCTGGTGTAGGTCTTTCCGATCTCAAAATCTTCCAGATACCATCCTGCCATTTCCTTCCACCGCCTTCTTAATCCCTGCGGAAAACCGCTTTCCGTTTTTCCTTAAAAGAGGCAAAGCCTTCCAGCTGGTCCGGCGTTCCGAAGCAGGCCGTCATGTAGCCCAGCTCAATGTCCTTTCCCACGTCCACGCTCACATCCTCGCCGGCCGCCATGGCCGCCTTTGCAAGGGAAATGGCGCTGGCGGACTGGTCCGCGATCTGCTCCGCCGTATCCATCACAGCGTCCCAGAACTGCTCTGCCGGGACCACCCGGTTGACGATCCCCATGCCGCAGGCTTCCTCCGCGAAGATCCGCCGCCCGGTGAACATCAGCTCCTTCGCCCGGGCCATGCCCACGCACTTGGGGAGCCGCTGGGTGCCGTTAAATCCAGGGACGATCCCCAGAGACACCTCCGGGAACCGGAATGACGCTTTCTCATGGGCGATCCGGATATCCGTGCAGAGGACGAATTCAAATCCCCCGCCAAAGGCGTAGCCGTTCACCGCCGCGATGGTCGGCTTCGGCATGGTCTCGATCCGACGGAACAGCGCCGCGCCCTTTCTGGAATAATCGATGATCTCCAGTCCGGTCTTAGCGTCCATCTCATGGATATCCGCCCCAGAGATAAAGGATTTCCCCTCTCCGGTAAATACGAGGACCCGGACGCCGGGATCGGCCGCCGCATCCTCGACGGCCTCCCCCAGCTCGGTCAGCACCTGGCTGTTCAGCGCGTTCAGCGCCTCCGGCCGGTGGAATGTGATCACTTCGATCCCGTTTTTCTTCTCTACGATCAGATGTTTCATATCCGCTTCCTTACTGCTCCGGCTTCCACACATACAGAGAACCATTTTCCAGCATGCCGGCGATCTGCTCGTCGGTGTAGCCGATCTCCTTTAAGATCTCCGGTCCCTGCTCGCCGATCAGAGGAGCGGTCCGTCCGTCCAGCTCGCCCTCGCTGTCGATGCGCACCGGGGTGTGGGTCACCTTCCGCACCTGTCCGTTGGGACATACGCAGTCGTAGAACGCGCCGATGGCGTTGGCCTGGGGATCCTCCAGGATCTCCTTCCAGCTGTAAGCCACGCTGAACGGGATGTCTCCCTCGGTCAGGATCTTCTTCCACTCCTCGCAGGTCTTCTGAGCGAAGGTAGCAGAGAACTCGTCGATACACTCGGTCAAATTCCCGGCTGCCAGCATATCCGCCTGGGGCCAGAACTTGCCGCTTTCGATCATATCCTTCCGGCCGATCACCTCGCAGAAATGCTCGAACCGGGGATTGTAATCCGGCATCGCGCACTGGATGATGCGGTCGTCGCTGGACAGATACGCGCCGTTCAACGGGTTCTTGTTGTCGTAGATGGAGATCGGATACTCCAGAGCCGCCCCGTTGTACTGAGCGCCCATCAGCATAACGGACTGGTTGAAGATCGCCGTCTCGTACAGGCTTGCGCTTACAAAATCGCCCTTGCCGGTCTGCTGCCGCTTATACAGCGCGGTCACGATACCCAGAGCCAGCATCAGGCCTACGTTGTTGTCGCCCAGGCCAGGGATCATGGTGATCGGCTGGCCGCCTCTGCGGCGCAGATTCTCCGTATATCCGCCTCTGCCGAAGAACGCGGTAAAGTCGTAGCCTGGCAGATCCTTGTCCGGACCGGTCTTGCCGTAGCCTAAGATCATAGAATAGATCAGCTTCGGATATTTGGTCTTTAATGTCTCATAGTCCAGGCCGGCTCTCTCCAGCGCTGCCAGACGCCAGTTGGTCACCAGCACGTCCGCATCCTCCAGAAGCTTCAGCAGAGCGTCCATGCCTTCCTTCGTCTTGGTATTGATGGAGATACATCTCTTATTTCCATTTAAATACTCCCAGGTGGTGTTCTCCAGCATCTGCTGGGGACGGCCCTCCTGCTCCTGGGTGTAGCGCAGCGGATCTCCCTTCGCCGCCTCTACGATGATCACGTCCGCGCCATGGTCTGCCAGATAACGGCCGGTCGCCGCGGCTGCAATAAAGTTTGCCAGCTGAATGACTTTCACACCTTTTAATGCTTTATCCATCGTTTTTTCCTCCTAATGTTTTGTCTCCCTCTTCCTTGCTTGCATTCTTGTCTACTAGTTGATATACTAACATCACGATAGAAAAAGGAGAATCCATATGATTACAATTGATCTTGCCAAAACACAGCATCATTTTATCGACGCCGACGAAGCCCAGGACCGGATCGCCAGTTCTCTAGCTCAGTCCGTCCAGTATACCGGGAAGAACCTGCTGATCAGCTCGGTGACCTTATGCGTCATCCTCTTTGTCAGCGCCGGCCTCATCGGCTACCAGCTCCGCTCCGGCGTAAATCCGGTCTACCTGATCGTAGCCGCCGTCCTGCTCTTTCTCTACATGCCCCGCTGCCTGAAGGTATGGCAGGAATACCGGGACAGCTCAGGCATCCGCCTGCTGGAGGGAAAGGGGCCTCATCATTTTCTGCTCTGTCAGGCCGTATGTACCAGGAAGAATCCGGTCTCCCGGCACGTCTATTCCCTGCGGGTCCGCTGCAGCAATGAATCGGTCCTGGATGACGTCCTGGTCTCCAAAAAGGTCTATGACGCCGTCCAGGTCAAGGACCGGGTGACCCTGCTGGTCTGTGCCGACGCCGAGCGCTCCCAGGTAGCCGCCTTCCCCTCCGGCGTCTTCCGCCGCCAGGAGCAGGCCGCTCAGACTGTGGAGCAGCAGCCGGATACCCTGCGCCCGATGACCCCGGAGGAACGCGCCTTCTGCCAGCTGCAGTATGAGGACCGGATCCGGCAGCGGTCCGGCCTGTATGACCGGAGCTACGCCCTGATCATGATCATCTGCGCAGCTGCCGCAGCCGTTGGGATCGTGCTCCGGAGCAATCCTCTCATCTATCCGCCCCTGTTCGTCATCGTCCTGTTCGCCGGGATCCTGTTCATGAACCACGCCGAGGACGCCCGCGTGAAAAAGGCGCTGTCCGGCGATGGGGCCGTTTCCTGCGGGGAGGTCCGTGTAACGGAGCATCTCCATGACAGCTCCCAGGGATACCGGACCACGTTCTCCTGCGGGGACCGCATCGCCCTCACCAGCCGGAAGCGGGAAGATTTTGAATGGTTTTCCCTGCACGATCCGTGCCTCCTGGTCTACATCGGCAGGGAAAAGCCCATTCCGTTCAAGCAGTAGCCCCACCGGCTGCTGCTTTTTCTTTTATGCAGATCCAGATTTTATGCAAATCCAAACATGAAGCAGAGCGGGATCAGCACGAACAGGGTGATGATCGGGATCACTACGTTTGCCACACCGGCCTGGATATAAGAATCCTTATGGGTATTGCCGGAGTAGTCGATAACGGTAACAACCAGGCCGCAGTGGGGCAGGGAGTCTAAGGTCAGGGACGCCAGGCCGCTGATACGTGCCAGGCCCTGGATCTGAGCCGGGCTCATGCTGCCTACAAAATACTCCTTGATGATCGGCAGAGCGATACCCTCACCGCCAGTACCGGAGCCGCATACGCCGGACATAGCCGCTACCGCCAGGGTGGATACGATCAGCGGATTGCCGCTGATGCTGGTCAGGCCGCCGATGATGGTGGCGAATGCCGGGGTTCCCTGTACCACAGAACCGAAGCCTACTACCGACGCCGTATTGAACAGCGAGTTCACGCCGCCCATCAGGCCAGAGCGCAGGGTCGGCCAGATCTCCTTCCAGTTAAGCTGCTTCATAAAGCATACCAGGGCTGCCAGCACACCGATGAACAGAGAGGTGGGAGCGCCCAGGCTGGTGAAGTTCAATACCACCAGCAGGATCGCCATCGGCACCAGGGAAAGCAGGAAGCCGGGAAGCTTCAAACCCTTTACCTTCTCGATCTCTTTTTTATCTGCCTCTGACATCTCAAAGTGCTCGCCTTTTTGTTTGGAGCGTTTTACGCACCAGTAGATCCAGGCAAATACCAGGACCATCTCAAAGATACCTGCGATCATGCCGGGAACCAGCGCCGCGTTGTACGGCACGCCCAGAGCCTCTGCCGGGATGGTGTTCTGCAGCTGGGGAGAGCCGGGCATCCAGCCGGAAGCCGTGCCTGCGCCTGCAAAGTAGAAGGCCGGGATCAGCTTTCTGGAAATGTCCGCTTTCTCAAACATGGAGAGCATCAGCGGATACAGGGCGAAGAAGCATACAAATACGGAAACGCCGCCGTAGGTCAGAACGAAGCCAGCGATCAGGATCGCCGGGATCACTGCCTTTTCACCAAACTTGCTGATGATGCCGTTGGCGATCGCATTTGCCGCGCCGGTCACCTCATACAGCTTTCCGAACACAGCGCCCAGGATGAACATCCAGAAATAGTTTCCAAAATAGGACGCCAGACCTGTGATATAGCTGGCCTTCGCCGTAGAATCAGCCAGCTGGGCCGTGCTGGTCATCCCCGTGATCACGCTCATGCCGCCGGTAAACACCTGCGCAGTCAGCAGGCAGAAAATACTTGCCAGGACTGCGGAAAAGAATACCGGGATCCCACGGAATACCAAAAATACCAACAATGCTAAACTTAATAAAATAAGAAAGATACCCATAATCGTTTCCCCTTCATCTTCTTATATGTTTTTCTCTATGGTTTCCCTTACAGAAGATCCTTAAATGTCTCGATCATCGTTCTTGCCTGCTCGTAATTGACCATCTGCCGGTCGGCTTCGATCAGCAGTACGGGGATCCCCGCTGCCTCGCAGGCCCGTTTGATCGGTACGTAGTCAAATTCCTCCGGATCGCAGAACTTGGTCATGATCAGGATCACGCCGTCGGCCTTCGCCGCCTTGGCCTGGTCTACGATCATGGCAACCCGCTTCTTATCCCGGTCATACAGAACGGAGCAGTTGTCCATATTGGCGAATTTCTCCGCCAGGCTGTCCAGGGCAGAAGCTGCTTCCCCGTTGTCCGTGCGGTACTGCCGGCTCTCTGCGGCCACGTCGTCGCAGACGATCTGCAGGCCGTTCTCGTCGAAGATCTTTAACAGCTCCGGCGAATCAGTCAGCACGCCGGTGGTCATGATGCGCTTCTTCGCCGCTCCCGGCTGCTCCGCCTCCAGAGCCTGGATCAGCTCCTTCACCAGCTGGGTGTGCTCCTCCTTGCGCAGGAACCAGGCGCTCTTGAACACGTCGTTCCTCTGGACTGCGCTGACCTCCGGATGGTCTGCCAGGACTGCGGTCAGATGGCGCATAGCTTCATTGTGCTCATTGTAGACTCCTAAGGATTCCTGCAGCGCCTCCTCAGAGAACTGGGCTCCCGTCGCCTTTTCTAAGTCCCGCATCACCCGCTCATAGCCCGCCTTGGTATATGCGATGCCGTAAGCCGGTTTCCGGTTCTGAGGATAGGTCATGGGGATGAACGGGATCGACGGCACCGCGTATTTCCAGTTCTCTCCCAGTACCTTCAGGCTGTCGCACAGGCTGGGGACGATCAGGGCACTGGCTCCTTCATAGGCGCCCTTCATGCCCATCTCCACGATGCTCTGCACGATCGAGCAGATAAATGCCGGGAAATACCGTTTGGCCTCTTTTAATTCCACGTCGGCTCCCCATACGCCCATAGGAACCATGCCCATGGCATGGACCAGCTCCTCCGGCGTATAGACCGGCGCAGTCAGAACGACCTTCCGGCCCTCTGCCAGGTAGCGGTCCATCTGCTTTTTCGGATCGGAGGCAATGTCATGGAACTGGTTTAATAATTCCTTTACGCTCATGTTAGTTTCCCTCCTTGTTCTGTTCCATGATCTCAGTCAGGCCCTGCACCCGCGTGTCATACTGCGCTTCCGAGAAGTTTCTGGGATCGGCCTGGTCGCCGTCGAAGCTGGCCACCGGGATGCCGCAGGCCTCGCCGATCTGACGGCTCATCTCATACATGAAGCCGCTCCACAGCTTGCAGGAGCGGTTGGTATGTACCAGCAATCCTTCTACGTGGTTGTCCTTGCAGAGCTTGATCCGCTTGTCTCTGGCCAGCTCCAGGTTGATAGCGTTGGGCACCTTGGCGTAGGCCCGGCACATATCGTCGAAATCGTCGTAGATAAAGCCGAAGGCGTCCGCATAGATGGTGGTCACCATGTTGATCCCCCGGCTCTTCAGTCCGGTGGAGGTGACTCTCAGCCACGGCCAGCAGGCGATCCCCTCGAACATGATGCGGTATTTTTCCTCTGCCCGGAAGGTGGAAACGCCCTTTTCGTGGTTCTCCTCGTATTCCTTCAGCAGGGTCTCCATGGCCTCCGCCGCCTCCAGCTTGCCTCTGGCCGTTACCATAACTGCCATGTGGTTTAACAGGTCGAAGCCGTTGAACGGAGACGGGACATACCTGGCGCAGGAGGTTGCCGCCAGCCATGCCCGGCTGGTGCGTCCGGAGATCTCCCGCACTTCCTCGTAGCGCTCATTGCTCCATTTCTTGCCGGTGATCTCCTCCAGCTGATGGATCGCATCCCAGAACTGGGCCTTCACGTACTCGGTCTCCGCGTCAGATACCTCATAGTCCGGGTTGAACGGGATATCGATCATGATCATCGGGATATCCAGCTCTTTGGCAATGTTCTCGTACCACTTGATCATGCAGTTGCAGATGTTGTTGCAGCACAGCAGGAAATCCGGCTGGGGCATGTTCTGCTCCGGCGCGTCCTTCACCTTGGCGTAAGCCAGGCTGATCCTTGCATAGGCGCAGATGTCGTTGGAATATCCGTCCGCCTCGCTGATCTCGCACATGCGCTCTCCGCCGCCTCTCGCCGCGATCCCTGCCGCCTGGTTCTCCGGATAGCAGACATACAGACCAAGGGTCTCCGGGATCTCTACCGGGAAGTTGCTGGAACACCATCCAACCATCTCTCCCCGCGCTTTCGCCTCGATCGCGTCGGTGTAAGCCTTCGCTGCGATCTGGCCAAGCTTGTACTTGGCCGAATTCGGATCCGGCGGCATGCGTTTCGGTTTCGTTTCTTCTGCCATAGTCTTTCTCCTTTGCTTTTATTTGCTGACATCCGAAAGGCGGCGTAATCTTGAATCCTTGTCGACTTATTGTCTTGTCGTCTTGTCAACATGTCAACGTTGTGTTAGTATTTTAACACATTTGATTTTGACATGCAAACCCTTTTCGACACTTTTTGCATCTTTTTTTCAACAAAAAACCGGCTATCCCCTCTTTTCTTAGCTTTTTGCACGAATTTCTTCGCCTTCTTCTCCGGTTTCCTTTGTAAAAAAAGTACAGCCGGCCGCTCCTGTCTTGTTAAAAGATGCACGAAAGCAGGGCCTTGACCGGTGCTCCAAACGCACAGCAGGGCCACGGCTCGCGCCGTGACCCTGCCATAAGGGGATCCCCCCAGCTTCTCAATATGGAGCTGCTCAATCAAATATAAAATATTCCGGACTGTTCTCCTTGAAAATATAGGAGAGCCGCTCTACGGTATTCAGATGCACATGGAGCTGCTCATGGGCCCGCTTGTACAGGTCCTGCTCCAGCGCCTTTGTAATCTCCCGGTGCTCCTCTACAAGCCCCATCTGCCGGTTCGTCCCACCCAGCTCAAAGTTCCTCCAGCGGCGGACGTGGATATAGTGATGGCTGATCAGATCCATCACGTTCTCCTTCTTCACCGCCCGCAAAAGGCAGGCGTGATACGCATTATCGATCTTATAAAATTCGTCCATATCTCCCCGGCTTTCGATGATCTTCTCCTGGAGCCCGATCATCTCCCACATCTGCCGCACCATCTCTGCCCGCACTTCCGCCGTCTGGAACTTTAACAGCCGGATCGCCTCCTGCTCTAAGGCCTCCCGCAGGTACAGGACCTTCTCCACCAGCCGCATGTCGATCAGGCTGACGAACGTCCCCCGCTGGGGATACACCGTGATCAGAAGCCGGTCCTTCAGCCTGGTGATCGCGGAGCGGACGATATGGCGGGATACCCCGTAGATCTTGCACAATTCATTCTCACTGAGCCGTTCTCCCGGCATATAGACTAATTTCTCTATCTTCTCACATAAATCCTCATATACTTCGTCGCTGGTCAGAAATCTTTGCTGCATACTAAAACCCCATCTTCTATCCTTGATCAATTTCCCAACATCATATTCTTTTATGATACCACGAATTTTCCCTTCTGGCTATGAAAATTTTCCTCATCTGCTTCTATCATATCACATCAAAAAGGACAAAAACAGGCCATCCTGCAGCATAATTTCCTCAATCTGCGGTTCTGTTTTTGGAGGTTTTGCCTTCTCCCATCATCCTGCGGATCTCCCTCACGGTCTCCTTCACCGCGCCATGCCCTTCCCCGCTGGCCGTGACGCCGATCACCAGGTCCCCGTCCCGGACGATCCCCGGGAAATAAAAATCGCACTGGCTCCTGTCGCTGCAGTTATTAGAAAGGAGCTTCCGTCGGCGGCACCAGGAGACCAGGGCCCGGTTCAGCTCCGGATCGTCAGTGGCGGCCAGGACCAGGCGCAGGTCCCCGGTATCCAGGTCGGTCTCCTGGATCCGGCGGCGGAGCCAGCGCACCTGCCCGGCCTGCTCCAGCGCCTCCATCTGAGGGCAGCCCTCCGGCGCGATCACCGTCAGACGGGCGCCGAACTCCGCCAGGGCCGCAGCCCGCCGAGCCGCCACGTTCCCCGCTCCCACGATCAGCACCGCCCAGTCCCGGATATCAAAAAAGAATGGAAAATACGGCGCTCCCATCATCCGTCCCTCCGTTCTCCGCCATGTTGGTCTGCCAGGATCACCGCGGCGATCCCCTGGGCGGTGTACTCGGCGGCTTCTCCGTACAGAGGAAGTCCCAGATCCCGGATCGTCCCGCTGGTACTGGGCCCGATGGAAATAAGCTTTGCCGGGAACGCCCCTTCCTTCTCCCACAGCTCCCACAGGGCCCGGGCCGCCGAGCTGCTGGCCACGGTCACATAGTCCACCCGGGGAAGGAGACGGTTCAGCTCCTCCTTCCGCCTGCAGTCTCCCCAGGTCTCATATACCGGCACGTCGTCAAAGGCGATCCCGGCGGCCTTCAGCGCCTCCGGCAGCACCGGAGAACCGTCCTTCGCCCGCACCAGCAGTACCCTGGCGTCCGTCTCCAGGTCCGGGATCCAGGTCCGGGCCAGGTCCGCCCCAGAATAATGCTCCGGCACGGCGTCGCAGAAAAACCCATGGTCCTCCAGTTCTCCTGCGGTCTTTCTCCCGATGGCCGCAAAGCGCAGTCCCATCAGCCGCCTCAGATCGACCTTCTCCTCCTTCAGCATCTGGAAAAACAGCCTTACGCCATTTGCACTGGTAAAGACCAGCCATCTGTAGGTCTCCAGCTGCTTCAGGCTCGCCCGGAGCCGTTCTGTCTTCAGCGGGCGGCTTTCGATCAGGCTGACCTTCACGCACTCCGCGCCCAGAGGAGAAAGAGCCGCCTCCAGCTCTCCCGCCATATGCCGGGTCCCGGTCGCCAGGACCCGGACGCCGGACAGCGGGCCGCCAGGGCTGCCGGTCTCCCCCGCCAGCTCCTCCCGCAGGCGGACCGTATCTCCGATCACCACGACCGCCGGCGTGTTCAGCCCCGCGTCCCGGACCAGCGCTCCGATCTGGGACAAGGTCCCGGCCACTGCCCGTCCGGAGGCGGTGGTCCCGTTCTCGATCACCGCCGCCGGCGTCTCCGGATCCTTCCCATAGCTGATCAGACGGGCCGCGATGGCATCCAGCCGGTGCAGGCCCATCAAAAAGACCAGGGTGCCTTCCGCCTGGGCCAGGTTCGCGTAATCCACCGCCTCACCCGCCTTCCCGGCTCCTTCGTGTCCGGTGATCACATGGAAGGAGGAAGCCAGTCCCCGGTGGGTCACGGGGATCCCGGCCCATCCGGGCACACTGTATGCGGACGAAACTCCCGGCACCACCTCAAAGGGGATCCCCGCCGCCTTAAGCGCCAGGGCCTCTTCTCCGCCCCGCCCGAACACGTAGGGATCTCCCCCCTTCAGGCGGACGACCCGCTTTCCTTCCAGGGCCTTCTCCACCAGGATCTGCTGGATCTCCTCCTGTTTCCGGGAATGTCTCCCCGCCCGTTTGCCCACGTAAATGAGCTCTGCATCCAAAGGCGCTTCGTTCAGCAGAGAGCCGGAGATCAGGTCGTCATATACCACCGCCTGGGCCTGGCGCAGAAGCTCCAGCCCCCGCCGGGTCACCAGGCCGTCCCCGCCGGGACCGGCCCCGATGAGTGATACCGAACCCTTCCGGATCCGGCTCACCAGCCGGGCAGCCAGGGCCTTTGCACAGGCCAGCCGGTCTGAGCGCTCCAGCCCCTCCAGCTGCTCCTGACCCTCCGCCGTGTCTCCGATCGTCATCCGCTCCTTCCAGATCTCCGGGTGCACCCCGTCCCCGGCATACATCACCGTCATCACCAGCTCACCGCCTTCCTCCCGGCACCAGGCGCCGCAGGGGGCGTTGCATCCGCCGCCCATCAGCCGCAGGACCTCCCGCTCTGCCATAAGCTCCGCCTCTGCCTTCGGAGAGTGGATGGCTTCCATCAGCTCCGGAAACGTCCCCGTCCGGATCTCTACCGCCAGGATCCCCTGTCCCGCCGCCGGCACAAAGGTCTCCTTATCCAGATAGCTTACTGTTAAGCCCTCCGGCTGTTCCATCCCCAACCGTTTCAGCCCCGCCGCCGCCAGGAGGATCCCATCGTACTCTCCCTGCCGCAGCTTCTCTAACCGGGTGGGGACGTTGCCCCGCAGGACTTTGGGGACCACCCCCGGATACTGGGCGCAGATCTGCAGCTGCCGCCGCAGGCTGCTGGTCCCGATCACA
Source organism: Candidatus Ventrimonas merdavium (assembly GCA_018715565.1). GTDB lineage: Bacteria > Bacillota > Clostridia > Lachnospirales > Lachnospiraceae > Brotaphodocola > Brotaphodocola merdavium. The sequence goes on from DVLJ01000001.1 coordinate 23,131, forward strand.
CTTCCCGGAGGCAGCGCCGGCCCGACGGCTCCTCTGCCTGCAGCCCTCTCCAGGCCGCCTCCTATCCGATCCAGCTCCCCGCCGCCGGACAGCCCATCCGCCGGCTTCCGGGTCACCAGCACGTCCGCCGCTTCCTCCCGCTCCAGCACCGCGCCGATGCAGAGTCTCTCCGGCAGTTCCATAGGCATATCCTTAGCGCTGTGCACCGCCATATCCACCGCCCCAGACAGCAGCGCTTCCTCCAGCTCCGCCGTGAACACGCCCTTGCCTCCAAAACTGGCAAGAGACCGGTCCAAGATCCGGTCTCCCTTTGTCGTGACAGGTACAAGCTCTATCTCCAGCTCCGGAAACCGGGCCAGGAGCGCATCCCGCACCAGTTCTGTCTGGATGATGGCAAGGCGGCTTTTTCTCGTTCCGATCCGCAGTTTCATCCTTCCTCCTTAATCCGCTGCCGGGCAGCCAGGTTCCTCCCCCAGCAGCCCCAACTGTTCCATCGCATACCAGATGCCGTCTTCCTCCACCGTCCTGGTGACAAAGCTGGCATACGGCTCCAGCTCCGGACTGTGACGCCCCATCAGCACGGCGTTGGGCACATGCTCAAACATAGGCAGGTCGTTGGTGCTGTCGCCGAACACATAGGCGTCCTCCAAAGCAAGTCCGTACTCCTTTAAGACCACGTCGATCGCCGTGGCCTTGCTGTGCCCCGCGGGCACGCACTCGTAAAATCCGTCTCCCCGGTCGATCACCTGGAACTCCGGCTCCAGAGCCGCGATCAGGCCCTCCAGGCCGCTGGCCTCGTCGGCCAGGAAGCAGAACTTCTCCGCTGTTCCCCGCTCCTTGTTCCAGTCCATGGACCGGATCGCCATCGCCAGGCTTTTGCGCATCCGGCGCCCCTGGGGGAACCGGCTGTCCGGACTCCCCACAAAGCAGCCGTACCGCCCTTCCAGGATCCCGTCCACATTCGCCGCCTCCAGAGCGCGGCACACCCGCTCCTTCTGGTCCTCGGTCATACTCCGGTAATACAGCTCCCGCCCCTCGGCTTCCACATACGTACCGCATCCGCACAGCCAGCCATCCGGTGTGACAAGCTGGCGGATCGTGCCGGTACAGGCGTAAGTCCGCCCGGTGTTTATAAAGACCAGATGCCCCTGAGACCGGGCGGTCTCAAGGGCTCTTTTTGCACTTTCCGGGACCTGCCGCGTTATCTCGCTCAGCAGGGTCCCGTCTATATCGAAAAATAATGCTTTTCTGTTCACGCCTTTTCATCGCGGAACACAATGGTTCCTTTCTCCTCATCCATACTGTCGATGATCGCCAGAGACTCCAGCCGGATCCCTTTTTCCCGGATGCGGTCCCCGCCGACCTGGAAGCCCTTCTCGATCACGATGCCGGCTCCCACCAGCTCCGCTCCGGAAGCCTGTACTAATGCCGCCAGTCCTTCCAGGGCCTTGCCGTTGGCCAGGAAATCGTCGATCAGGAGCACCTTGTCCCCTTTTCCCAGAAATTCCTTCGCCACGATGATATCGTACACCCGGCCATGGGTATAGGACTCCACCTGGGTCGTATACACATCCCCGGCAATGTTCTTGGTCTGGTTCTTCTTGGCAAATACGACCGGCACATGGAACTGCTCGGCCACCACGCAGGCAATGCCGATGCCGGAGGCCTCGATCGTCAGGATCTTGTTGATGTCCGCACCTTCAAAACGCCTTTTAAATTCCTTGCCGATCTCCCGGAACAGCTCCGTATCCATCTGATGGTTCAGGAAACTATCCACTTTCAGCACATTCCCGGCTTTGATCTTTCCATCCTTGCGAATTCGCTCTTTTAACAGCTCCATGGTCTGTCCCCCTGTATCTTTTGATTATTTGTTGATGGGGCGGGCAAACGGCCGCCCCGGTCTGCTTTCCTCTCCAGTCCGCCCTTACTCGGTCACGACTGCGTTGTCCCTGATAAAGTTGGCTACCTTATACTGCATCGCCATCTCATCAAGAGCCTCCTGGCCGTACATGCTCTCCATCGTCTCCACATCCGTGCCGTATAAGTCCGCCACATACTGCCGGTCCTCGTCGGCCACTTCCATCTTCTCGGCTTCCGCTACGGCATTCATGAACAGGTTCTGCTTGATCACATCCTCTGCGATATTCCGCATCTCCGTCTCAAACTCTTCTAACTCCAGGCCCATCATGCCCACATAATCCTCCATGGTCATGCCGTAGCCCTGCACCATGGTCTCATAGTAGCTGTACTGCGCCTGGAACTGCTGCTCCACCGCATCCGGATTGATCTCAAACTCGCTGTTCTCCAACGCGGCCATCAATGCGTCGTTCTGCAGCTGGGTGTCTGCCTGCTGGACCTTCTCCGCTTCCATATCGGCCCGGGTATCGTCGCGGAACTCCTCCACCGTAGTGAAATCAGACATCCTCTGGACAAAATTCTCATCCAGGACCGCATCCCGCTTCTCCTCGATGCTGTTGACCGTTACGTCAAACACCACTGCCTGGCCAGCCAGGTCCGCGCTGGCATAATCCTCCGGGAAGGTCAGGTTCAGGCTCAGCTCCGCGCCCTTGGAGGCGCCGATCAGGCCGTCCTCGAATCCGTCGATGAACACGCCGGAGCCCAGCTCCAGATCGTAGCCCTCCGCGGTGCCGCCTTCAAACGCCTCGCCGTCCTTCATGCCCACAAAATCGATGTTCACCACATCCCCTTCCTGGGCCGGACGGTCGGTGATCTCCACATACTCCGGGTTCATATCCAGGATCGTCTGGATGCGGGCATCCAGCTCCTCATCGGTCACCTCGGTGCTCATCTTCGTCACTTCCACACCTTTGTAGGTGCCCAGCTTGGTGATCTCGCCTAAGTCCACTTCCTCGGTGCTCTCCACCGTGGTCTCCTCTGCCGTGGCAGTCGTCTCCTCTGCCGCTTCCTTTTTAGAACAGCCCGCAGCCAGCGTCAGGACCGCCAGCCCGCAGAGCATCCATCTTGCATATCTTCTCATCATACATTCCTTTTCTGTCTTGGAGTTACGCGAGCCATCCGCGTACTTCCTAATGTTATACCATAGAACGCCCGGATTAAAAAGCCTTTCCGGATAAATTTATGTTTTTTTCAGAATCCGGCGGCGTGTTCCGGGCCCCGGCTTATTTGTAAAATGCCATAAATGCCTTCCAGGTGTTGTACACATCCAGCTTGGAAGCCAGCTCGAACGGCGCGTGCATGGATAAGAGCGGCACGCCCAGGTCCACGGTATCGATGTTCAGCCGGGATACGTACTTGGCGATGGTCCCGCCGCCGCCCTGATCTACGGCTCCCAGCTCTCCGGCCTGCCAGTACACGCCGTTCTCCTCCATGATCCCGATCACCTTTGCCATGGTCTCCGCGCTGGCGTCGTTAGAAGAGGATTTGCCCCGGGCTCCGGTGTACTTGGTCAGGACGCAGCCCTTGTTCAGCATAGCCGTATTGTTCACCTCAAATACATCTGGGAACGTGGGATCATACGCCGCGTTCACGTCCGAGGACAGGCACAGGGAGTTCGCCATCACCTCTTTGGGATCGCAGCCCTCCATCTGGGCCAGGTACTCGATATAGTGCTTTAAAAAGTCGGAGTTCATGCCGGTGTTGCCGTCGGAACCGATCTCCTCCTTATCCGCCAGCACCGTGATGGTGGTGTAGGTCGGCTCCGCCGTCTCGATCTCCGCCCGCAGCGCCGTGTAGGCGCACACCCGGTCGTCCTGGCCGTAGGCGCCCACCATGCTGCGGTCAAAGCCTACGTCCCTGGCCTTGTGGGCCGGCACCATCTCCAGCTCCGCCCGGAAGAAATCTGCCTCAGTGATGCCATAACGCTCATGGAGCAGCTGCAGCGCCAGAAGCTTCACCGGCTCCTTCACCTTATCGTCCGCATACGGCACCGAGCCGACGATCACGTTCAGCTCCTCGCCCCGCAGGCCCTCTCCCAGCTTCCGCTCATTCTGCTTCGCGCCCAGGTGGGGAAGCAGATCGCTGATGCAGAATACCGGCTCGTCCTCCGCCTCGCCGAGGCAGACCTCCACCAGCTCTCCATTTTTCTTGACCACCACGCCGTGCATAGCTAACGGTACGGTCCCCCACTGATATTTGCGTATGCCGCCGTAATAATGGGTCTTAAAATATCCGATATCGTGTTTCTCATACAGTGGGTTCGGTTTTAAGTCCAGGCGGGGAGAGTCGATGTGGGCGCCGTTGATGCGCACCCCCTCTTTCACGGGCTTCTTCCCGAACGTGGTGATGAGCAGCGCCTTGTTCCGGTTGACCGCATACACCTTGTCTCCCGGCTGATACTGCCTGCTGTAATCCACCGGCTGATAACCCGCCGCCTCTAGCTGGCGCAGCGCTTCCGCCACGCACTCCCGCTCGGTCTTTCCTGCGTCCAGGAAGGCCTTGTAGCCCTGGCAGAATGCGTCTGCCTCCGCCCTCTGCTCCGGCGCTTCCGCCCCGATATGGGGGAACTTAAAGCACAGCTGTTCCTCCAGCCGCTGTCCCTCGGTCTTTTCTGTTTCCTGCTTTCTCTGTCTGTCTTCCATGTTCTTATCCTCCTGCTGTCTCAATCCCTTTTTCGCCTTTAGGCCTCCCGGATCCCGGTCTCGTCTCCCTCCAGGATCAGAGTAAAGGGCCCGTTGTTCTGCAGATCCACCAGCATGTGGGCGCCGAACACGCCGTGTTCCACCTTGTCCACATACCGGCGGCACCGTTCCATAAAATATTCATACAGCCGCTCTGCCTTTTCCGGCGACCCGGCCTTGATAAAGCTAGGCCGGTTGCCCTTGCGGCAGTCGGCATATAAGGTAAACTGGCTCACCACCAGAAGCTGTCCCCCTACATCGGCCAGGGACAGATTGGTCTTCCCGTCCTGGTCCTCAAAGATCCGGAGCTTGCAGATCTTGTCGGCCATCTTATCCGCGGCCGCCTCGCTGTCTGTCTCCGCCACTCCCAAAAGGATCAGGAATCCTTTCTCAATGGCTCCGGTCACGGTCCCGTCTACGGTCACCGACGCCCGGTCCACCCGCTGCACTACTGCTTTCATGATCGTCTCCTCTTTCTGCGGCGCAGGACTTGGCGCATCCCGCGCCAGTCCTCTCCTCCGCGTGGGATATGCGCGTCCCGCGCCGCCTGGCTCTACCGGCGGAACATCAGCTTCACGCATTCGATCACGCTGTCCGCCGCTTCTTCCTGATAAATGGTCTCCCGGGCGCGCACCGGCCAGTCCGTGATGATGCCGTCCACCTGGAGCAGCATCATCCGTTCCATCTCGCTGGCCGAATTCACCGTCCAGGCGTAGATCGCCTTGCCCTGCTCATGGATCCGCTCCACCAGCCTCCGGCTGACAAAGCTGGACCGCAGGCTGATAAAATCCACCGCCTCGTCCGAGTAAAAATCTCCGTAAGCCGCTGCAATGATATATCCGGTGCGGATGTCCGGCTCCAGGGCCTTCACCTGCTCCAGGCAGGACAGGCTGGCAGACGTCACCACGCACTGCTCCTCCATCCCGTATTCCCGGATCAGCGCCGTCACCGCTTCCGGCAGGGCGCAGTCCCGCCCCGTATGCTTCAGCTCAATGTTCAGATCCACCCGGTCCTGGCAGAGCTCCAGCACCTCCGCCAGGGTAGGGATCTTCGTCCCCGCAAAATCATCGGAAAACCAGCTGCCCGCGTCCAGCTCCTCCAGCACCTGGTAAGTCAGATCACCGATCGCCTGGTTTACCCCTGCCACCCGCTTTAGGTTGGCGTCATGGGCCAGCACTACCACTCCGTCCGCCGTCATCTGCACGTCGATCTCGATCCGATCCGCCAGCTCCTCGATCGCCGCCAAAACTGCCGGGACCGTATTCTCCGGCGCGGTCATGGAGCTGCCCCGATGGGCGGTGATCTCCATATCCGTCACCATCTCATCCGTCAGCGCCGAACCATGCCTGGCGATATCGTAGGCGGAAAACGCCCCCGTGCAGAGGACGATGGCAAGGCAGATCCCAAGCATCCTCCGGCGGAAAGACCCCGGAGCCGGATATTCTGCCGCCGCGCCTTCCAGCTGCAGCCTTCCGTATCCGTATCTGCGGTACAGAGAGCCCAGGACGGTACAATGCCCCAGCTGGACTACGATGCTCCCCGCGAACAGAGCCAGCACCTCCAGCTTGTCCGCGACAGAAAGGAACAGCGCCATCGTCAGATACTGGCTGCTGCCCCCCACCACGCACACGGCGGACACGAATACCGCCAGGGCATAGATCAGGAACACTGCCAGGACGCTGAGCAGATTCCCTGCCATAAGACCAGCTGCGATCCGCCAGAAATGCCCGCGCATCAGCAGGCCGCTGTAGCTGCGGCTGTCCCGGTATCCCCGCCCCTCCGCCAGGCAGCCGTACACCGTGAACCAGGCAGGAAAGGAGAGGACGAGCACCACGGCCAGCCCTGCCGCAAGAACGGCAAGGGCTCCGGGCCTGCTCCCTAATTCATCCAAAATGAAATTCACCGGCCGGATATGGGTGGCCGCCCGCAAGAAAAACAGCAGATTCGCAAAGAAATACTGGATCAGCAATACCAGGCCCAGACGCCAGTGACGCCGCTCCAGCTCTCTCCCGGCCTTCTGCAGTCCGCCCCACAGCATATGCAAAGGGGTCAGCTTCTGATAAGAGGCTGCCCCCTCAAATGCGGTGATCAGACTGGCGGTCTCCAAGAGCAGGATCAGCGCGCCCACGGCTCCGACCGCGCAGACCACAGCGATGGTCCCCGGCCGAAGGAAAAAACTGCCGATATTCTCTGCGGTCAGATAGCTGTACCCGGCCCATGACAGCGCCAGCTGAAGGCCCCGGTCCAGGACCTTCAGCCAAGCCGGCAGCGTCAGCAGCCGGTACAGCAGTTCAAACAGCAGGATCGCTTTCCAGTTGCAGCCCGCGATCTGCCTTATCTCTTTTGCCAACATCGTTCCTTCAGTCCTGTTCTCCCTCCGCTCCCGCGTACCGTTCCTGCGCCTCGCCCTCCTGCAGGATCGACTGGTTCAGTGAGAACATCTTCGCGTCCAGCATATCCACCATATCGGCGCATGCCTTTAGCTCCGCCTGCAGCGACGCCGGGGCATTTCCCTCAAATTTGTAATAAATCTTGTGTTCCAGGCTGGCCCAGAAGTCCATGGCCACGGTGCGGATCTGGATCTCCACCTTCGTCTCCACCGGACCGGCGGTCAGATAGATCGGAATGGTCACCACCATGTGGTAGCTCTTGTAGCCGTTGGGCTTGGGCTGCCGGATATAATCCTTCACATAAAGGACGCTGACGTCCTTCTGTCTGGCGATCATGTCGGCGATCTGGTAAATGTCCTGGGTAAAGGAGCAGATGATCCGGATCCCCGCGATGTCGCTCAGCTTTTCCACCATATTGTCAATGGTGACCTCCAGGTTATCCGCCTTCAGCTTCTTCACGATGCTTTCCGGGGTCTTCAGCCTGGACTTGATGTGTTCGATGGGCGTATGCCCGTAAATGTGCACGAACTCGCCGTTCAGGATCTCGATCTTCGTGCGAATCGCCTTCAAGGCCGAATCATACAGGAACATGACCGAGTTCCACTGATCCAGCTGTGTATATGCGTCTGGGATATTGGTCAAAGGTATCCCTCCTTTATGTCCTTACCTGAATCTTATAATTTGATGCCTTTTAACAGGGCGCCCAGTCCGGTGGTCGCTGCGCCGGTCTCTTTATAATGGAAGGTCTCCTCCTTCTCCTGGGGTTCCTCTGCCAGAGCCTTCATGCTGAGGCTGATCTTGCCGTCCTTTAAGCCGATGATCTTCACGGTCACCTTCTGGCCCTCCTTCAGCACAACGCCCGGATGCTTGATCCGCTGGGTGCTGATCTGGGATACGTGCAGAAGACCGGTGAGGCCGTTCTCCAGATCTACAAATGCGCCATAGTCCTTGATGCTGTCCACCGTACCTTCTACGACTGCGCCTACCTGAACGGCTTCCATCTTCGCCGCCTTCTCAGCCGCTTCCTTCTGCTGCATCACCACACGGCCGGACAGGACCAGCTTCTTGTTCTCCGGGGTCACGGTGATCGGCACCACCTCCAGATACTGGCCTACCATATCCTCCAGCTTCTCTACGTATTTGGTAGAGATCTGGGATGCGGGGATAAAGCCCTGGATGTCGTCGATGTAGGTCACCAGGCCGCCCTTTACCGCCTCTTTTACTTTTACCTTGGTCACGGTCTTGTTCTGCATCTGCTCAACCAGCTCCGCCCACTTCTCCGCATCCGGGCCTTCCTGCTCCTGATACGGGTTGCGGCGCTCGTCGTACTCCTTATAAGATGCTTCCAGCTCGCTGGCAAAATCTTCCATTGTCTCTTTTACTTCTTCGCTCATAATGATTCTCCTTTTCTTCGTCCTCCCTGGCGCTGCCGCCGGATATGTTGACTTTACCACATTTCCTTAGTTTTTACCATACTTTTCTCTATAATTATGCGGGGAAATATGCTACAATAACAAGGAAGATACAGGCCGCGCGGGACGAAGCCCCATTGGAGCGCGGCAGACTGCCAGAAAAAAGGGGCATGCCCCTTTGGCAGCTCAGGATCTTAGCTGGAATTTGAGAACAGGAGATTTTTCATTATGATACAGGACATTATGGATCTGCATACCCACACCATCGTCAGCGGGCATGCCTACAACACCCTTTACGAGATGATCGATTCGGCCGCCAGGAAGGGGGTATCCCTTCTGGGGGTCACGGAGCATGCCCCCCGGATCCCGGGAGCCTGCCACCCGTTTTATTTTGTCAATTTCCGGGTGGTCCCCAGGGAGGTGAAGGGCGTCAAGCTGATGCTAGGCTGTGAGATCAACATCGTGGACCCGGACGGGAGTTTGGATCTGGAGCCCCGGTATCTCAAGGGCCTGGACTTCGGCATCGCCAGCATCCACGATCCCTGCTATCCCAGCGGATGCACCATTTCCCAGAACACCCAGGCCTATGTCAAGGCCATGCAGAGCCCCTACGTGCACATCATCGGCCATCCCGACGACGGCCGGTTCCCGGTGGATTATGAGACCCTGGTGTGCGCCGCCAAGGAGCATCATGTGCTCCTGGAGATGAACGCCTCTTCCCTCCATCCCAACTGCCACCGGCAGAATGCCCGGGAGAACTATATCGCTATGCTGGAGCTGTGCAGGCGGTACGGCGTCAGCATCGTACTGGACAGCGACGCCCACTCCGAGGCGGATGTGGGGAACCACGAACGGGCCCAGGCGCTCTTAGAGGAACTCCAGTTCCCGGAGGAGCTGGTGGTGAACTCTTCTATTGAAAAGGCCGCCGCATTTATCCCCTGGCTGAACAAGGCTCCTTACCTGGATGTGTAAAAGATGGCATTTCATCCTTGACATTTCCTTTTTTATCCGTTAGAATATAATAGTAACTGTTACTATTATCCCACGGAGCAAAAAGGAGCTGATCTATGAAGACCTTAAAGTATAGCCGTCAGAGGGAATCCATCAAAGCGTGTCTGGTGAGCCGGCATGACCATCCGACCGCAGACGCCATATACACCTGCATCCGGGAAGAATTTCCCAACATCAGTCTGGGAACCGTATATCGGAATCTGAATCTGCTGGTGGACTTAGGCGAGATCCGGAAACTGACCTTTGGCGACGGAAAAGACCACTTTGACGCGGATGTCCATCCCCACTGCCATTTTGTATGCCGCTGCTGCGGAGCGATCCAGGACCTGCCTATGCCGTCTCTGGAGAGCATTGAGCAGGAGATGCAGCCGCTGACGGATGGACGGATCGAGAACATGACCCTGGATTTTTCCGGTCTGTGCAGCGCGTGCCTGAAGGCAGAAAGTCATTAAAAAAAATTCTCAAAACACATTGACAGACAGAAAGATTTGTGCTAAATTAATATTAGTAATCATTACTGATTACACCAACACACGGTCAACCAATAATTTTAATACATGTAAAGGAGATTGAGTTATGAAGAAATGGGTTTGTAATGTATGCGGTTATGTTCACGAAGGCGACAGCGCTCCGGAGTTCTGCCCGGTATGTAAGGCGCCGGCTTCCAAGTTCACCGAGCAGGCTGGTGAGAGAACCTGGGCTGCTGAGCACGTAGTAGGCGTGGCACAGGGCGTGAGCGAGGATATCCTGGCTGACCTGCGCGCAAACTTCGAGGGCGAGTGCTCTGAGGTTGGTATGTACCTGGCGATGGCTAGAGTGGCTCACAGAGAGGGCTATCCGGAGATCGGCCTGTACTGGGAGAAGGCAGCTTGGGAAGAGGCTGAGCATGCTGCGAAGTTCGCCGAGCTGTTAGGCGAGGTTGTGACCGACTCCACCAAGAAGAACCTGGAGATGCGGGTAGACGCTGAGAACGGCGCGACCGCAGGCAAGTTCGACCTGGCTAAGAGAGCGAAAGCTGCGAACCTGGATGCGATCCATGACACCGTTCATGAGATGGCTAGAGACGAGGCTCGTCACGGCAAGGCATTCGAGGGTCTGCTGAAACGCTACTTCGGCTAATTTCTGACCGATCCTTCCTTGAACCTTTGGGGAGTGGACATGAAGTTGTCCACTCCTTTTTTCGTTCTATTTTCCGTTGTTCCACATTCCCAATTTTTAACAATTCTTTTTCAGATAATGCTTGACTTTTTTCATCTTTTGTGATACTCTAATTTTAGTAATAATTCCTATTATTTATTGTCTTAAGGAGGATATCCACATGTCAAAATACGCAGGTACTAAAACCGAGAAGAACCTTTGGGAAGCATTTGCCGGCGAGTCCCAGGCACGCAATAAGTACACCTACTACGCTTCCGCCGCCAAGAAGGCCGGCTACGAGCAGATGGCTGCCCTGTATCTGGAGACTGCGGACCAGGAGAAGGAGCACGCGAAGATGTGGTTCAAGGAGATCCACGGCATCGGTTCCATCGAGGAGAACCTGGTAGACGCTGCTTCCGGTGAGAACGAGGAGTGGACCAGCATGTATGTGCGCATGGCGAACGAGGCCGACGAGGAAGGCTTCCACGAGCTGGCTGCCAAGTTCCGCGGCGTGGCTCAGGTTGAGGCCGCTCACGAGAAGCGCTACCTGAAGCTGTTAGACAGCCTGCGCAAGGACGGCACCTTCAAGGGCGACGCTCCCTTAGGCTGGAAGTGCCGCAACTGCGGTTACGTTCACGAGGCCGAGGAAGCTCCGGAGATCTGCCCGGTATGCGCGCATCCGAGAGCATATTTTGAGAGAAAGGTTGAGAACTACTAATCTTTCACAATCAGTCCAGGGTATGGATGAACAAGCGGAGGCAGAGTCCCTGTTAGGGGGGCTCTGTCTTTTTATGTCCTGCTGTATGATTATTCCTCTGCTGTTTGTTCTGCGACATCTGGCTGCCTGGCTGCCTCACAGCTTTGCAGCCTGGCAGCCAGCAGCCCGACAGCCAGGCTCCCCGACAGCCAAGCTCCCTAACAGCCAGGCTCCCTAGCAGCGAAAAGGGCGCAGCCGCAGGATCTAGTTTCTGCAGACTGCGCCCTTTTGGGACAATCCTACCTCAGAGAAATTCTGGCGCCAGAATTTCTTAAACCAGAATTTCTTACGCCAGAGCTTCCCGCACCATCTTCGTCGCCTGGATCACCACCGTAGGCAGCGCCGCCAGCACCACGATGGTCAGCAGCTGCCGCACGCCCAGATCTGCTACGGCAAACAGGACCTGCAGTCCCGGCAGGAACAGCACCGCCGCCAGCAGCAGCACGCCGGCCTCGAACGCCATGATGCTCCAGGGATTTCCCTTGAAGCCCAACCGGACGATGGAATGTCCGCTCCGACAGTTAAAACCGTGGAACAGACGAGCCAGGGTCAGAGTTGCAAACGCCATGGTGCTGGCTACTCCTGCGCCGCCGGTCTCCATCCCGATGTGGAAGGCTGTCATGGTGCACACGGCGATCAGGCCGCCCTGGACGATCAGCTTGCCTAAGAACCGGCCGGTCAGGATGCCCTCCTTCGGATCCCTGGGCGGCTGATCCAGCAGCCCTTCCTCCTGGGGCTCCATACCAATGGCGATCGCCGGAAGGGAGTCGGTCAGCAGATTGATGAACAGCAGGTGCACCGGGGCGAACGGCATAGGCAGAGCCAGCAGGGATGCATACAGCACGCTGAAGATCCCCGCCATATTGCCGGACAGCAAAAACTGGATGGCATGGCGGATGTTCCGGTACACGTTCCGCCCGTTGGCCACTGCCTTGACAATGGTGGCAAAATTGTCGTCCGTCAGGATCATGGACGCCGCGTCCTTGGAGACCTCGGTGCCGGTAATGCCCATAGCCACGCCGATATCCGCCTTCTTCAGGGCCGGAGCG
>DVLJ01000130.1 GCA_018715565.1 Candidatus Ventrimonas merdavium
AAAAATATTTTGCAAAATGAAAAAATTACCATCGGCGCATATCCTGCCGATGTCCCCCAAACCTCTTTCCGGCCGCGGAGATAATGAGTATATTATAGATGGTAATAAAAGCGCGCGCAACCAAAATATCAGAAATGGGGTAAACAAGATGAATGGTTTTAAAGTCGTGATCGTGGGAGGCGGCTCCAGCCATACGCCTGGTATCATCCAGAGCCTGATCGAGAATCTGGACCGTTTTCCGCTGCAGAAGCTGGTGCTCTATGATATTGATGGAGAGCGCTTGGAGCTGGTTGATACGTTATGCGCTTCCCTGGTCGGAAAGCTGGATCCGGAATGTGTGTATTTTACCACAACGGACCCGAAGGAAGCGTATACAGATATTGACTTTGCATTTGCCCAGATCCGTCAGGGCGGGCTGGCCATGCGGGAGAAGGACGAGAAGATCCCTCTGGCCGCGGGCGTCGTAGGACAGGAGACCTGCGGACCAGGCGGGATGGCCTACGGACTGCGCTCCATCCCGGCGGTGATCCAGATGATCGAGGAGATCCGTACCTACTCACCGGAAGCATGGATCATCAACTATTCCAACCCGGCGGCGATCGTGGCGGAGGCTACGAGACGCCGGTTCGGCAACTACAAGATCCTGAACATCTGCGACATGCCGGTGGCGATCATGCTGTCCTTTGCGAAGATGCTGGGGCTGAAAAAGTACAACGATCTGGATCCGGTGTATTTTGGCCTGAACCATTTTGGATGGTGGACCAAGCTCTATGACAAGGAGGGAAATGACCGGATGCCGGAGCTGAAAGCCATGATCATGGAATCTGGGCTGGCAGCGTCTCATGACAAGCATCACTCGGATCCGTCCTGGCGCCATACCTGGGAGAATTTCCGGGAAATCCTGACAGATTTTCCTGAGTTCCTGCCTAATACGTACCTGCAGTATTACCTGTATCCCAAGGAGTGCGTGGAGACCAGCGATGTGGATTACACCCGGGCAAATATGGTCATGGATGGACGGGAAAAAGAAATGTATGAGCAGGTGCGCCTGCTGCGAGAGACCAACGGGGCTCATGAAGTGAACTTAAACCTGTTCAATGCATTCGGGGATTTCATCGTAGATGTGGCCTGTTCCATCGCCTATAACCGGGGCGACCGGTATCTGGTGATCGTGGAGAACAATGGGGCGATCCCGGATCTGCCGAAAGACGCTATGGTGGAGGTGCCCTGCTATCTGCGGAAATGGGGACCGGAGCCGGTGGTGATCGGGGATATCCCTCAGTTCCATCTGGGGATGATCCAGCAGCAGCTGGCGGCGGAAAAGCTGATCGTAGACGCATACTTCGAGCATTCGTACCAGAAAGCCTTAGAGGCATTTACGATGAACAAGACCGTGCCGTCCGCAAAGGTGGCGCGGGTGATCTTAGATCAGATGATCGAGGCGAATCAGGGGTATTGGCCGGAGTTAAGATAAATGGGGGATATTGACATGAAGGAGAAATTTTCGTTTGCACAATTTCAGAAACTGGGAAAGGTGCTGATGACGCCGGTCATGATCCTGCCGATCGCAGGGATCCTGGTGGGAGTCGGCTCCGCATTTACCACACAGAACATGGTAAACCTGGTCCCGGCGCTGGGAACGCCGTATGTGAAGCTGTTTTTTGACCTGCTGAAGGCCATGGGAAATACGATCAATTCCTATCTGCCGATCATTTTCGCCGTATCTGTGGCGATCGGGTATGCGGAGAAGGAAAAGGGCATCGCCGCCCTTTGCAGCGTGATCGGATTTTTGGCCATGAACAACGTGATGAACATCTTGCTGGTGAGCCTGGGCGAGCTGGATCCGGCGGCCATGACCACAGGGCAGTCCCTGGTCATGGGGATCGCATCCCTGGATACCGGCGTGTTCGGAGGGATCCTGGTCGGGCTTTTGGTATCCTGGCTCCATAACCGCTACTATAATATCCAGCTGCCTCCGGCCCTGGGGATCTTTTCCGGTACAAAATTCGTGCCTGTGGTGACGCTGCTGGGCTGTTCAGCTCTGGGACTTTTGATGGCATTTGTGTGGCCCGTGATCCAGCATGGCCTGACCGTCATGGGACAGATCATCTACAGCACCGGGGCTGCGGGAAGCGTGCTCTATGGCCTGAGCGAGCGGGCGCTGCTGCCCTTCGGACTGCACCATTTCATCTATACGCCATTCTTCTTTACGAACCTGGGCGGTTCCATGGTGATCGACGGCGTCCAGGTAGACGGTGCGGTAAATATTTATAATGCCATGCTGGCTTCACCGGATGCGATGTTTGACATCAATATCTCCCGGTTCGTCATGAACGGGAAGGTGATCTTCGCCATGTTCGGCATGCCTGGCGCGGCTCTGGCGATCTACCAGACTGCTCGTCCGGAGAACAAGAAGGCGGTCAAGGCGCTGCTGATCGCGGCGGTGATCCCGGCTGTATTTACAGGCATCACGGAGCCGATCGAGTATGCGTTCTTGTTTGTGGCGCCGCTGCTGTTCGTGATCCATGCCGGCTTTGCGGGACTGGCTTACCTGCTGACCTATATCTTCCAGGTGAACGTTCCGGGACCAAGCTCCTTTGGCGGTCCGTTCCTGAGCACGATCTTTAACGGCATCATGCAGGCGGACAAAGGCTCTAACTGGATCTGGATCTTTATCCTGGGCGCGGTGTTCTTTATCCTGTACTATGCGGTGTTCAAATTCATGATCCTGAAATTCGACTATAAGACTCCGGGCCGGGAAGAGGGCGAGATGGAGATGCGGGAGCTCAACGGCAAAAAGGTGAGTGACGAGCTTCTGACGGTGATCATCGAGGGCCTGGGCGGCGCGGACAACATCTTAAATGTGGACGCCTGCTTTACCCGTCTCCGGGTAAAGGTGAAAGATCAGGGAGCGGTGATGCCGGATGAAGACTGGAAGGCAAAGACCGGCGCAAATGGCGTGGTCAGGGTCCGGGACGGCGTCCAGATCATCTACGGAGCAAAAGCAGATGTATATAAGAACAATCTGAAAAATGCACTGGACATGGAGTAAAGATAGAGAGTAAGAAAAACGGCTGCCGGTTTGATCCGGCAGCCGCAGCTTATGAAAGAGCGGGGATTCCCGCGTTTTTTGTACGGAGGTTTACTGTGCCTGAGCCTGTCCGTCCCAGATCCCGTTGGGATCCACGTACCAGCCGTCGATCCAGGAATCGGTGAACATGATACCGCGTTTTCCATCGGAAACGGGGTTAAAGTACCGCCACTGGCCGTCGATCTGGGCCCATCCGGTGATCATGCCGGAGTTGATGTCTACGTAGAAGTAGCCGCCCAGGTCTACGTCGTAGATCATGCCGCCCTTGGCGATGCTGTCTGCGCCGAATGCGTACCATGCGCCGTTGATCAGCTCCCAGGTAAGCTGCTCATAGGTGGAGCCATCCTCTCTGGTTACGATGGAACCAGCCGCCATGGTGCCGTCTGCGTACCGCAGCTGCCAGGTCACAGTGCCGTCCTCAGCCGTTGTGGCAACCCAGTTGGAGTAGCCATCGCCGCTGCCGGTGATGATACCGGTCACAGAGTTTACCTGCCCCTTCTTGGGATCGGTAATGACCGTTCCGGCAGAGGAAGTGCTGCTGGAG
>DVLJ01000007.1 GCA_018715565.1 Candidatus Ventrimonas merdavium
CACAGAAAGCGGCCCGGATGGAGAAAGCCGAGCGGCCAGAGCGCCCGGAAAAGACGGGAAAGCCTGGAAAATCGGAGAAGTCCGAGAAGTCAGGCAGGCCGGAGCGGCTGGAGAGAGAGCCTGCCGGGGAGGCCCATGGGGACAGAAAGGCTGTCCGGGAACCGGCTCCGGAACAGAAAACAGTCGCTGTGCTTGAGGCAGTCGGTGCGGCCTTTGGCGGCCTGAGAAGATCCAGGAACGTGTCTTTTGAGCCGCGGACGCCGGAGCCCCGGATGCCCCAGCCTGTGGAGGTCGCTGAGCCATATTGGGCTGACGAGGAAGACTTTGACGGGGAGACCGTGGAATTTGTAGATGACGAGGATCTGTCCTGGGATGGAGCAGAGACCGTGGAAGAGGAAGACACGGCAGATACAGAGGGCCTGGGAGGACCGGAAGCCCTGGAGCCGCTGGAAGATGTGGATGGACTGGAGTGGACAGAGGATCCAGAGACTGCGGACGATGGGGAAGATCCATATGACGCGGTGGATCAAGAGGATGCAGAGGAACCAGAGAATGCGGAGATTGCAGAGGATCCAGAGGCTGTGGAGGATCCGGAGGACGCAGGGGGCCCGGAGGTTGCAGAGGATCTGGATGACGCGGAGGATCCGGATGGATCCGGCTATCTGGACGCCCCGGATACCCTGGGAGCACCGGAGGAGCCGCTTACCTGGCGGGAAGAACTGCTGCGGGTCTTTACCGGCTGTTCCGGTTCTGAACCGGAACAGGAGCTGGCCTTTTTGGAAAATCTGTGCAAGACCTTAAAGCTGTCCAATATGTCCCTGGTCCACAACGTATTGGAGTACCAGTTCGGCCAGGAGACCGGCAACCGCCTGTACCGCTTCATCAAGGAGCACCCGGAGTGCCGGGGCGAGCTGTCCGCCGGATACAGCAACAACAAGCGGCAGCGGGAGCGTCAGTATCTGGCGCTGGTGCTGGAGCGGAGCGGCCTGCCGGTGAAGGAGGGAGACATGGAGATCATGCTGAAGATCCTCAATGCGATCCCCCGCAAGAACCTAAATGCGATCCACACCTCTCTGGTCCGCAAATTCGGCCAGTCCGAAGGCGGCAGCTTTTACGCCGTGCTGCGGAACCATGTGAAGATCATCCGGGGATTGTGATCCGAGGAATTCCCAGAAGAAGGGCAGACCGTCCCCCCGAACGAGCTGGAGACAGTTATTTTTAAGCGAAGAAAAGGACGTCCCGAAGACGATTCTCATAGTCGGGGGGACGCCCTTTTTTCTGTATCTGGGACACGCTGCCTGCGGCAGACGGATCCAGAACCTCCCAGGCGTTGGTCTGCGCCTGCCCTGGTCTTATGCCAGCCGGCTCCTCCGGCTGTCTTTTTTCAGTCCCAGCTTCCGGTACAGCCGCTGGAGCATCATCATGGCGACGATGGCCAGGATGAATTCCGCTGAGAACTGGGCGAAAGCCAGGCCGTACATGGGGACGATGCGGTCGAAGAGGATCAGGGCCGGGATCTCCAGGATCAGCTTCCGGAGGATGGCAAAGAATAAGGGGATCCGGCCGTCTCCCATGGACTGATAGATGCTGACGGTCAGGAAATCCATCCGCAGGAACGGGAGCATCAGGCACATGCCCCGCAGGAACCAGGTGCCGTAGCCCACGATCGTGTCATTTTTCATAAACAGGCTGATCAGCGGTCCGGCAAAGACAAAATACCCCAGGGTCACGCTGAACATAATGGGGATCAGGGCTCGGAAGGCGAAGTCGATGGACGCCTTCATCCGGGGATAGTTCTGTCCAGAATAATTGTAGCTGATGATCGGCATGCATCCTTGGGAGAAGCCCACCGCCATCTGGATCGGCACCATGTTGATCTTCTGGGCGATGCCCATGGCGGCCACGGCGTCGGCGCCGTAGGCGGCCGTAAAGTTGTTCAGGACCGTCATGCTGGTCACGTTCAGCAGGTTCTGGATCGCCGAGGGGATGCCCACGGCGCACACCCCGGTCACCATGTGGCGCTCCAGGCGGAAATCCCTGGGGGAGAGGGATACATAGGTGCTCTTGCGCCGCGCCAGGATCAGGATGAGGAAATACAGGCAGGCCACGCAGTTGGACAGAAAAGTGGCCAGACCCGCCCCGGCCGCGCCCATATGGAAGCCCCAGGGCAGGATGAAGATCGGATCCAGGATGATGTTCAGCAGGCATCCGCTCATGGTGCCGATGCTGGCGTGGAGGGCAGCGCCCTCGGCCCGGACCATATAGGCGAAGACCACGTTCAGGATGGCCGGGGCGGCGCCCCAGATCACAGTCCAGTACAAGTAGCTGTCCGTGGCGTTCCAGGTGACGGTATCCGCTCCCAGGATGGTCAGCAGGGGATGGCGGAACGTCAGGCACAAAAAGGAGAACAGCAGGGCGCAGGTCAGCGAGCCGTAAAAGCCAAAAGAGGCGGTCCGCCTTACAAAATCGTATTCCTTCCGGCCCAGGGCCCGGCTCATCATACTGGAGCAGCCCACGCCGAATAAGTTGTTGACTGCGTTAAAGCCCATCATGACCGGCGCGATCAGGGTGACCGCCGCCGTCTCTACGGGATCATTCAAAAGTCCCACAAAATACGTGTCCGACAGGTTGTAGATCACCATGACCAGGGAGCTGATCACCGTAGGGATCGTCAGCTGCAGGACAGCTTTGGAAACGGGCATTTCTTCAAATAAGTAGGTGCGGGACGGCTTTGACTGTTTGACCTTGTTTATCATTGGTAAATCCCTCCGGAACAGAACATTTCTTACTTTAGTATAGCATAGTCTTGGGAAAATGGCAAAATTTGCGTTAAGAATGTGATAAGAAATGGTTAAGGGAGTCGGCTAAAAAACTTTTGCCAAACAGCCGAGGACCGGACGGCTCTTTGTGATAGGAGAAGGTGGTGAGCAATGAGATCGGCCAGATCAAGGAATCCAAGCTCTATCAGCAATTTGCAGGGGTATCCAAGGATAAAACGTCGATCATCATCAATAAAGCACTGATGCGCCAGAATCCCCTGTACCGCAGGATGTTTGAAAGCCAGGCGAAATGCTATCAATAAAAAAGGGGCTGTCTGTTCCAAGACAGCCCGCAAAAATCCAGAGTCCTACAGCAGATCTTTTAATTTTGGTTTCAGCGCTTCTGATACATCTAACAATTTCATCGCTTCGTCGGCTGAAACCTGCAGCTTGTTCATCAGTGTTTTTAAGTTGGCTGCGAGAGCTTCCAGCTGGCCCTTCTCACGGCCTTCCGCACGGCCTTCCTCGCGGCCCTGTTTTAAGCCCTCCTCGATCCCGCTCCGCTTGATCCGCTTCGCCTCATAGTCCAATACCTTTCCGCCCATGATCGTCCTCACTCCTTCCTGTACGGCAGGATACTTCTTGGCAAGATTCCGCACTACTTTATTGATCATGTGTTTTATCCTTCGTACAGTCGTGATAAACAAGGAAAGGATCCATCCAGGTGGGAAATATGTGTCGGATGTACGCAGATGTACGCTGTCCCCGGCGGGAATCCTTTGTGTCTATACTTTATATGATATTCTATATTATAGGCGAACGAGCAGGAAACTTCAAGGATTCTTTTTCGACAAAGCCAGGGACCAAAGCCAGGGATATCAGGCCTGAGCCCAGATGCCGTCCGGCATATTAGTTTTTGATGTCCGGTGTTTACATTTCGGTAAAGATTTTCCTGTGAGGATCCGGTATAATAAGAGAAACAGAGCAGATGGAGGGCGGCGGATGAAAAACAGGATTTTGGTGATCGAGGATGATAAGGATATCTCGGATGTGATCTGCATGAACTTGGAGGCGGCGGGATACGCGGCCTGTCCGGTGTACGATGGAAGGGATGCGCGGCGGATGATCGAAGGGGCAGGAGCGGATCGGGGCGCAGAGCGGGAAGCGGGTATGGGAGCGGATCGCCCTGTTGCCGGCGGAACCGCGAAAAATGGCCCAGACTATGACCTGGCCCTTCTGGATCTGATGCTCCCGGGAGAGGATGGGCTCAGTCTCTTAGAGCCGTTAAAGGCACAGGGGATCCCCGCCATCTGTCTGACGGCCCGGGGAGATCTGTCCAGCAAGGTACAGGGCTTCAAGCTGGGGGCGGAGGATTACCTGGTCAAGCCCTTTGAGATGCTGGAGCTTTTGGTGCGCATGGAAAAGGTTCTGGAGCGGACGGGAAAGAGGAGGGAGGAGATCCTATTCCAGGATATGAAGGTGGATCTGGCCCGACGCCGGGTGTGGGAGCATGGACAGGAGGTCCACCTGCGGCCTACGGAGTTCCAGCTGCTCACGGTCTTTTTGCAGAACCCGAACCGGATCTTAAAGCGGGACTGGCTGCTGGATCAGGTGTGGGGAACAGATTTTCCCGGGGAGACCAGGACCGTGGATGTCCATGTAGCAAAGCTGAGGAAAAAGCTGTCTGCCTGCGGGGCCATCGTGACGGTGCCCAAGGGCGGCTATCTGTTTGAGGGAAAGCTATGAAGATACGGACAAAGCTGACGGGGCTTCTGGCGGGAGCCCTGCTGCTGTCCCTGGCGGCCGGCGGTGCATGCTCCGTGCATCAGTACCGGAACGACAGCGTCAGGCGGGCGGCGGCAGACGAACGGGAGAAGATGGAGCTGGCAAAATGGGCGCTGGAGCAGACGGCCTCCCAGGAGGAGCTGGCATCCATGGTGGAGCTGGCCCGGATCGCCTATCTCCAGTATCAGTTTGAAAAATGCTATCAGGAAGGGTATGTGCTGATGGCAGATTCGAGAGAGATCCGGAACCTGACGGATTATCAGGTGCTGAACGGGGACGTCCTGGGGGAGGATCACCGGGTGCAGAAGGTGGAGGACGCCTATCTGCTTTTGATGCGCATGGATCTGGAATATCCGGAAGGGTTTTGGGTCATGGCAGTGCGGGACATCACCGATGTGTGGACGGCAGCCCGGGGACAGGCGCTGCAGTATCTGGCTGTGGCGGGGGCGGCATTTGCGGCGGTGTTTTTGATCTCGGCAGGGATCCTGCGGCGGATGCTGCGGGTGCTGGAACAGTTAAAGGACCAGGCAGGGGCGATCAGCCGGGGAGATTTTTCCATCCGGACCCAGGCGGATACGGGGGATGAGCTGGCAGAGCTTTCGGACAGCATCAACCGGATGTCGGAGCAGCTGCGCCAGCAGATCGAGGACCTTCATCTGCTGCTGGGGGCCATGGCCCACGAGACCAAGACGCCGGTGACCAGCATCATCGGTTATGCCGACTCCCTGCTCCATGTTTCTCTGGATGAGGGGCAGAAGGAGCGGGCGCTGGAGGCTATTTCCCGTTCCGCCTGGAGGCTGGACGAGCTGTCCGGCAAGCTGATGCAGCTGATCGGGCTCTACCAGGATCAGGCCCTTTCCATGGAGCCGCTGTTCCTGCCGGAGCTTCTTTCCCAGTCCTGTGAACGGCTTTCCGGGATCTTCCCTCAGGTGCAGATCCGGCTGGAGACGGATCCGGCCTGGGGGGACCAGGGAAGCCTGTGCCAGGGGGACCGGACCCTTCTCGGCATCCTGTTTGACAATCTCCTGGTGAACGCCGCAAAGGCAATGGAGGGCACGGGCCGTTTAACGGCGGGCTGCCGGGGCCGGGCGGTCTGGGTGGAGGACGAGGGATGCGGCATCCCGGAGGAGGATCTGCCCCATGTGTGCAAGCCATTTTATATGGCCGACAAGTCCCGGGCGCGGAAGCTGGGAGGGAGCGGGCTGGGGCTGGCGGTGTCAGAGCGGATCGTAAAGGCCCATCATGCCCGGATGGAGATCCAGAGCCAGGTGGGGATCGGGACCCGGGTGACCGTAGAGTTCCCGGATGCCTCCGCCGAAAAATGAGGGAGCAGGAAAACGGGATATTTACAAAATGGTCACAAGGCGGAAAGGATTTTGCAGGGCATCTCTGATAAGCTAAGGGTATCTTATCAGAAAAGGAGAGAAGAAGGATGGAAAGAAAGCTGAGAAGGGCAGAAGCCGGAAATGGGAGGAATAGAAGCAGCAGCAGGGGCAGCAGCGGAAATAGCAGGAGGCGGGGGAGGATCCTGATGGCGGCAGGGGCGGGGTGCCTGCTCTTGGGGCTGGGGGGATGCGTGCCCATGACTGAGGTCCCGGTGGTGGGGACGAAAGGCGTGGAGACGGTCCAGCCTGACGGGGAAGCGCCGCGATCCGATGACGGGGCGGCCTGGTCCGGTCATGGAGCGGCATCCCAGGCTGCGCCGGGAATGGGGGATGGAGGAGAGAACGGGGCTTCCTGGACCGGGGATGCCAGCGGCCCGGGGGAGACCGGCGGTTTTTCCTTTAGCAGCACCTTTTCCGGGGGCGGGACGCCAAAGGAGGTGCTGTCCTCGGCGCCGGAGCGGTATCAGGTCCAGATCCAGGAAGACGGTCTGGAGCTGACCGGGGATGCCAAGGTCGTGATCCCTCAGGTGGATCAGGTGCCGGTGCTGGAGGTGGAGCATCACCCTTACGAGACCGAGGAGGGAGAGGCCGCCCGGAGGATCCTGGCAGAGGAGCTTGGGCTGGAGGGCTGGAGCCTCCTGCATGAGGAAGCGATCGGGACGAGCAGGAATCCTGTCTTAGAGCCGGGAACAGACCTTCCGGCAGGAACAGACCTTCCGGCGGAAGGAGAACCTATGCAGGTGGAAGAAGTGGACGCGGTCCAGACCTATCAGTCCTCCGACGGGCTGTACAGCCTTGCCTTTGGAAAGGGGACCCGTTCGGATCGCACGCCCATGCTGTGGCTGGAATACAGGGGCAGCAAGGGCCGGGGCTACAGCGGAGAGGAGGCGGATGGAAAGACGGCCTGGGGTGCGGAAGAGACGGCCAGGCGGGAGCAGGAGCTGACCAAGAAGGCGGAGACACTGTTGGGAAAGCTCAGCACACTGTCCTTTGCGCCCAAAGAGATCCAGTGGCGGGCTCTTGGGGAGACTGGCCCGGACCAGGGCTGGGGCCCGGAGGAACAGTATTACTGCCAGATCCGG
This sequence comes from Candidatus Ventrimonas merdavium, assembly GCA_018715565.1. Classification (GTDB taxonomy): domain Bacteria; phylum Bacillota; class Clostridia; order Lachnospirales; family Lachnospiraceae; genus Brotaphodocola; species Brotaphodocola merdavium. The sequence continues at coordinate 7,012 of DVLJ01000007.1, forward strand.
TTTGAGCGGGTCTATGACGGGATCCCCTGCCTCAGCATCGAGTCCTGCTGGGCGGCGGAGGGCCTGCAGTCCCCCCAATATGTGCAGATCTGCTTTTCTGAGGGAGGCACCCTTCTGGAGCTGAAGATGATCAACCGGGAACGGGTCCTGGCTGATCTGGGAACGGTGGAGTTCCTTTTTCCATTTGAGGCGGCGGCCCAGATCTTTGAGCAGTATATGCGCTATTATCAGACCGTGTACCAGGTACCGGAGTGGTATCTGGAACAAGGGGAGGGCGTGGGGATGGCAGAAGCCGGAGGATCGCCCCGCCTTTATCTGGAAGTGACCAAGGTGCGGTTCCTGTATGAGCTCCGCTACGATGATTGGAACGAAGAGACCCTGGATAGGGGGAACGGGAGAGGAAGGCTGGTGCCGGTATGGGCCTTTTACGGGACGCCAAGGATCAGGCAGGGAGAGGGCGGAGAGCTGACTGCAGCCGCGCTGGAGGACAGCCTGCTTTTGACGGTGAACGCCGAGAACGGGATGGTCTACGGAAAGGAATGAGCTGCGGGGAACGATCCGCGAGAAGGATCTGCTGATAACCATTTGCTGAGGATATCTGCTGAGAAATATTTTCCTTGACAGTGCATAGGGAATCTGCTAGTATATTCCATGCAGCAAACGAAAAACAACTGAAAAGTGCGTAATCCCTTATTCAGAGTGATGGAGACACAAAGGGTCTGTGAAGTCACGGCAACCCCGGATGGGCCTGCCCCGCCAGCGCGGAGCGGACGGCATGCGGAAGGTGCCAACCTGAGCGAGCAATCGAGCAATAAGAGGATTTGACGTGTCAAGATAGTCAAGTCCGCAGTATATTGCTACGGACTTTTCTTTTGTCCCAATGATATCCAAAGGAGGATCACATGGAAAAATTATTGTTCACTTCCGAGTCTGTAACCGAAGGCCATCCGGATAAGATGTGCGACGCCATTTCCGACGCCATCTTAGACGCGCTGATGGAGAAGGATCCCATGAGCCGGGTTGCCTGCGAGACCTGCACCACCACTGGTCTGGTGGTGGTGATGGGCGAGATTACCACCAATGCTTATGTAGATATCCAGAGCATCGTGCGGGAGACCGTGCGGGAGATCGGTTACGACCGGGCAAAATACGGCTTTGACTGCGACACCTGCGGCGTTTTGGTAGCCCTGGACGAGCAGTCCGCCGATATCGCCATGGGCGTGGATAAGGCCCTGGAGGCCAAGGAAAACACCATGAACGACAGCGAGTTAGACGCGATCGGCGCAGGGGATCAGGGCATGATGTTCGGCTATGCCACCAACGAGACCCCGGAATATATGCCGTACCCCATCGCTCTGGCCCACAAGCTGGTGCGCCAGCTGACCAAGGTCCGCAAGGATGGCACTCTGCCGTATCTGCGTCCCGATGGAAAGTCCCAGGTAACGGTAGAATATGACCATGACGGCAAGCCGGTCCGCCTGGAGGCTGTGGTGCTCTCCACCCAGCACGACGAGAC
>DVLJ01000131.1 GCA_018715565.1 Candidatus Ventrimonas merdavium
CGAGCTGCAGGGCATGAGCCCGGCTAATGGCGGCTACACCCGCCTGGAATTCTCCATTCCCTCCCGGGGCCTGATCGGATACCGGGGCGAGTTTTTGACCGATACCAAGGGCAACGGGATCATGAACACCATGTTTGACGGCTATGGTCCCTACAAGGGAGATCTGGCCTATCGGAAGACCGGCTCCCTGATCGCTTACGAGAGCGGCGAGACCATCACCTACGGCCTGTTCAACGCCCAGGAGCGGGGCGCGCTGTTCGTAGGGCCGGGAGAGAAGGTGTATGCCGGTATGGTCATCGGCCAGAATCCCAAGGCGGAGGACATCGAGGTCAACGTCTGCAAGACAAAGAAGCTGACCAACACCCGTTCCTCCAGCGCGGACGAGGCGCTGAAGCTGGTGCCGAAAAAGCTGATGAGCTTAGAGCAGTGCCTGGAATTTATCGACACGGACGAGCTGTTAGAGGTGACTCCGGAAAACCTGCGGATCCGCAAGAAGATCTTAGATCCCACCCTGCGCAAGCGGGCGGCGATGAAGAAGTAAGCCCTGCGGAATTTGTCAGGAAAAGGCGACCAAATCCTGGCATGGCTTTGGCATCTCCTTCATAAACATACTAATGGCGGATATGCTAATTATGTTTAAGAAAGAGGAGAGAAGTACTATGTCGGAAAAAATGATCGAGAATAACAAGGTAAGTGTGATTGGAAAGATCATTTCCGGATTCACGTTCAGCCATGAAGTGTTCGGGGAAGGATTCTTTGTCGTAGATGTGGAGGTAAACCGGCTCAGCGAGCAGGCGGATATCATCCCGCTGATGATCTCCGAGCGGCTGATCGATGTGCACAAGGATTATATCGGCTGTACGGTGGAAGCGATCGGACAGTTCCGCTCCTACAACCGGCACGAAGGGGTGAAGAACCGCCTGGTGCTGTCGGTGTTCGTGCGGGAGATCCACTTTATGGAAGAATTTACGGACTATACCAAGACCAATCAGATCTTCCTGGACGGATACATCTGCAAGGCCCCCATTTACCGGAAGACGCCGCTGGGGAGGGAGATCGCGGATCTTCTCCTAGCGGTCAACCGGCCCTATGGGAAGTCCGATTACATACCCTGCATCGCCTGGGGACGGAACGCCCGGTTTGCCTCCGGCTTTGCGGTAGGGACTCGGGTGCGCGTCTGGGGACGGGTCCAGAGCCGGGAATATACCAAGAAATTAAGCGATACTGAGTGCGAGAAGCGGGTAGCCTACGAGGTTTCCATCAGCAAGCTGGAATGCGACTGAACTTGCAAAAAAGCACGGGATATGCTAAGATAAGCAAAATCGTGCTGTGGAAACCAGTTCAAGCAAATACGAATGAGGTGCGTGGATATGAGTACAGGAATCATTGACGTCATCTGCGGAGAAAAGGGCTCTGGAAAGAGCTCGATGGCTTTGGGCAGGGCCCTTCAGGCGCTGAACCAGGGCAGGCAGGTGGTGATCATCCAGTTTCTGAAGGGAAACCGGAAGCAGGAGAATCTGGAGTTTTACAAACGGCTGGAGCCGGAGATGAAGCTGTTCTGCTTTGAAAAAGCGGAGCGCTATTTTGAGGATCTGACGCCGGAGGAGCAGCAGGAGGAGTGCATCAACATCCGCAACGGGCTGAATTATGCCAAAAAGGTATTGTCCACCGGGGAGTGCGACCTACTGGTGCTGGACGAGGTGCTGGGCCTGGTGGACCAGGGCATCGTTCCGGCGGAGACGCTTTTGTCGATCCTGGAGTGCCGGGACAGCGCGGACGTGATCCTGACCGGCAACGCGCTGCCGGAGGCAGTCGCCCATGTGGCGGACCGGGTGGAAAAAGTCGCGGTTTTAACGGAACTGGTGATTGACAAGGACCAGGGATGATGATAGGATAGGTACAGGAATCAAGAAAGTAGAGGTTGCGCGAAGCATCAGTAGGGCGCCGGATGTCTCCAGAGACAGAGGATGGCGCTTGAAAGGGCGGGCGCCGAAGGCCGCAGGGAACTGGGATCTGCCGCCTGGGCATCCGGTGAAGAACCGGATGACTGTCATCCTGGCGGATGGAGAGCTACTTAAAGCGGATACAGGGACTTTAGGGGGCTGACCAGGACGTCAGGCCCCTTTTTCGTTAATAGGGAACAGCGTTTCCTGTTGAACGAAAATGCCCCGCAAGGAGGCGCACACTTTTTTATCTCCCAGGGCTGCGCCCTATGGGATACAAGTTACTGAACGAAAAGATAGGTTGAAGAAAGGAGACCGATATGGCAATTTTTGAAGGAGCAGGCGTTGCGTTGATCACCCCGTTCCTGGAGAACGGAGATGTGGATTTTGATAAGCTGGCAGAGCTGGTGGAGGAGCAGATCGCAGGAGGGACCGACGCGATCATCGTGTGCGGCACCACCGGCGAGGCGTCTACCATGACCCATGAGGAGGATGAGCAGGTGATCGCATTTGTGTGCGAGAAGGTGGCCCACCGGATCCCGGTGATCGCCGGTACCGGCTCCAACTGCACCAGAGAGGCTGTGGCGAAGTCCATCGCTGCGGAGAAGGCCGGCGCGGACGGACTGCTCTTAGTGACCCCGTATTACAATAAGGCGACCCAGAAGGGGCTGATCCGCCATTTCACCGAGATCGCAGGCTGTGTGAAGATCCCGGTGATCCTGTACAACATCCCCGGCCGGACCGGCGTAGCCATGAGCCCGTCTACGATCGTAACGCTCTGCAAGGAGGTCCCCAACATCGTCGGCGTGAAGGAAGCCAGCGGCAACATCTCCGCCGTGGCGGAGCTGATGCACTTAGCAGACGGCTGTGTGGACTTATATTCCGGCAACGACGATCAGATCGTCCCGATCCTGTCCCTGGGCGGCAAGGGCGTGATCTCTGTCCTGTCTAACGTGGCGCCCCGGCAGACCCATGAGATCTGCGAGGCCTTTTTCCAGGGCGACGTAAAGGAGAGCTGCCGGAAGCAGCTTGAGGCCCTGCCCCTGATCCAGGCCCTGTTCTGCGAAGTGAACCCGATCCCTGTGAAGGCGGCGATGAACCTGATGGGCAAGAACGTAGGACCGCTGCGCATGCCCCTGACCGAGATGGAGCCTCAGAACCAGGAGCGTCTGGCGAAGGCGATGCGGGAGTATGGGATCTTAGACTGATCAGAGGAGGACGATAGAATGACCAGAGTGATCATGCATGGCTGCTGCGGCGCCATGGGACGCACCATCACCGGACTGGCCCGGGAGATGGAGGAGCTTACGATCGTGGCGGGGATCGACCTGCGCCAGGACGAGAGCCTGGGCTACCCGGTGTTCCCTTCCCTGGAGGCGTGCACCGTGGAGGCGGACGTGGTGGTAGACTTTGCTTCCGCCAAGGCGGTGGACGGCCTGCTGGATTACTGCGGAGCCCACCGGATGCCCGTGGTGCTCTGCACCACCGGCTTATCCCCGGAGCAGCTTAAGAAAGTGGAGGAGGTGAGCCGGCAGACCGCTGTGCTCCGTTCCGCCAACATGTCCCTGGGGATCAATACCCTGATGAAGCTTCTGCAGGACGCGGCTAAGGTGCTGGCAGGAGCCGGCTTTGACGTGGAGATCGTGGAGAAGCATCACAACAAGAAGGTGGACGCTCCCAGCGGAACGGCGCTGGCCCTGGCCGACGCGGTGAACGAGGCGATGAACGAGCAGTACCATTACAGATACGACCGGAGCACGGAGCGGGTGAAGCGGGATCCCAAGGAGATCGGGATCAGCGCGGTCCGGGGCGGCACGATCGTAGGCGAGCACGAGGTGATCTTCGCCGGTCCCGACGAGGTGGTGACCTTCAGCCATACGGCCTATTCCAAGGCGGTGTTTGGAAAAGGCGCCCTGGAGGCGGCCCTGTTCCTGGCAGGAAAGGAGCCGGGGCTTTACGGGATGGCCGATGTGATCGCGGCAGCCTCTTAAAAAATTAGCAGGAAATCCCAATTCCCCCAACAGGATCTCTTCATAATTTTTTCTTTTGCACACATACTAAGGACAGCAAGAGAAAGGAGAATAGAATTATGAAGAACATGCGATTGTCATGCTGGTTGGCGATGACCGTTCTGGCGATGGTGCTGTTGGCCGGGTGCAGTAATGGAAACGATAACAACAATCCGGATATGGGCGGCACCACTTCCCAGACCCAGGAGAGTACGTCTGGCGGGACCACCGGGGGAACAACGGGAGGAAGCGCCGGCGAGAGCGCCATGGAGGGAAGCGGCGCGGCCGGTGAGACGGACCGGACCACCGGCGGCGAGACCGGAGGAGCCGGGATGACCGGCGGCAACGGCGGGACCTCCTCCAAGGAGAATGACACGTCCGCGGATACCACCACGAAAGCCGGCGAGGAGAGCGGCGGTGTGATCGACGGCCTGATCAACGACGTGGAAAAAGGGGTAGACGAGCTCACCGGAGAACCCAACGCAGAGACGAAGAAAGCACAGTAGATGGCTCCCTGCCCCAGCGGGCGGCGGACCGCACAGGAACAACGGCAGAAAAGGACCGGAACAGCGTGAGAGCGCCCGGTCCTTTTTTGTGCCGGAGGATCTTTTCGGCGCATTGGGATATGGTGGAAATGGAGCCGGATCTGTGGTAAAGTAGGGGCAGGAGGAGAGGCTATGGGAAGATCAAGAAGGAGACGGCATGCCCGGATCCGGAGGGCCTGGAGGAGGCTTTCGGTGCGGCAGGCGGCAAAGCAGGCGGGGATCCGCGGGGGCGGGCTTAAGACCCTGCTGGCGGGCGCCCTGGCGCTGGAACTGGCGGTGGGGGTGCGGCAGGCATGGCAGGAACAGGGGATGGCCCTTTCCCTGATCCGCCAGGAGGAGACGTGCCGGGTGGAGCTGGTCCGGCAGCTGGACGGCAGCGGGACGGAGCCGGGAAACGGCCCGGGGGATCGGGACGCTGGGGAGATCCGGGAAAGCGCGGGCACCCGGGAGATCTACGGGATCCGTCTGGATCCGAAGACCCTGGAGATCCAGATGTACCACTATCTGCAGGAAGCCGGTCCGGTTGGCGAAAATGATCAGAATGAGGGAAAATAATCAGGGAAACTTAGAAAAGATACTATTGCGTTTATCAGGTTCCTGTATTATACTTTCTGATGAACGATCGTAGTTTTATCTATGAGTCTTATAAATTATTCAAAAAGGATGGGCAGATACCATGGAGAAAAAAGAGTTATTATACGAAGGAAAAGCAAAGAAGGTATTTACTACGGAAGACCCCAACGTGCTGATCGTGGACTACAAGGACGA
>DVLJ01000132.1 GCA_018715565.1 Candidatus Ventrimonas merdavium
GTTGTGCAAATTGGATAAATGGGGAGAGGAAAATGGGAAAAACTTGGGAAATATCCATTGACAGAATGAGAAAAACGGGATATCCTCTAGGAAAAGAAAGATTTTGATTTTGGGAATCCAAATAATTACAATAGGGAAAATATTTGGATTTTTAATTTTTCTGAGATCGAGAAAGGAGCATGGGATATGGATCAGGCGTATTTTGAAATGCAGTGGCCCAGGGAGCGGATCACCCTCACCGGGTTTGCCCATGAGATCATGAATTACCGGTATCACTGGCATCCGGCGCTGTATGAGCTGAGCATCCTGCTGCAGGGGGAGCAGGAATTCTGCCGGGGAAGCGAACCCCAGATGCTGGGAGAGGATGATGTGATCCTAATCTCTCCGGGGACCGGTCACGCTTCCTACGGACAGCAGGCTGATACTTGCGCTCTGGTGCTCCACTTCTCCGCGGCCGCATGGAAGCCCTTTGTCAAGAAAGGGCAGCTCTGTGATTTTCCGTCCTGTCTGTCTACGGAAAAAGACCGGTACGATCCCCGCTATAACCGGATCCGGTTTTATGCGGCGCAGATCTGTCAGGCAGCCATGGAGGACCGTCCTTACGCCCAGGTCATCGCCAGGGCAAGTTTGGATCTTCTGATGGCTACCTTATATACGGCGTTTCCATTCCAGACGGTGCGGAATGTGGACGAGGAGGACGACCAGAGGCGAGAGACGGTGACCCGCCTGATCTCCTATATCGAGCAGCATTACCGGGAGAAGATCTCCCTGGAGGATCTGGCCCGTTTTTCTCAGTATAACCGCACCTATGTTTCTACGTTATTTAAAAATACAGTGGGGGTGAATTTCTATGAATACCTGACCCGGGTCCGTTTCCAGAAAGCGCTGATGGAGCTGTCGGTCACGGACAAGAACCTGACCTCTGTGGCGCTGGACAATGGATTTTCGGATCTGAAGTCCTTTAATGCCCGGTTCCGGGAAACCCTGCACCGCACGCCGGCGCAGTACCGGGCCAGCCTGGCGCCGAACCGGGTGCTGGGAGGGGATTCCAGAAGGCTTTTGGGGGATCAGGATCCGCTTTTGAAGAAGAAGCTGGGGGAATATCTGCGGCTGCCGGCGGACCATGGGCAAGACCAGCGTGCAGGAGATCCTGGCCGGCTACATCCGGACGGAGGAGAAAGCCCATCCTCTTTCCGACCAGGCCCTGGCGGAGCGCCTGACCCGGGAGCACGGCCTGAAGATCTCCAAACGGACCGTATCCAATTACCGGGAGGAGTTAGGGATCCGCAGCGTGTATGAGCGGAAATGCCCGTGAGCCCCACCGGCATCCTCCCTTTCTTTTCCCGCCCTGGTTTTCTTGCAAAACCAAAGGGCTTATGATAAGATAAGGCAAACGGATGAACGCAGAAAGCGGAGGAGGAGTACGGGCGTGGAGTGGAAACAGTTGGCGCAGACGATGTTTGGGCAATACCAGGCAGTTTATCTGCTGGATTTTGCCAGGAATACCTATCAGCTTCTGGCCGCGGCAGAGTCAGAAGGAGCTGAGGCAGAGCGTTCAGAGCTCCTGGAGCCGGAGAGCGGGGAGCGGACCGGGGCGGACGGCTTTTTGGAGCGGTGTGCAGGACAGGTCCACCCGGATTTCCGCCAGAGGTTCCGGCTGCTCTTTGGCTGGAAGAGCATCCAGGCCTGCCGGAAGGAACGGGAGCGGGCGAGCATCCTTCCCTGCCGGATAGCGGGGAAGGACGGGGCCTGGCACCCGGTCCGGGTACAGGCCCTTGCCGTGGCCGGCGGGGAGGGGGCCCAGGCGCTTTTGCTGTTCCGGGAGGAGGCGGAGGCCGTCCTTCCGGACCCTGCGGCTCAGGACGAGGGATCATGGAGCCCGGAACCGCCGTATCTGCAGCCGCATCCGCAGGCGGCGCATGTGGGAGCGGCCCTTCCGGCAGTCCCGGGAGAGGACGGGATGGACCGGCGGGATATGCAGTGGTTTGTGGACGCAGTCAAGAACCTGTACGAGTCTATTTACGAGACGGATCTGTGTACCGGCAGCGTCCACGTCTGGAAGGAGGGCGACATGGACATGCCGCTCACCCGGAACGAGAGCTTAAAGCAGCATCTGGACATTGCCGCCGACCAGTTCGTCCATCCGGACTACCGGGACCGGTTCCGGTCGGTGTTCACGGCAGAAGGGCTGAAGGCCGCCTTTGCCCGGGGAGAAACCCGGCTGGATATCGAAGTGCCGCTGATCTACCACGACGGCTTCCGCTGGTTCCACATCCAGGCCCAGCTGCTGGAGCGGAAAGAAGAGTCGGTCCGGGTGATGCTGTATCTGCGGGACATCGATGAGAAGAGGAGGGAGGAGGAGCGCTATCAGAAGGCGGTGGTGGAGGCCATGCAGCTGATGAAGGCGGTGAGCACCACCTATGACATGCTGATCAGCGTGAACCTGACCCAGAACACCTACCATATGGTAGAATATGAGAAATTCTTAAACCACACCGCCCTGGCGGAGGGCTGCTTCGACGATCTGATCGCGGCAGGGGCCACCACGGTGCCGGAGCCGTTCCGGCAGCAGTTCGTAGACCAGTTTTCCAGGGAAGCCCTGCTGAAGGCCTACGCGGAAGGGAGATCCTCGGTCTATCTGGAGCACCAGCAGGTCGCGGATGACGGCGTGGTCCATTGGGTATCTACCCATGTGATGTTTACCCAGAACCCCTACAACGGCGACATCCTGGAGATCACGGCCAGCCGCTGCATCGATGAGCTGCGGGAAAAGGAGGAGAAGAACCGGCAGATCCTGCGGGACGCCCTTCACCTGGCGGAGCAGGCCAACGACGCCAAGACCAGCTTTTTGTCCCGGATGAGTCATGATATCCGCACGCCCATGAACGCGATCATCGGCATGACCACCATCGCCTCCGCCAATTTAAACAATCAGGAAAAGCTCCGGGACTGCCTGGGGAAGATCGATGCCTCCTCCCGGTATCTCTTGAGCCTGATCAATGACATCCTGGATCTGTCCCGGATCGAGAGCGGGAAGATGACCATTGTCCAGGAGCCCTTTGATCTCCGGGAGATGATCGGTTCTCTGGAGGGGATCTGCGCGGTCCAGGCCCAGGAGAAGGAGCAGGAGCTGACGGTCCATGTTTCCCACCGGATCCAGTCCTGGTATGTGGGGGACGAGCTGCGTTTGAAGCAGATCCTGATGAACCTGCTGGGCAATGCGCTCAAATACACGCCGCCGCAGGGCAGGATCCAGTTTACGGTCCAGGCGAAGAACACGGTGGCGGATGTGACCATGATCGAATTTATGGTCCGGGATACAGGGATCGGGATCACGCCGGAATTCCAGAAGAAGATGTTCGACGCGTTCACCCAGGATGTGAACGCCAGCGGAAGGACCGGGAGCGGCCTTGGCCTGGCGATCACCCAGAACCTGGTCCATCTGATGAACGGGGATATCACGGTACAGAGCGAGTACGGCAAGGGAAGCTGCTTTGTGGTGGAGCTGCCGCTTAAAAATGCTGCGGTTCAGCCGGAGACTGGGCCTGAGGCCGGACGACCGGGGCCTGGCCGGGACGCCGCCTGGAAGGCGGGAGCAGCAAGAGCAGCCGGAGCCGCCGGGCAGTATGGCGCCGCAGGGCCGTCCAGTCCCGCCGGGATGAGCCAGACTGCCGGGGAAAACGGCGCCGCCTGGAACGCCGGAAACGGGACAGAGGATGGAGCGCGGATGTTTGTCGGGGAGCGGATCCTCCTGGCAGAGGACAATCTCCTGAACCAGGAGATCGCGGTGGAGCTTTTGGAGATGCAGGGCCTGAAGGTAGAGGTGGCGGAGAACGGCCAGCTGGCGGCGGAGATGTTCGAGGCATCGGAGCCGGGAGCCTATTCCATGATCCTGATGGATATCCAGATGCCGGTGATGAACGGCTATGAGGCCGCCAGGCGGATTCGGGGGAGCGGACATCCGGAGGCTAAGACCATCCCGATCTATGCCCTGACTGCCAACGCCTTTTCTGGCGACGTGCTGGAGGCGCTGTCCAGCGGCATGAACGGCCATATTTCCAAGCCGGTGGATTTTGAGGAGATCATCCGGATCTTAAGGGCGGCGATCTAAGCGGATCGTTCAGAGACATTGAGAAGCCTTCGGGCAGCGGGCGCGGGTCTGCTGTCCGGAGGCTTTTAAGAATTTTTTTCGTTGCGTTCCCAGCCAGTTTCCTTTATAATGACAAAGATGGGCTGAAAGAACGCCTTTTTTTGTCTCATAGAACATTGCATTTTATAAAGTCCATACAGTAGGAACGAGGAAAGTATGAGGGATCTATGAAGAAGAACAGTTTCCAGCAGGAACAGGAATACCAGTACCGATACGGCCAGGGGAGCGGGAGCGGCCTTTGGGCGGAGGCGCCGAAGGAAGAACCGGAGCGCCAATACTATTTTATAGAGCAGGCCAGAGGGATGCTGAAAGCCAGGTTCGAGGCGGGCTTATCTTCCGGCAGGGCCCTGGAGAAGTACGGAAAGGAGCAGCTAGACGAGCTGCTTGCCGGGGAGTTTTTCGGAACCTTCTGCGTCGTCACCTTCGGGTGCCAGATGAACGCCAGGGATTCGGAGAAGCTGTCCGGGATCTTAGAGCAGATCGGGCTTAAGGAGATCCAGTCGGAGAACGCGGACCTGGTCCTCTACAACACCTGCACAGTGCGGGACAACGCGAACCAGAAGGTCTACGGCCGTCTGGGCTACCTCCATGCCCTGAAGAAAAAGCGCCCGGATATGAAGATCGCCCTGTGCGGCTGCATGATGCAGGAGCCGACGGTGATCGAGAAGATCCGAAAGAGCTATCCCTTTGTGGATATCATTTTCGGCACCCACAATATCTTTAAGCTGGCCGAGCTGATCTGCGGACGGCTGGAGCGGGACCGGGGGATGGTGATCGATATCTGGGAAGGGACGGATCAGATCGTGGAGGATCTGCCGGTGGAGCGCAAGTACCCCTTTAAGTCTGGCGTCAATATCATGTTCGGCTGCAACAATTTCTGTAGCTACTGCATCGTGCCCTACGTGCGGGGGCGGGAGCGGAGCCGGAGGCCGGAGGATATCCTGGCGGAGATCCGCCGCCTGGTGGCCGACGGCGTGGTGGAGGTGATGCTGCTTGGCCAGAACGTGAATTCCTACGGAAAGAATCTGGAGGAGCCCATGACCTTCGCAGAGCTTTTGCGGAAGGTGAACGAGATCGAGGGCCTGGAGCGCATCCGCTTTATGACCTCCCATCCCAAGGATCTGTCCGACGACCTGATCGCGGCTATGAAGGAGTGCGAGAAGGTGTGCCGCCATCTCCATCTGCCCCTGCAGTCAGGGAGCAGCCAGATTCTGCAGGTGATGAACCGGAAGTATACGAAGGCGGATTATCTGGCCCTGGTGGACAAGATCCGCGCCGCCATCCCGGATATTTCCCTGACCACAGATATCATCGTGGGATTTCCGGGAGAGACGGAGGAGGACTTTGCGGAGACCATGGACGTGGTGCGCAGGGTGCGCTACGACAGCGCCTTTACCTTTATCTACTCCAAGCGAACCGGGACCCCGGCGGCAGCCATGGAGGACCAGGTGCCGGAGGATGTGGTGAAGGAGCGGTTCGAGCGGCTGTTAAAGGAGGTCCAGCAGATCTCCGCGGAGGTGTGCGGACGGGACCTGCACACGGTCCAGAAGGTCCTGGCAGAGAGCCTGGACGATCATCAGGCGGGGTATCTGACCGGACGGATGAGCAACAACACCACCGTGCATTTCCCGGGAGACGCCTCCCAGATCGGAAGGATCGTGGACGTGCGCCTGGAGGAGGCCAAGGGATTTTACTACATGGGGACCCAGGTCTAGTAAGACCGGGATCTCAAAACTCAGAATGTTAGAAAATTAGAAAACAGGAATCGAAAAGAATCAGAAACAGATCAGAAAGATCAACATCAGATAAGGAGCAGCAGCGAATGGCCGGATTATCACCAATGATGAGCCAATATATGGAAACAAAAAAAACATACCCGGACTGCATCCTGTTCTACCGGCTGGGAGATTTTTACGAGATGTTCTTTGACGACGCCCTGACCGCGTCCAAGGAACTGGAGATCACCCTGACGGGGAAGGAATGCGGTCTTCCGGAGCGGGCGCCGATGTGCGGCGTTCCCTACCATGCGGTGGACAGCTATCTCAGCCGTCTGGTCCAGAAGGGCTACAAGGTCGCCATCGCGGAGCAGATGGAGGACCCGAAGCTGGCCAAGGGACTGGTCAAGCGGGAGGTCATCCGGGTGGTGACCCCCGGCACGATCACCAGCGCCCAGGCCCTGGACGAGACCAAGAACAACTACCTGATGGGGATCGTCTATCTGGGGGACAAGCTGGGGGTTTCTGTGGCGGACATCACCACCGGCGATTTCCTGGTGACGGAGGTGACCTCCGACCGAGCGCTGTACGACGAGATCCAGAAGTTCTCCCCGGCGGAGATCATCTGTAACGACGCCTTTGTGATGTCCGGCATCAGCCTGGATGAGTTAAAGGACCGGTATCATTTTGCCGTGTCTCAGGCGGACTCCCATTTCTTCCAGGAGGAGAGCTGCCGGAAGGTGCTGCGGGAGCATTTTAAGGTCAATGGCCTGGACGGGCTGGGGCTGGCCGACTACGACAGCGGCGTGATCGCCGCGGGGGCGGTGCTCCAGTATCTTTATGAGACCCAGAAGACCACCATGGACCATCTGACCACCATCGTGCCGTATTCCACAGGCAATTACATGGTGTTAGATTCCTCCACCAGGCGGAACCTGGAGCTTTTGGAGACCATGCGGGAGAAGCAGAAGCGGGGGAGCCTGCTCTGGGTGCTGGATAAGACCAAGACCGCTATGGGCGCCCGGCTTTTGCGCACCTGGATCGAGCAGCCGCTGATCCGTAGAGAACCGATCCTGGAGCGGCAGAAGGCGATCGAGGAATTAAACTTAAATTATATCAGCAGGGAAGAGCTGCGGGAGTATTTGAACCCGGTGTACGACTTAGAGCGGCTGATCGGACGGATCAGCTACAAGTCCGCCAATCCCAGGGACCTGCTGGCGTTTCGCAATTCCATCGCCATGGTGCCCCATATCAAGTCCCTGCTTTTGGAATTTACCAGCGAGAACCTAAAGACCATCCAGGAGGAGTTAGACCCCCTGGAGGATCTGCAGGATCTGATCTCCCGGGCCATCGTGGAGGAGCCGCCCATCACCGTGCGGGAGGGGGGCATCATCCGGGACGGCTTCCATGAGGAGGCGGACCGCCTGCGCCACGCCAAGACCGAGGGCAAGACCTGGCTGGCGGAGCTGGAGGCCAGGGAGAAGGAGAAGACCGGGATCAAGAACCTGCGGATCAAATTCAACAAGGTGTTCGGCTATTATTTTGAGGTGACCAATTCCTTCAAGGATCTGGTGCCGGATTATTTTATCCGCAAGCAGACCCTGACCAACGCGGAGCGGTACACCACCGACGAGCTGAAGAACCTGGAGGACATCATCCTGGGAGCGGAGGATAAGCTCTTTTCCCTGGAATACGAGCTGTTCTGCCAGGTGCGGGACGCCGTGGGCGCGGAGGTGGTGCGGATCCAGAAGACCGCCCGGGCCATCGCTGAGTTAGACGTGTACGCCTCTCTTTCCACGGTGGCCACCCGGAACGACTATGTGAAGCCGGCCATCAATGAGCGGGGGATCATCCAGATCAAGGGCGGCCGCCATCCGGTGGTGGAAAAGATGATGCGGGACGATCTGTTCGTTTCCAACGACACCTATCTGGACAATGGCAAGAACCGGATCTCCATCATCACCGGCCCCAACATGGCGGGAAAATCCACCTATATGCGCCAGACGGCCCTGATCGTTCTGATGGCCCAGATCGGAAGCTTCGTCCCGGCGGCCCAGGCCAACATCGGCATCTGCGACCGGATCTTTACCCGGGTGGGTGCCTCCGACGACCTGGCCAGCGGCCAGAGTACGTTCATGGTGGAGATGACGGAGGTTGCCAACATCCTGCGCAACGCCACCCGGAACAGCCTGCTGATCTTAGACGAGATCGGCCGAGGTACCAGCACCTTCGACGGACTGAGCATCGCCTGGGCAGTGGTGGAGCACATCAGCAATACCAAGCTTTTGGGGGCCAAGACCCTGTTCGCCACCCATTACCATGAGCTGACGGAGTTAGAAGGGCTGATGAGCGGCGTCAACAACTACTGCATCGCGGTCAAGGAGCAGGGGGACGACATCGTGTTCCTGCGCAAGATCGTCAAGGGCGGGGCGGATAAGAGCTACGGCATCCAGGTGGCCAAGCTGGCCGGGGTGCCGGATTCGGTCATCCAGCGGGCCAAGGAGCTGGTGGAGCAGCTGGTGGATACGGACTTAGCCAGCCGGGCCCGGGAGATCGCGGAGCACAACGGGACCGCCGCGTCCCATAAGCCGGTGCCCAAGCCGGACGAGGTGGAGCTAAGCCAGCTGACCTTGTTCGACACCGTCCGGGAGGACGATATCATTGAAGAACTGAAAGGGCTGGAGCTGGGCAACATGACGCCCATCGACGCCTTGAACACCCTGTACCGCTTACAGACCAAGCTGAAGAACCGGTGGAGCGGCGGGGAGACCCTGTAAGCGGGAGAAAGGAGGAACGCCATGCCGAATATCCATGTGCTGGACCAGAGCACCATCAATCAGATCGCCGCAGGAGAGGTCATTGAACGGCCCGCCTCCGTGGTGAAGGAGCTTTTGGAAAATGCCATCGACGCCAAGGCGACGGCGGTGACGGTGGAGATCCGGGACGGAGGCATTTCCCTGATCCGGGTGACGGACAACGGCTGCGGCATCCCCAGAGAGGAGCTGCCCTTAGCGTTCCTCCGCCATTCCACCAGCAAGATCCAGTCGGTGGAGGACCTTTTTACCGTATCCTCCTTGGGGTTCCGGGGGGAGGCTCTTTCCAGCATCGCGGCGGTATCCCAGGTGGAGGTGATCACCAAGACCCACGACAGCTTAAGCGGCACCCGGTATCAGATCGAAGGGGGCGAGGAAAAATCCATCGAGGACATCGGCGCGCCGGAGGGGACCACGTTCCTTGCCCGCAATCTGTTTTACAATACGCCGGTGCGGCGGAAATTTTTAAAGACCCCGGCTACAGAAGGGTCCCATGTGGCAGACTTAGTAGAGAAGATCGCCCTGTCCCATCCGGAGATCTCCATCCGGTTCATCCAGAACAACCAGAACCGGCTCCACACCTCGGGGAACCACAGCTTAAAGGACATCATCTACACCGTGTTTGGCCGGGAGATCGCCGGGAACCTGCTCCCGGTGGAGAGCCGCCACGAGATGGTGTCGGTGTCCGGGTTCATCGGCAAACCGGTGATCGCCCGGAACAACCGGAATTATGAGCAGTATTTTATCAACGGGCGCTATATCAAGAGCGGGATCCTGTACAAGGCCATCGAGGAAGCCTACAAGCCGTTCATGATGCAGCATAAGTACCCGTTCACCCTGCTCCATCTGACGATCGAGCCGGAATATCTGGACGTCAACGTCCATCCTACCAAGATGGAGCTGCGGTTCCGGGACGGGGAGCAGATCTTTCTTAGGGTGCGGGACGCCATCGCGGAGGTCCTGCGGCAGAACGAGCTGATCCCCCAGGTGGAGCTGACGAAGGAGCAGAGCCGGGAGACGGAGCGGGTGCGCCGGGCGGTCCAGGAAAAGCGGATCCCGGTGCCGGAGCCCTCTCCCAGACAGACAGGGGCGGGAGACCGGAGGCTGGGACAGGCCCCGTCCTCCCTGGAGTATGGACTGCCCTTTGGCGCCGGGAGAGACGGAGGAAAAACCGGAGCCTGGGAGCGGCCGGCAAACACGCCGCTGGCGGATCCAATCCTGCGGGATGGCGCGGCCGGTTATGGCAGCGCGGCAGGCAGAGGGGCGAAGGAGGCTGTGACGGGGGCGCAGAAGGCCGTTCAGTGGATGCAGGAGACAGGCCAGCTAGCGCAGACAGGCGTGTCAGGGACACAGGAGACAGGCCACCCAGCACAGACAGGTGTGCCAGGGATTCAGGAGACAAACCGGCCGGCACAGACACCAGCTAGGGAGATCAGCGCCGGAATGGACTTAGGGAGCCTTGGCAAGAATGGCGGAGGAAAGAGCACGATCCAGGTGGACGAGGTCTTAACGGCTCTGCTGGTGGGAGACCCGCTCCCGGCAGGAGCCGGGCCGGATCCAGCCGCCGGGGATGCAGCTTTCGGACAGCCGCCGCTCCCCGCAGCCGTCCAGACTCCATCGGAAGCCCAGACGGGCGATGCGCGCTCTGAGGCAGGAGAGCCGGCCCCCGATGGCAGACAATTAGAGCTGTTTGCCGGGGAAAAGCTCCTGGACGCCAGGAGCCGCAGCCGCCACAAGCTGATCGGCCAGCTGTTCGACACCTACTGGCTGGTGGAGTTTGGCCAGAACTTATACATCATCGACCAGCACGCGGCTCACGAAAAGGTGCTGTATGAGAAGACCATGGCGGCCTTAAAGACCCGGCAGTACACCTGCCAGATGGTGGATCCGCCTATCATCCTGACCCTGGGGAGCCGGGAAGAGGTGATGCTGAAAGAGCACCTTCCCTATTTCACAGACATCGGCTTTGAGATCGAGCCCTTCGGCGGGCGGGAATACGCGGTGCGGGGCGTGCCGGACAACCTGTTCTCCATCGCTAAGAAGGACCTGCTCCTGGAGATGCTGGACGGCCTGGCCGAGGATACCTTAACGGGCGGCTCGGAGATGATCTACGAGAAGGTGGCTTCCATGTCCTGCAAGGCTGCAGTCAAGGGAAACCATCAGATGAGCGCCGCGGAGGCAGACCGGCTGATCGACGAGCTGCTGGGACTGGAAAATCCCTACGCCTGTCCCCACGGCCGCCCCACCATCGTTTCCATGAGCAAATACGAGCTGGAAAAGAAATTTAAGCGTATCGTATAAAACAAAAAACCGGCCCGCTGCCAGACGAAGCCTGACAGGAACACGCGGGAACAAAGGCCAGCGAAGGCCGGACCAGAAAGGAGGGGACCACATGGAGGACCATTGTACAGCGAAACGGCCGCTGGTGATCCTGACCGGGCCCACGGCAGTGGGAAAGACCGATCTGTCCATCCGCCTGGCGAAGGCCCTGGACGGGGAGATCATCAGCGCGGATTCCATGCAGGTATACCGCTATATGGACATTGGCTCCGCCAAGATCCGCCCCGAGGAGATGGAGGGGGTGCCTCATCATCTCCTGGATGTGCTGGATCCCTGGGAGGAGTTTAACGTCACCCGCTTCCAGTCCATGGCCAAGGAGGCCCTGGCGGGGATCTATGCCCGGGGAAGGGTTCCCATCGTCACCGGAGGCACCGGCTTTTACATCCAGGCCCTGGCCTACGACATTGATTTTACGGAAAATGAAGACAACGGGCAGGTACGTAAGGAGCTGGAAGCCTTAGGCAGGGAAAAAGGACCGGAGTTCCTCCACGCTATGCTCCGGGAGGTGGACGAGGCCTCGGCCCAGGCGATCCACACCAACAACATCAAGCGGGTGATCCGGGCCATCGAGTTCTACCGCCTGACCGGCACGCCCATTTCCCAGCACAACCAGAAGGAGCGGGAGCGGACGTCGCCTTACGATCTGTATTACTATGTGCTCACCTGCCAGCGGAGCCGTCTGTATGAGCGTATCGAACAGCGGGTAGACAAGATGGTGGAGGCCGGGCTGGTGGAGGAGGTCCGCCGCTTACGGGAGATGGGCTGCCACCGGGGCATGGTCTCCATGCAGGGCTTGGGCTACAAGGAGATCCTGGACTACCTGGACGGGACATGCACTCTGGACGAGGCCCTGTACGTGCTGAAACGGGATACCCGCCATTTTGCCAAGCGCCAGCTGACCTGGTTCAAGCGGGAGCGGGACGTGCGGTGGCTGGTGCTGGAGGAATACGGCTTTGATCAGGAAAAGCTGCTCCGCCATATCCTGGACGAGGTGAAGGGGCCGTTGTAAAACGGACCGCGGGAAAAATGGGCTTGCAGGAAAACGATCCCGCAGGAAAACCAGATCTTGCAGGCATGCAGGATCAGAAGCCGCGGCAGATACGCGGCAAACACAAGAGAACAAGAGAAAGAAGGAGAATCCTCCCATGGAATTAACAGAGATCTATCAGGAGCTGGGCGTGAGCCCTCAGGTCCAGGCCTACTGCGCGGCAGTGGAGGCCGGCTTAAAGGAACGGTTCGAGGCGATCGACGCCACGGCGGAATACAATCAGATGAAGGTGATCCAGGCGATGCAGGAGTCCCGGGTCAGCGACATCCATTTTGCGGCTACCACCGGCTACGGGTATAATGACCTGGGACGGGATACCTTAGAGGAGGTGTATGCCCGGGCCTTCCACGGAGAGAGCGCCCTGGTGCGCCCCCAGCTGACCTGCGGCACCCACGCTCTGCATGTGGCCCTGTCCGGGAACCTGCGCCCCGGCGACGAGCTCCTTTCCCCGGTGGGAAAGCCTTATGACACGCTGGAGGAAGTCATCGGCATCCGGGATTCTGTGGGCTCCTTAAAAGAGTACGGGGTGACCTACCGCCAGGTAGACCTTCTGGAGGATGGCTCCTTTGACTACGAGAACATCCGGAAGGCCATCAACGAGCGGACCAGGCTGGTGACCATCCAGCGCTCCAAGGGGTACGCCACCCGGCCTACCCTGTCGGTGGAGAAGATCGGACAGCTGATCGCCTTTGTCAAGGAGATCAAGCCGGACGTGATCTGCATGGTGGACAACTGCTACGGAGAATTTGTGGAGCGGATCGAGCCTACGGACGTGGGGGCGGATATGATCGTCGGCTCTTTGATCAAGAACCCAGGCGGCGGCCTGGCGCCTATCGGCGGCTATATCGTAGGCCGGAAGGACTGCATCGACCGGGCGGCCTACCGCCTGAGCGCGCCGGGACTGGGAAAGGAAGTGGGCGCCAGCCTGGGGCTGAACCAGTCCTTCTACCAGGGCCTGTTCTTATCGCCCACCGTTGTAGCCGGGGCGCTGAAGGGCGCGATCTTTGCCGCCAATATCTATGAGAAGCTGGGCTTTGCCGTGGTGCCGAACGGCACCGAGTCCCGCCACGATATCATCCAGGCGGTGACGTTCGGCAAGCCGGAGGGCGTGATCGCCTTCTGCCAGGGCATCCAGGCGGCGGCGCCGGTGGACAGCTTCGTCACCCCGGAGCCGTGGGATATGCCGGGATACGACGCGCCGGTGATCATGGCGGCTGGGGCGTTCGTGCAGGGCTCCTCCATCGAGCTGTCCGCAGACGGCCCGATCAAGCCGCCTTACGCGGTGTATTTCCAGGGAGGACTGACCTGGTATCACGCCAAGCTGGGCATCATGATGTCCTTACAGAAGCTGATCGAGGCAGGGCTGGCGGTCCTGCCGGAATAAAGAGACCAACGAGGAGCGGGAGAGCGACCGGGAAGGGCCGGGAGCTTTCCCCTTCTGCGTTTCGGACAAATTATTAATACATTCTAAAGATTTCCAAATCTGGTATACAGGACCTGGGTTTTGTGGTACACTTAAAGTCGGCTTTATTTCCCTTTCGTACTTGGAGAGTTAGAAGAAGGAGGAAATATGGACCATGCAACCATGAAAGAACTGCCGGAGGAGCTCCGGCCTTACGAGCGGTGCGAGAAGGAGGGACCGGAGCGGTTAAGCGACGAGGAGCTCCTTTCGATCATCCTCCGGACCGGATCCAGAGGGGAGACATCCCTGGAGCTTGCCAGGCGGATCCTGGCTCTCTCCGACAGCGGAGAGGGCATCCTGGGCCTGCTCCATCTGTCCCTGCCCCAGCTGACGGCGCTCAAGGGGATCGGGCGGGTGAAGGGGATCCAGCTCCTCTGCATCGGCGAGCTGTCCCGGCGGATCTGGAAGCGGAAGACCATTTCCCGTCCGGTCTCCTTTACGGAGGCGTCGCAGGTGGCGGCCTACTATCAGGAGGATCTGCGCCACGCCGGACAGGAGCAGTTTTATATGATGATGTTCAACACCAAGCAGGTGCTGCTGGGAGATATCCTGCTGAGCAAGGGGACGGTGAACGCGTCCCTTGCCTCGCCAAGGGAGATCTTCATCGAAGCCCTCCGCCATCAGGCGGTGAACCTGATCCTGGTGCACAACCATCCCAGCGGGGACCCGGAGCCCAGCCGGGAGGATATCCGGCTCACCGCCCGCATCAGCCAGGCGGGAGAGCTGATCGGCATCCGTCTGCTGGATCATGTGATCATCGGGGACGGCACGTATGCCAGTATGAAAGAACGGGGATTGATCTAACTATGGAATCAAAACGCAGTAAATATGTGCTCATCGGCTTGTCCATATTCTGTATCCTGCTGATCGCGGTCACGTCGTTCGTGGACGGGTTTTTAAACCCGCTGCGCACCGGCATCGGATTTTTCTTAAATCCGATCCAGTCCGGCGTCAACCGGGCCGGGACCGCGCTGTACAACGGAGTCAGCAATTACAGCAACCTGAAGAACGCCATGGAGGAGCAGCAGGCGCTGCAGGCGGAGATCGACCGCCTCCTGGAGGAGAACAACCGCCTGCAGTCCGAGGTGTTCGAGCTGTCCCGCCTGCGGGAGCTCTATGATCTGGACCAGGATTATATGCAGTATGAGAAGATCGGCGCCCGGGTCATCGCCAAGGATTCCGGCGACTGGTTCCAGGTGTTCCGGATCAACAAGGGCTCTGCCGACGGCGTGCGGGTGGATGCCAACGTCATCGCCGGCGGCGGCCTGGTAGGGATCGTCACCGACGTGGGGGCCCATTACGCCACGGTCCGCTCCATCATCGACGATGTGAGCCGGGTCAGCGGCATGGCCCAGCAGTCAGGAGATTCCTGTATCGTGGCCGGAGACCTGACCCTGTTCGAGGAAGGCCGGCTCCGCATCACCAATATCGCGGACCAGGGAGATATCAAGAACGGGGACCGGATCGTCACCTCCAACATCAGCTCCAAGTTCCTGCCGGGGATCCTGATCGGCTATGCCACAGACATCACCGTGGATTCTACCCGGCTCACCAAGTCCGGCTACCTGGTGCCGACGGCGCAGTTTGACACGCTGCAGGAGGTGCTGGTCATCACCCAGCTGAAGGAGGATCTGGAGGCTGAGGGCGCAGACGCCGCCCAGACAGGCTCCGGCCAGGACGGCGCCGCAGAGGAGACCGCCATAGACGGGACGTCCGAGGGCGAGACCGCCGCAGACGGGACGGCCGAAGGCGGGACATCCACAGGCGGGACATCCGCAGGCGGAGCCGATATAGACGGGAGGAACGCAGACGGAGCAGGCGCGGAAAGCACGGCGGATGGAGGGGCAGAGGCCTCCGGAAGCGAGTCTGAGGGACCGGCCGGGGAAGGGTCCGGGGAGGACATGCCCCAGGTGCGGATCGGAGACGGAGGGATGGAGCCATGAGACGGATCCTGATCAATGTCCTTTTGCTGATCCTGGCCTTTACGGTGCAGAACTGCGTGTTCCCTCTGATCCCATTTTTATCGGCCACGCCCAACCTTTTGCTGATCCTGACCTTTTCCTTCGGGTTCATCTACGGAAAAGAACAGGGGATGTATTACGGTCTGCTGGCGGGGATCCTTTTGGACTTATTCTACAGCGGCCCCTTTGGATTTTATACCCTGCTGTTTGTCAACATCGGCTACTTTAACGGGATCTGTACAAAATACTACTACGAGGACTACATCAATCTGCCGCTGGTGCTGAGCCTGATCAATGAGCTGGTCTACAATTTATATATCTATGTGTTCCGGTTCCTGATCCGGAACCGGCTGGATATCTTGTATTACATCCGGGAGATCGTGGTGCCGGAGATCATCTTTACGGTTGTGACCACGCTTTTGATCTACCGCTTCTTCCTGTTCACCAACCGGCGGCTGGAGGAGCTTGAAAACAGGAGAGAGTAACGTTGTTAAGAGACCTACTGGAAATACTTCAGGAATTTTTAAAGAAACTGATCCATTCCCGGGTGTTTGCCCTGGCGGTGGTGTTTACCGGGATGTTCGCGGCCCTGATCATCCGTCTGTTCGATCTGCAGATCGTCCATGGGGAAGAATACCAGGACGATTATGTGCAGAAGACGGCGGTCACCGTGTCCACGCCGGGCACCCGGGGCGATATCTACGACTGCAATGGGAACCTGCTGGCTTACAATGAGCTGGCTTACGTAGTGACCGTCCAGGATACCGGCGACTACAGCAGCTCGGAGCTGAACACGATGCTGCTGCGGCTGGTCCACATCCTGAACAAGCATGGCTATACGGCTCACGGCAAGCTGGAGATCGGCCTGGATGAGAACGGAGATATCGTTTACACCAGCAGCTCCGAGGCGGCCAGGAAGCGGTTCCTGCGGGATTACTACGGAGCCCGGTCCCTGGACGAGCTGGACGGCCCGGACGGAGAGTACCCCACGAACATCACGGCCCGGGAAGCGTTAAAATACCGCTACGATCTGTACGAGCTGGGTGAGATGAAGGATGACGAGGGAAACCCGGTGATCCTGACAGACCAGGAGATGGTGCAGCTGGTGGATATCCGGTATACCATGTCCCTGGTGTTCTACCGCAAGTATGAGGCCAGTACCATCACCGGCCAGATCGATGAGGAGACGGTGGCGGATCTGATGGAGCATACCGACGAGCTGTTAGGCGTCGGGATCGAGCAGACCACCATCCGAAAGTACAACGACAGCATCTATTTTGCGCCGATCATCGGCTATACAGGCAAGGTACAGGAGGACCAGCTGGAGGAGCTGCAGGCGTCGAATGAAGAGTACGATATCAACGACGTGGTGGGACGTACCGGCATCGAGGCCTCGATGGAGCTGGAGCTCCAAGGGAAAAAGGGCTTCCGGGACCTGATCGTAGACAACATGGGACGGGTCCTTGCGGTGAAGTCCGAGACCCTGCCTTCCGCGGGCAACGATATCTATCTGACCATCGACCGGGATCTGCAGGTTGGTATCTATCACCTGATCGAGCAGCATCTGGCCGGTATCGTGGAGGGCGCTCTGGTCAATGAAGACGTAGACGCCATGGACGCGGTGGACGCGTCCAAGA
Source organism: Candidatus Ventrimonas merdavium (assembly GCA_018715565.1). Classification (GTDB taxonomy): domain Bacteria; phylum Bacillota; class Clostridia; order Lachnospirales; family Lachnospiraceae; genus Brotaphodocola; species Brotaphodocola merdavium. Next base: position 17,127 of record DVLJ01000132.1, read on the forward strand.
TCAAGATCCCGGTAAAGGACGCCTACTATCAGCTGATCAACAACAACGTCCTTTCCCTGGCCCACATGGAGGGAGAGGAGGCCCAGCCGATCGAGCAGGAGATCTACCAGATCTTTACTGTTTCCAAGGCGCGGATCATGGAGCAGCTGCGCAACGAGCTGATGAGCGAGCATGCCACCCTGATGAAGGACCTGCCTGCGGATATGATGGCGTATATGGTCTATATCTACAACTACCTGGCCCAGGATACGGTGGACATCATCCGGGAGGAAGCGATCGATACAGAGAGCGAGGCCTATCTGGCCTGGAAGGCGGACGAGATCAGCCTGCGGGATTACCTGTATGCCGGTATCGGAGCCAACTGGATCGACACCACGAAGCTGGAGGTAGACAGCAAGTATTCCAGCGCCGACGATATCTATCAGGTGCTGATCGATTACGTGCTGGCGCAGCTGGAGGACGATACGGCCTTTACCAAGCGGATCTACCGCTATCTGATCAACGACGGCACCATCACAGGCAGCCAGCTCTGTCAGGCATTGTACGCCCAGGGCGTGCTCCCCTACGACGAGGAAGCGGTCCGCCTGCTGCAGGTCAATGGAGAAAATTACGCGTACACGTTCATGAAGGAGAAGATCCGGAACCTGGAGATCACGCCGGCCCAGCTGGCCCTGGATCCCTGTACGGCGGGCGTGGTGATCACCGATGTGAACACCGGAGAGGTGCGGGCATTGGTATCCTATCCCAGCTACGACAACAACAAGATGTCCGGCACCGTGGACGCGGCCTACTTTAACCGACTGCAGAACGATCTGTCCCTGCCGCTCTACAACAACGCGACCCAGGCCAAGAAGGCTCCCGGCTCCACCTTTAAGCCGATCACAGCGATCGCCGGATTGGAAGAAGGCGTGATCAGCCTGACGGATACGATCGACTGCACGGGAGAATACGAGGAAGCGGATCCGCCGATCAAGTGCTGGATCTATCCGGGGCATCACGGCCCGTTAAACGTACTGGGAGGGATCCAGAACTCCTGCAACTATTTCTTCTCCGAAGTGGCCCACCGGCTGGCGACAGATCAGGATACCCTGGAGTATTCGCCGGACATGGGCGTGGAGATGATCCGCAAATACGCTTCGATGTTCGGTCTGGACCGGCCGTCCGGCATCGAGATCTCGGAGATCTCCCCGGACCTGACCACCCGGGACCCGGAGCGTTCCGCCATGGGACAGGGCACCAACGCTTATTCCAATGTCCAGCTGTCCCGCTACGTGGCGGCCCTGGCCAACCGGGGCACCGTATTTGAGCTGAGCCTGCTGGATAAGATGACCGATCCGGAGGGCAATCTGCTGGAGGACTTTACGCCGGAGGTGTCCGGCCATGTGGAGATCGCGGACTCTACTTGGGACGCGGTCCAGCAGGGCATGCGGGCCGTGGTGGCGGAGGGCTCAGCCAGACAGATCTTCCGGGACCTGGAAGTTGAGATCGCCGGCAAGACCGGTACGGCCCAGGAGACCCGGACACGAGGCAACCATGCCTTCTTCATCTCCTACGGTCCCTACACGGATCCGGAGATCTGCGTAACGGTCAATATCCCATACGGATATACCTCGTCCAACGCGGCGGCCGTTGCCAAGAATGTTTACCGCTTTTACTACGGATACACCGATCTGGATTACATTCTGAACACAGGCGCACTGGATGCGTCCAACGTTACCATCGGAGACTAGATTATCAGGAAAGCGGGGAAGTTAGGTTGAAAAATAAAGCTGTCATCAAGAGCAGCCGGTCCGGGATGACCGTCATCCTGGACCCGGACTGCCCGTTCGAGGAACTGCTGGAGGAGATCCGGGAGAAATTCCGGGAGAACGCCAGATTTTGGGGGAACGTCCAGATGGCCCTGATGCTGGAGGGGCGCGCCCTTACGGCCGAAGAAGAATTCTGCATCGTCAACGCGATCACGGACAATTCCGGGGTGGAGATCCTGTGCCTCATTGACACGGACGCGGACCGCATGGAGCAGTGCGAGAAGGCGCTGGACCAGAAGCTGATGGAGCTTTCCGCCAGGACCGGCCAGTTTTACCGCGGGGATCTCAGCCGCGGAGAGTCGCTGGAGTCGGAGGCCAGCATCGTCATCATCGGGGATGTGCGCCACGGCGCCCGGGTGACGGCCAAGGGCAATATCGTGATCCTGGGAGAGCTGCGGGGGACGGCCCACGCCGGGGCCGCTGGCAACGGGGAAGCGGTGGTGGCGGCCCTGGAGATGGCTCCTCTTCAGATCAAGATCGCCGATATCGCGGCCCGTTACGGGGACCGGGGAAAGCGGCTGGGCAAGGGCCCCATGGTAGCTTCTGTAGAAAATTGCAGGATCTGCGCGAAGCCCATAAAAAAATCATTTTTGGAAGTGTTAAATTTGAAATAGCACTGGAATTATTTTGCATTATCATGTAAAATGAAATGGTAGTATTTTTTCAGGAGGAATTGATATGAGCGAGGTCATAGTGATTACTTCTGGAAAAGGCGGGGTCGGCAAGACCACCACCACGGCGAACATCGGGACCGGACTGGCGTATCTGGGCTACAGTGTGGTACTGATCGATACAGATATCGGTCTGCGGAATTTAGACGTGGTGATGGGACTGGAGAACCGGATCATCTATAATCTGGTGGATGTGGTGGAAGGAAACTGCCGCATGAAACAGGCCCTGATAAGAGACAAAAGATGTCCGAACCTCTATCTGCTGCCGTCAGCCCAGACCCGGGACAAGTCTTCAGTGAACCCGGGCCAGATGAAGAAGCTGACGGATGATCTGCGGGAGGATTTTGATTATATCTTATTGGATTGTCCTGCCGGGATCGAGCAGGGCTTTCAGAATGCCATTGCCGGAGCGGACCGGGCGCTGGTGGTCACCACGCCAGAGGTATCCGCCATCCGGGATGCAGACCGCATCATCGGCCTGATGGAAGCGGCCGGGATGCAGGAGATGGACCTGATCGTCAACCGGATCCGCATGGATATGGTGCGCAGGGGCGACATGATGTCTGTGGAGGACGTGTCGGATATCCTGGCGGTGAACATCATCGGCGCAGTACCCGATGACGAAGATATCGTCATTTCTACCAATCAGGGGGAACCCCTGGTGGATACGGAGACCATGGCCGGACAGGCTTACATGAACATCTGCAAGCGGATCACTGGCGAGGCGGTCCCGTTTTTGGACTTAGACTCCCGGAAGGGGATCCTGGTCCGCATCTCCGGCTTCTTAAAGCGGGCTTAGGAGGGCGGGACCATGAGACAGCTGTTTAGGATGCCCAAGAGCAATTCCGGAGAGATCGCAAGAAGCCGCCTGAAGCTTTTGCTCGTATCGGACAAGGCTCATGTGAACCCGGGACTGGTCAGCCTGATCCGGGACGATATGATCCTGGTGCTTTCCCGGTATGCCCAGGTGGACTCAGGAAGGCTGGAGCTTAGGCTCACCCGGATGAATGACGGCGCGGGAGAAGGGATACCGGCCTTATCCGCTACCTTTCCCATCCGGGAACTGACTGGAAAGAGGACTGAAGAATGCTTTTCGACTTTGAGATAAAGAACTTTAACTACCGTTTGTTCCTTTACGTATTGCTGCTGAACGCGGCGGGCGTGCTGATGGTCGGCAGTGCGACGAACCAGGACGCTTCATACGTCAACAAACAGATTATGGGGATCGTCGTCGGCGCAGTGGTGATCATGATCCTGACGTTTTTCAACTATCGGAAGATCATATCCTTCGCGCCTGTTATCTACGGCATCTCTCTGGCGGGACTTCTGGCTGTGCTGGTCTCTGGCGTTACCCGCGGAGGCGCTACCAGATGGCTGGTGCTTCCCGGTATCGGTCAGGTCCAGCCGTCGGAGTTTGCCAAGATCGGACTGATCGTCTTTTTTGCATGGTTCCTGGACCGGAACCAGGAGCGGATCAACCGGCTCCCGGTCCTGGCATCGGCGGTGGGACTGTATCTCATCGCCTTTGTGATGATCTACGAACAGCCGAACCTGTCTACGTCTCTGGTGACCCTGGTGATCTTTGCTGCCCTGGTCTTTGCGGCCGGGATCAGCTACCGGTGGATCGCGGGGGTCCTGGCCGTGGCCGTCCCGTTCGGCGCGCTGTTCGTCTATCTGCTCCAGTATGACCTGGTGCCGTTCCTTCGTGGCTATCAGGCGGGCCGGATCCTGGCCTTCTTCAATCCAGGGGAATATGTGGAGCAGAACTTACAGCAGCAGAACTCCATCATGGCCATCGGCTCCGGCATGCTGAGCGGCAAGGGCCTGAACAACAACACCCTGGCTTCGGTGAAGAACGGGAACTTCCTTTCCGAGCAGCAGACGGATTTTATCTTTGCCGTGATCGGGGAAGAGCTGGGATTTATCGGATGTACTCTGGTGATCGTCATGCTGGCCCTGGTGGTGTATGAGTGTCTGCTCATGGCCGTGCGGGCCAGGGATATGGCCGGAAGGCTGCTTTGCGTAGGCATCGCCACCTTACTGGCGTTCCAGAGTTTTGCGAATATTGCCGTGGCCACGGGGATGTTCCCCAATACAGGCCTGCCGCTGCCGTTCTTAAGCTACGGGGTCAGCTCATTGATGAGCATCGACTTAGGCATCGGCCTGGTCATGAATGTGGGCATGCAGAGGAGAATCAGCAACTATTAAAGGAGGGTTTTTACACATATGAACATCGGTCTGATCGCACACGATTCTAAGAAGAAACTGATGCAGAATTTCTGCATTGCATACAGGGGCATCCTGTCGAAGCATGAGCTCTATGCCACCGGCACCACAGGACGCCTGGTGGAGGAAGTGACCAACTTAAACATCCACAAGTACCTGGCCGGCCATCTGGGCGGACAGCAGCAGCTGGCAGCTCAGATCGAGCACAATCAGATGGACATGGTGATCTTCCTGCGGGATCCGCTGATGCCCAAGCCTCATGAGCCGAATGTCAACGACGTGGTGCGCCTGTGCGACACCTACAATATCCCCCTGGCTACGAACCTGGCTACGGCGGAGCTCTTGGTAAGAGCCCTGGGCCGCGGCGACCTGGAGTGGCGGGAGATGTATCGATAGGAGAGCCGGACGTTGAAGCTGCAGAAGAAGATATGGATTTCCCTTGTGGTCGTGGCCACGGGGGCTCTCCTTTCCGGATGCGGGAAGGGGGAGCCGGAGGCGTATGCTTACGGCCCGGAACAGATGGACGCCTTTTTGGCGGAGCTTCCCCAGGAGCGGCAGCGGGCGGAACCCTTTGCCGCGGACTTATGCGTGGTGACCGGCGAAGAGCCGGGGCCTGACGCCTCTGTGGGGGCGCAGGCGGCGGGGGTATTCCCTGCCCATGGCGGCGGGGAGGCGATCCTCCAGCGGAATGTATTCCAGCATATGAACCCGGCCAGCACGACGAAGATCATGACGGCGCTCATCGCGGTCCGGGAAGCGGATCTGGATGAGCTGGTCACTGTGGGCGATGAGGTGCAGGTAGAGCCTGGGTCTTCCCTATGCCATGTGAACCCGGGAGACACCCTGACGATGGAGCAGCTGCTGTACGGGCTGATGCTCCCCTCAGGCAACGACGCTGCTGCGGCGATCGCCGTGCATATGGCAGGGAGCATCGAAGCGTTTTGCGAGAAGATGAACGCCACAGCCCGGGAGATCGGGGCCACGGACAGCCATTTTGTCAATCCCCACGGGCTGACGGACGAACAGCATTATACGACGGCCTACGATCTGTATCTGATCTTCCGGGAGGCGATGGAGTATCCGGAATTTGCCAGGATCGTTCAGACCACCCGCTATACGGCTTCCTACACCGACGGGGAGGGGAACCCCAAGACCCAGGAGTGGAAGAACAGCAATCAGTATCTGAGCGGAGACACCCAGACGCCGGAAGGCCTTACGGTCACCGGAGGCAAGACCGGTACGACCAGCGCCGCAGGCTCCTGTCTGGTATTGGGCTGTGAGGACGGGGAACAGCAGGATTATATCGCAGTTGTGCTGAAAGCAGAGGACCGGACAGCCCTCTACAAAGATATGACAAATATGATTCAGAATATTGTCAATTAGTGATTGCATATTTTAGAAATTTGTACTATAATTGAATAAATATTAAAAGACTTTTTATACAAATTAAATAACCGCAAGGAGGAGATTCATATGGTGCAGATTATCGCAGGCAGAAAAGGGAAAGGTAAGACCAAACATCTGTTGGACATGGCCAATGACAGTATCAAGAAAGCGAGCGGTTCTGTTGTCTACTTAGACAAGAGTTCCAAACACATGTATGAGCTCAACAATAAGATCCGTCTGATCAATGTCAACGAGTTCCCGGTGAATTCCAGCGAAGGCTTTATCGGCTTTGTCAGCGGGATCATTTCTCAGGATCATGATATCGAGATGATGTTCTTTGACAGCTTCTTAAAGCTGGCCGCATTAGAGGGCGAGGACATCAGCGATACCATCGCAAGTTTGGAAGGTCTCAGCGAGAAGTACGACGTGAACTTTGTATTAAGCATTTCCATGGATGCAGTGGAGATGCCGGAGAAGGTTCAGAAAGACGTTGTGATCTCTCTGTAATACATAGAGAAATTTTATATGAGGATTTCATGCAGCCGGTGATCCGTTCGCCGGCTGTTTTCTTTGTATCTTTTTTTGCGCATGACTGCGGGGCTGCCGGGGCGGATTCTGCTTGCGCTTTTGCCCGATCCCTTTTATAATGGAGAAAGACAGCGAAGGGCTGTCTGGGAGGATGAAGGATTTTGCCGAAAAAGAAGAAAAAGAAGATCATCCGCTATCGCCATCCTTTGAACATCAATGTGGGCATGATCATATTTGCCATCATTTTTGTGTACATGGCGTTCAGCGTATATACCTATATCAAGAAGGACAAGGTGCAGTTCTACGAGGTGGTCGAGGGGAACATCGTCAACGACAGCCAGCATACCGGCGTGATCCTCCGGCAGGAACGGGTAGAGAGCACGGACCGGGCCGGATACATCAACTATTACATCCGGGAGGGCAAGCGGGCGGCTGTGGGGACCCGGATCTATTCCATTGACGAGACCGGCAGCATGGCCACGTTCATGGAGGAGAATCCGGAGGCGAACGTGACGCTGACCGATGCGAACCTGACGGATATCAAGCGTCAGCTTTCCGCGTTCGCGGCGGAGTACGACCAGCAGAGCTTCAGCGAGCTGTATGATCTGCAGTACAGCCTGGAGGCTGCGGTATTGGAATATGTGAACTTCAATTCCCTGGGGAACCTGGACGTGCTGATGCAGCAGACGGGCATGACGTTCCAGCAGGTGAAGGCTCCGGTGTCCGGGGTGGTGTCCTATGCCATCGACGGTTTTGAGGGGCTGACGCCGGATCAGGTGAGCCAGGATACGTTCGACCGGACCAACTACACTAAGGCGATCACCAAGGCGGGCAATCTGATCGAGCAGGGGGAGCCGGTGTACAAGCTGGTGACCTCCGATGACTGGAGCATCGTATTTCCCATGACCGACCAGCAGAGGGAGGATTACAGCGGAAAGGATACGCTGCATATCCGGTTTACTGGGAAAGAGCTGGAGACAGACGGCGCCTTTTCCATGATCACCGGCGCCGATGGGACTGCCTATGGAAAGCTGGATTTTACCCAGTATATGGTGCAGTTCGTGTCGGACCGGTATGTGAATTTTGAGGTGGATATGGCCAGCACCGACGGACTGAAGATCCCGGTGACTGCGGTGACGGAGAAGGATTTCTATCTGGTGCCGGTTTCCTATATGATGCAGGGCGGAGACAGCAGCAATCCGGGCTTTATGAAGGAAGTCTATACAGAGGAAGGGACGGTCCCGGAATTTGTTCCGACCACCATCTACTATTCCACGGAGGAATACTACTATATCGATATGAGCGAGAACGGGGAATTCAAGGCGGGCGATTATATCATGAAGCCAGATTCCCAGGAACGGTACCAGATCGGGCCCAGCGCGTCCCTGCAGGGAGTATACAATATCAACAAGGGATACGCGGTGTTTAAGCAGATCGAGATCCTGAATTCTAATGACGAGTATTATACGATCCGGAAGGGAACGGATTACGGCCTGTCCGTGTACGACCACATCGTGCTGAACGCAGATACGGTATACGAGGGACAGCTGATCTATCAGTAAGGAGTAAGGCGATGGATATGAGACAAGAAGAGATCACACAGAATCTGCAGGAGGTGCGCCGCCGGATCCAGCGGGCCTGTGAGCGGGTCGGCAGGGATCCGGGGGAGGTCACCCTGATCGCAGTGAGCAAGACAAAGCCGTTGGCAGACCTGCAGGCGGCTTACGGGGCAGGCGCCCGGGATTTTGGAGAGAATAAGGTGCAGGAGATCCTGGAGAAGGCTCCGGCTATGCCGGAGGACGCCAGGTTCCATATGATCGGACATCTCCAGCGCAACAAGGTGCGCCAGGTGCTCCCCCATGCGGTGCTGATCCATTCTGTGGATTCGGTGCGGCTTGCCCAGCAGATCCAGCAGGAGGCGGAGCGCCTTGACCGGACTGCGGATATCCTGCTGGAGGTCAACGTGGCAGGAGAGGAGAGCAAGTTCGGATTTTCACCGGAGGAGACGGAGGAGGCGGTAAAGACGATCAGCCGTTTTCCGCAGCTCCGGATCCGGGGTCTGATGACGATCGCGCCTTTTGTTGATGATCCCGAAGAAAACCGGGGAATTTTTCAAAAATTATATCAATTATCTGTTGACATCAAAAAGAAAAACATTGATAATGTTACTATGAATGTGCTTTCCATGGGTATGACCGGAGACTATGAGGTGGCGGTTGAGGAAGGCGCAACGATGATAAGAGTGGGTACCGGGATCTTTGGTGCCAGATAAGGATTGGAGAGAGAATAAGTTATGAGTTTTTTAAGCAAGTTGATGGATACCATGCGGCTGACGGAGGAGGATGAGGATTACTTCGGACCTGAGGATGACTATGAGACGGAGCGGCCTGCCAAACGCAGCCTGATCCCTGCCCGTGACGAGGACAGCTATGACGAGGGGGAGGAAAAGCCGCGGTTCTTTTCCCGTTCCTCCAAGGTGGTCCCGATGCGGAAGGGCATGGAAGTTTCCCTGATCAAACCCACTTCGATCGAGGACGCCCGGGAGATCTGCGATTACCTGCTGGCCGGCAAGGCGGTGGTGCTGAACATGGAAGGCATCCACACGGAGGTAGCTCAGCGGATCATTGATTTTACCTCCGGCGCGACCTATTCTATGAACGGCAACCTGCAGAAGATTTCTAATTATATTTTCATCGCGACGCCTGAGTCTGTGGAGCTGTCCGGTGATTTCCAGGATCTGCTCAACAACGGCACGCTGGATGTATCCGGATTGAACATCCGCCTGTAAGGACAAGCAGCCGGCGCTGCATTTAGAAAAGAAGCACAGGATGAGCAAACGGTCTTCCGTGGAAGAGGAAGGCGGTTTGCTTTCTTGTGTAATAGGAAACTGCACGAGAACATTTCAGAAAAGGAGTCAGACAGCATGGCAAACCGAATGACCGTCCATCGGGACGGAAAGGCAATCTATGATATCGTTTTGGAGCCGTCCTACGACCGGCTGGGAAAGGAAGTAGGGGGACTTTTGACTGGAAGGCGGAAGATCTGCATTGTGACCGACAGCAATGTGGCGCCGCTGTATGAGGCGCAGGTACGGGCCCAGCTGGAACCGCAGTGCAGCCAGGTGGATGTGTTTGTTTTTCCGGCAGGGGAGGAGCACAAGAACCTGGATACGGTGCGCCAGCTGTATGGATTCCTGATCCAGCGCCGCTATGACCGGGGAGATCTGCTGGCTGCCTTAGGCGGCGGCGTGGTCGGCGATCTGTGCGGGTTCGCCGCCGCGACCTATCTGCGGGGGATCCGGTTCATCCAGATCCCCACCACCCTGCTGTCCCAGGTGGATTCCAGCATCGGGGGCAAGACCGGAGTGGATCTTGACGCTTATAAGAACATGGTGGGCGCATTCCATATGCCCAGCTTGGTCTACACCTGTACCTCCACCCTCCTGACCCTGTCCGACGAGCAGTTTGCATCGGGCATGGGTGAGATTGTGAAGCACGGTCTGATCAAGGACCGGGATTATTATGAATGGCTGCTGGCCCATGGCGAGGAGATCCAGGCCCGGGATCTGGCGGTCTGTGAGGAGATGATCCTGGTCAGCAACCGCATCAAGCGGGATGTGGTGGAATTAGATCCTACGGAGCAGGGGGACCGGGCTTTGCTGAATTTTGGCCATACCCTGGGCCACGCCATAGAGAAGCTGATGGATTTCACCCTGCTCCACGGACAGTGCGTGGCCTTAGGGTGCGCGGCGGCGGCCTTCCTGTCTGCAAGGCGGGGGAATCTCACCATGGATGAGGCGGAGGGCGTGAAAGCGGCCTTGGCGCGCTTTGGGCTTCCGGTCAGCATCGCAGGCATGGGGCTTTCCATCCCGGAGGTGATCGCGACGACGAAGAGCGATAAGAAGATGGACTCCGGCGTCATCAAGTTCATCCTCCTTAGCCGGATCGGACAAGCGTATGTGGACCGGACGGTGACGGCGGAGGAGATGGAGGAAAGCCTGGTCTGGCTCATGGGAGGTCAGGATGAGAGATAGATGGACGAATCTGGCTGTCTGGGCCATTTCCACCGCGGCCCTGGTATGGGCCGACCAGTGGACGAAAATGCTGGCTGTGAGCCATTTAAAGGGCCAGGAGCCCTATGTGATCTGGGACGGGGTGTTTGAGCTTTTGTACTCGGAGAACCGGGGGGCAGCGTTCGGGATGCTCCAGGGGCGTCAGACGATGTTCTATATCATCGCGGCTTTGGTCGTAGCGGCCGCCGCTTATGTGATGTGGCGGATGCCGGGCTGGAAGCAGCGGCGGTATCACTGGCTGCGCTTCTGCGCGGTCCTGATCACGGCCGGGGCGGTGGGCAATCTGATCGACCGGGTATCCCAGCAGTATGTGGTGGATTTTTTGTATTTTAAGCTGATCGATTTCCCCATCTTTAATGTGGCGGATATCTATGTGACCGTGGGCTCGGCTCTGGTATTCCTGGCTGTGTGCTTCTATTACCGGGAGGAGGAGCTGGCGGTGTTTGGATGGAAAAAGGAGGCAGGAGCTTGATCCGGGAACTGACGGCAGATGCAAGCGGCGTGCGGATCGATAAGTATCTAAGCGGACGGCTGGAGGAGCTGTCCCGCTCTTACCTGCAGAAGCTGTTGAAGGACGGCGGTGTCCTGGTCAATGGAAAGGCGGTAAAGAGCAATTATCCGGTGGCGGAGGGCGACCGGATCCTTCTGGAGGTCCCGGAGCCGGAGGAGCCGGAGATCCTGGCGGAGCCGATGGATCTGGACATCCTTTATGAGGATGCGGATATCCTTCTGGTGAACAAGCCCAAGGGCATGGTGGTGCATCCGGCGGCCGGACACGCTTCCGGGACCCTGGTCAACGGACTGATGCACCATTGCCGTGGCCAGCTGTCGGGGATCAACGGGGTGCTGCGGCCGGGGATCGTCCACCGGATCGACATGGATACCACCGGCGTGCTGATTGTCTGCAAGAACGACAAGGCCCACAATGCCATCGCGGAGCAGCTGAAGGTCCATTCCATCACCCGCAGATACTATGCGATCGTCCACGGGAATCTCAAGGAGGAGAGCGGCACCATCGACGCTCCGATCGGACGCCATCCCACGGACCGGAAGAAGATGAGCATCAACGAGAAGAACGGAAAGCCGGCAGTGACCCATTACCGGGTCCTGAAGCGCTTTCGGAGGTTCACCTATGTGGAATGCCAGCTGGAGACGGGGCGGACGCATCAGATCCGGGTGCACATGGCCAGCATCGGCCACCCGCTTTTGGGAGATACGGTATATGGGCCCGCCAAGCCGCCGATAGCCGGTCTTCAGGGGCAGACCCTGCACGCAGGGGTGCTGGGGATCATCCATCCCTCTACCGGGGAATATATGGAGTTTACGGCCCCTCTGCCGGAATATTTTACAAAGCTGCTGAATACGCTGGATTGACGAAGGGATCCTGACTGGAACGGAATATCCGGATGGTCAGGATCCTGCTTTTCTGTTCAAAATAGATAGATTTTTCGAGATTGTTTATATACTTTTCAGATAGTTTGTAGTATAATAGAAACAAATCAATAAAATATACTACTTCAGGGGGATGCGGAAAGG
>DVLJ01000008.1 GCA_018715565.1 Candidatus Ventrimonas merdavium
TTCTACGGACGCTAGGTCCAAGGAGGAATCCGATATACCGATTGCTCCATCATTATACAGCTTAAGCAACAAGATGGATAATTCCTTACTGGCTGTAAGGGAGATTAACCATAAATATATTGTAGTAGGAGAGATGACTTATGTTGATGCCGAGTATTTTTGGAGAAGATTTATTTGATGAGTTTATGAGTGACTTCCCGTTCTTTGACGATAAGGCTGAGCGGCGGCTGGAGCGGAAGCTCTATGGACGCCATGGCAAGAACCTGATGAAGACCGACGTAAAGGAGACGGAGGACGGCTACCAGCTGGAGATGGATCTGCCTGGCTTTACCAAGGATGAGATCCAAGCCTCCGTGGAGAACGGCTACCTGACCATTACCGCATCCAAAGGACTGGACCAGGACGAGCAGGAGAAGGAGACCGGCCGGTACATCCGCCGGGAGCGTTACGCAGGGGCCTGCCAGAGATCCTTCTATGTGGGCGAGAACATCACCCAGGAGGATGTAAAGGGCGAGTTCAAGCACGGGATCCTGAAGCTGACCATCCCGAAGAAGGCGGCGGCACCGGCTGTGGAGGAGAAGAAGTATATTGCGATCGAAGGCTGAGGAAGCCTTGCGGGAGGGGAGTTGGTTCCCCTCCCTTTTTTGGTTGCAGAGCAAGGACTTCTACATAAGGAGAGGAAATGCGATCCCCATGCCGGCAGGATCCAATTGTAAACCCCAGCCTTTTCTGATAAAATGAAGCCATACAGAAGAAAACTATACAGAAGAAAACCATACAGGATGCCCCCCTCGGATGCGGAACCATGCCAGAGTCATGCCGGAATTATGGTGTATTATGTTGGAATGATACCGGGATCATTCTGGTATCATTCCAGTATGATCCCGGCATGATCCCGTGTCAGACCGGCCCCCGGGGCATCAGACAGTACCGGACAGAGAGGCGGCAGCATGAGCGGACTTTCCAATATCAAAAGCAAACTCCTGGCGGAGCAGGTACAGGAGCAGATCTATCAGTATATCCTGGAACAGCAGTACGAGACCGGGAGCAGGATCCCCAACGAATTTCAACTGGCCAGCCGGTTTGGCGTAGGCCGGAGCACGATCCGGGAGGCGGTGAAGCTGCTGATCTCCCGGGGTGTGCTGGAGGTGCGCAGAGGGTCCGGCACCTATGTGGTCAGCACCGCGCCCACAGATCTGGATCCTCTGGGGCTTCTGCAGTTTGAGGACAAGATGGGGCTGGCTCTGGATCTGGCCAACGTGCGGCTGATGCTGGAGCCGGGTATCGCGGAGATGGCCGCCCTAAACGCCACGGAGGAGGACATCCAAAAGCTGCGGGAGCTGTGCGACGTGGTGGAGCATAAGATCCTGGCGGGGGAAAGCTACATCCAAGAAGACATTGCGTTCCACACCTGTGTGGCGGCGTGTGCGAAAAATAAAGTCGTGGAGCAGCTGATCCCCATCATTGACACCGCAGTCCTGATGTTTGTCAACGTGACCCATACCCAGCTGAAGGAGGAGACCATCCGCACCCACCGGAACGTGGTGAACGCCATTGCCGACCACGATCCCATCGGCGCCCGGGGAGCCATGATGACGCATATGACGTATAACCGGGAACTGATCTGCCGGCTGAAGAAAGAAAAAGAAGCCAGTCCCGGATAAGGCAGAGGGCGCCTGAAAAACCGGCAGAGAGAAAGTGCCAGAACGACAGCGAAAGACAGCGAAAAATAGAGGGAAACATCATAAAACAGCGTAAAACATCATAAAACGGCAAGAAAAGACAGCGAAAGAAGAACAGCCGAGCGTATCAGGAGCATCTCCCGGATATCGTCCCCTGTTCTTTTTTATGTAAGCATAGGGAAAGGAAACAAGACGTCAGATGTATTTAAGGGGAAAGAAGGAGAAAAAGTGGAAAAATTGGCCTGGAACATGAAGCATGCCTCCAAAATTATGCACATATCACAAGTCTGAACGAAAAAACTGTAAAGAAAGTAGAAAACACATAGGACGACTTGCGTGAGAAATAAGAAAATGATAGGATTACAGACATAAGAGGTCAGATGTTTTGAAGCGCCCATCAAGGTACTTGGGAAAGAAAGCAAAAAAGCGACGCGAGGAGGGATACGAATGGAACTATACAGTCAGAAGATCAGAAAGCTGGCTCCGGAGAACGACCCGTTAAAGATCGGGATGGGGTGGACCGTGGAGGATCTGTCCAAGCCCCAGATCCTGGTGGAAAGCACCTTTGGGGACAGCCATCCGGGAAGCGCCCATTTAAATCAGTTTGTAGATGAGGGTATGCGTGCCATCGGCGAGGCGGGCGGGCGGGGAGCCCGGTACTTTGTCACTGATATGTGCGACGGCATCAGCCAGGGCCATGACGGCATCAATTATTCCCTGGCCCACCGGGACATGATGGCCCACATGATGGAGGTCCACGGCAATTCCATCGGCTTTGACGGCGGCATGTTCCTTGCCAGTTGCGACAAATCTATGCCGGCAGTCCTGATGGGGATCGGCCGCTTAAAGGATATGAGCGCCATCGTAGTGACCGGAGGGGTGATGGAGGCCCATCATCTGCCGGAAGCGTATGTGGAGCAGGATCCGGCCTGCGCCATCAACGAGCTGCTGACCTTAGAACAGATCGGCAAGTTTGACGCCCAGGAAAAGCGGGGGGAGATCTCCAATGAGCAGCTGGATTATTATAAGCAGCACGCCTGTCCCAGCTGCGGCGCCTGCTCTTTTATGGGAACGGCGTCCACCATGCAGATCATGGCAGAATCCCTGGGCCTGATGCTCCCGGGCACCGCTCTGATGCCGGCTACGGCCCCGGAGCTGAAGCAGGCGGCCTACGATGCAGGCAAACAGCTGATGAAGCTGGTCGAGCAGGGGATCACGGCCAAAGATATCGTGACGATGAAAAGCTTTGAAAATGCCATCATGGTCCATGCGGCCATCGGCGGATCCACCAACGCCACCATGCACATCCCGGCTATTGCCCATGAATTCGGGTTCGAGATCGACGCGGATACCTTTGACCGGATGCACCGGGGCGCCCATTATCTGCTGAACATCCGTCCCTCCGGCGACTGGCCTGCCCAGTATTTCTACTATGCAGGCGGCGTCCCCAGGGTAATGGAGGAGATCAAGGATATGCTCCATCTGGACGTGATGACCGTGACCGGAAAGACTCTGGGGGAGAACCTGGAAGACTTAAAGAAAAACGGCTTCTATGAGCACTGTGACGCGATCTTAAAGGAAAAGGGCCGTCTTCTTGGGCGGGAGATCAAGCGGACGGAGATCATCCATGACTTTGCCGACGCGAAAGGGACGAATGGCAGCATTGCCATCCTGAAGGGCAATCTGGCTCCCGAGGGCTGCGTGATCAAGCACACCGCCTGCCCGAAGGAGATGTTCCGGGCGACCTTGAAGGCAAAGCCCTTTGACAGCGAGGAGGAGTGCATCGACGCGGTGCTGGGGGGAAAGGTGCAGCCGGGCGACGCCATTTTCATCCGGTATGAGGGCCCGAAAGGCAGCGGTATGCCGGAAATGTTCTACACTGGCGAGGCCATTTGTTCGGACCCGGCCCTGGCGGCCAGCGTGGCGCTGATCACCGACGGAAGGTTTTCCGGCGCATCCCGGGGACCGGTGATCGGCCATGTCAGCCCGGAGGCAGCCGCTGGCGGCCCCATCGCTCTGGTGGAAGAAGGCGATCTGATCCATATCGACGTGGAAAAACGGCAGCTGGCGATCGTGGGAATCCGAGGCCAGGAGCTGCCGCCGGAAGAAGTGGAGAAGGTCCTGGCAGAGCGTCGGGCAGCGTGGCAGCCGAAGCCGGCCAAATACACCAGAGGCGTGCTGAAGATCTTTTCTGAGCACGCGGTGTCGCCGATGAAGGGCGGGTATATGGTATAAAATAAAAAACAGGCAGCTGGTTTCCAGTTTCCCTTAACATTTGGAAATGATGCGTTAAGATGATCCTTTTCGATCATTTAAAGAAGGAAAGGCTTGAGGGTGTTGCAAAATCATCAGCCTAGATGATGGTGCGATG
>DVLJ01000133.1 GCA_018715565.1 Candidatus Ventrimonas merdavium
CCCCATCCTTTTAGCACTAATCATATGGTACTGTCTCATAACACTTTCCCCCTCTCATTTATAAATTCCAAATTTATCACTTTCATGCTTTAATCATATCATGCCCTTGCATTCTACTCAATCAAAATATAACCATAAATTTTATTTTAATCATTTCTTGGCTATATTCTGGTTTGCCCTTTTTCTTAATTTCCGTACAACTCTGCTCACAATTTGTCGGAACCGCACTTTTGTCACTTCAAATTCAGCAGCTATTTCCTTTCGTGTTCTGCCCGGGATTCTATTTCCTCCCTCATCCCCCTCACTCTACCCCTATTCTACCACACCCCTTCCAAAAGCACAAATAATCTGTAGTTTTCCAAAAAATGCACGGATTTTCCGTAAAAAACATGGATTTTTCTTGTATGATAGTATCCAGATATAGGAATTGAGGTATAAGAACTGAACAAAGGAGAACACACCAATGTCCGCACAGGCATGTTTATCAGAAAAAGACAGGCAGTTCCGGGAATTTGCCCTTCACGACAGTATGTGGCACGTCGTCCTCTACGTGGGACTGCCCCTGGCTCTTTATCAGAGCCTGACCCAGCTGTTTAAGATTTTTGACTCCATGATGGCCGCTCATATCAGCGCCACCGCCGTATCCGCGGTTTCCTATTTAAGCCAGATCAACCTGATGCTCTCCGCCATCGGCGGAGGACTGGCCATAGGAGCCAGCATCAAGATCAGCGAAGCCTACGGGGCCGGGGACTTTCCTCTGGTCAAGCAGCGGGTCAGCACCCTCTTTGCCTTATGCGGCATCTTGGGGTTCGGACTGTTGATCGTCCTGGTCCCCTTTACGCCCCAGTTTCTGCGGCTGGCCAAGACCCCGGAGGAATTCATCGCCATGGGCAGCCAGTATTTTATCCTGGAGCTGTTCGGCATGGTGATCAGCTTCTTCAACAACGTGTACATCGCCATTGAGCGGGCCCGTGGCAATTCCAGGCGAATCCTGAACCTCAATATGCTGGTCATCGCCATCAAGCTGTCTCTGACCGCCCTGTTCGTGTATGTGCTCCACAGCGGCATCAGCATGATCTCCGTGGCCACCATCGTATCCCAGTCCGTCCTTTTGACGGCAGCCGTAGTCAACATGAACCAGAAAGGCAATGCCTTCGGCTTTTCCCCTTCTTCCATCTCCTTAAGGAAGGAAATCGCCGTCCCCATGCTGGCGCTGTCCGTGCCGGTCATCATCGAAAAGATGGCTTTTGCCTTCGGAAAGGTGATCATCAACTCCATGAGCACCATTTACAATGCCCTGACCGTAGGCGCTCTGGGCATCTCCAACAACATCGGCGGATTTACCACCAATCCGCAGAACGGCTTCCAGGAGGGCGGCTCCGCCATCATCAGCCAGAACCTGGGCGCCGGGGAACCGAAACGGGCCCTGCGCGCATTCCAGTGCGTGCTGATCGTCAATGTGCTCCTGGGCGTCCTGTTCATGAGCCTGTCTCTAATCTTCCTAAAGCAGATCAGCGGCCTGTTTGCCGGCTCCGACGGAGCCTTCGGCTCCATGATCGCCTCCATCTACCGGTTCGAGGCCCTGGGTGCCATTCCGCTGGGGATCAACGCGGCAGTGCTGTCCCTGCTCTACGGCTTTGGCAAGACCCGCATCACCCTGTTCATCAACTTCAGCCGGGTATTCCTGTACCGGATCCCCGTGCTGTGGTTCCTGCAGAATTTTACGGATCTGGGAAGCGTCAGCGTCGGCATCGTCATGGGCGTCAGCAATTTCCTCACCGGTCTCACCGCCCTGATCATCGGCGTCTGGGAGATCCGGGCCATCTGCCGGGAGCATCGCATCCGCTTTTTCGGCGCGGACTGACGGGGCTATAAAAACAAAGAAACCGCGCAGTACACCAGCAGCCCTGCCATGATCCAATTCACTGCTTTCGTATGTCTGGCGAAAAATCTGCAGAACGCAGAGCCGAACAGGGCCCATACGAATGACCCGGAAGCGCCGATCACCGTCAATACAAGCGTAAATCCAGCGAGGGCCGCAGCGGAGTGAAATACCGGCAGGATATACAGGGACATTGTGGTGATCGCATAGATATAGATCTTGGGATTCATGAACTGCAGGACCATTCCCGCAAAAAAACCGGCCGTTTTTTCCTGCTCGATCTCCAGATCCCCGTGGGAGCTCCCGATCTTCCACGCAAGATACAGCATATACCCGGCCCCGAAGATCTGCATAAACCATTTCACCTTCGGAAGAGCGGAATACAGAACGGAGCTGAACAGGGTACAGCCGCACATGACAAGAAAAAAACCGGCGGTAATGCCCCAATTAAACCGAACGCTTTTCCGAAACCCCAGACGGGCCGCATTGCTCATCGACAGCAGATTATTGGCGCCGGGCGTATATGCCGTAATAAAACAATAGATCAAGAAATCCGAGACCGGAAACATCCCACTTCCCCCTTTACAATCCAACCATAAAATTATATAATGCAATAAAAGGTATATTATAATAACTTTTGTTCGTTATAATAATGCATCTGTATTATTATATTGTCAATAGCAGGAGGAACTTTCTTTGGATACCATGAATGTCATTGTCGCAAAGAATATCAGACGGCTTCGGGAAGAACGGAACCTGAGCATGGACGAGCTGGCAAAGCTAAGCGGCGTCAGCAAGAGCATGCTGGCTCAGGTCGAACGGGGCGACGGCAACCCCACCCTCTCGACTCTGTGGAAATTATCCAACGGGATGAAGGTTCCGTTTGACGCACTGACCGTACGCCCGAAAGCACCGTATGAAATTGTAAAAACATCGGAAATCCAGCCGCTGCTGGAAGATCACGGCAGCGTAAAAAACTATCCGATCTTTCCGGACGATGAAAACCGCAGATTTGCCGTCTATTATTTAGAGCTGGAAGCAGGAAGCTACTGGCAGTCAGAGCCGCATCTGCGGGGAACTGCCGAATTTATCACCGTGTTCGGCGGGACGATTGAGATCCTGGCCGACGGCCAGCGCTTTTCTGTAGCAAAAGGGGAAAGCATCCGGTTTCCAGGAGATATCGTCCACTCCTACCGGAATACAGGAACGGAAACCGCCATCCTGCACATGATCCTCTATAATCCTTAGATCCTCTTTGGACAATCCTTAGACAAAAACCCCGGCCGGTCCGCAGTGATATGCTCCCTTCTAGGTAGACAGTTGAAATAATAAAACT